>NZ_JBRIQO010000010.1:0-293493 GCF_052983175.1 Streptosporangium sp. G12 | reverse complement strand
CCCGACTTCGAGACCAGGCCGATGCGGCCGGCGCTGGTGATGTCGGCCGGGATGATCCCCGCGTTGGAGGCGCCGGGCGAGGCGATGCCGGGGCAGTTGGGCCCGATGATCCGGGTCTTGCCGCCCTTGGCGACCGCGTACGCCCAGAACTCGGTGGTGTCGTGGATCGGGACGCCCTCGGTGATGACCACGCAGAGCGGGATCTCGGCGTCGATGGCCTCCTTGACGGCGTCCTTGGTGAACGCCGGGGGCACGAAGACGACCGACACGTCGGCGCCGGTCTCCTTGATGGCCTCGGCGACGGTGCCGAAGACGGGCAGGCCCTCGTGGACGGTGCCCGCCTTGCGGGCGTTGACGCCGCCGACGACGCGGGCGCCGGAGGCGAGCATCCGGCGGGTGTGCTTGGTGCCCTCACCGCCGGTCATGCCCTGGACGATGATCTTGCTGTTCTCGTTCAGCCAGATGGCCATTACGCACCTACCGCGGCGAGCTCGGCGGCGCGCTTGGCCGCATCGTCCATGGTGTCCACCAGTTCGACGCCGGAGAGCTTGGCGTCGGAGAGAATCTGACGCCCGAGTTCGGCGTTGTTGCCGTCCAGACGGACGACCAGCGGGCGGCTCACGCTCTCACCGCGGGCGTCCAGCAACTGGAAGGCCGAGACGATGCCGTTGGCGACCGCGTCGCAGGCGGTGATGCCGCCGAAGACGTTGACGAAGATCGACTTCACCGCGGGGTCGGAGATGATGATCTCCAGGCCGGCCGCCATCACCTCGGCCGAGGCGCCGCCGCCGATGTCGAGGAAGTTGGCGGGCTTGGGCTGACCGGGGAACGTCTCGCCCGCGTAGGCGACGACGTCCAGGGTCGACATGACCAGGCCCGCGCCGTTGCCGATGATGCCGACGGAACCGTCGAGCTTGACGTAGTTGAGGTCCTTGGCCTTGGCCGCGGCCTCCAGCGGGTCCTCGGCGGCCTTGTCCTCGAAGGCCGCGTGGTCCGCCTGGCGGAAGGACGCGTTGTCGTCGAGGGTGACCTTGCCGTCGAGGGCCTTCACCTGGCCGTCGGCGGACAGGATCATCGGGTTGACCTCGACGAGGGAGGCGTCCTCGTCGACGAAGGCGCACCAGAGCTTCTCGATGAGCTCGGCGGCGCCGTCGAGCGCGGCCTCCGGCAGCCCTCCGGCCTGGGCGATCTCGCGGGCCTTGGCCCGGTCGACGCCGTCCAGGGGAGAGACCGGGATCTTGGCGACCTTCTCGGGGGTGCTGTGCGCGACCTCTTCGATGTCCATGCCGCCCGCCGCGGAGCAGATGGCGAGGAACGTACGGTTGGCGCGGTCGAGCAGGAAGGAGAAGTAGTACTCCTCCGCGATCGCGCTGGCTTCCTCGATCAGGACCTTGTGGACCGTGTGGCCCTTGATGTCCATGCCGAGGATGTCGGTGGCCTTCCGCTCGGCGTCGGCGGCGTCGTCGGCGACCTTCACGCCACCGGCCTTGCCTCGACCACCGGTCTTGACCTGGGCCTTGACAACGACACGGCCGGTCAGCTGCTCGGCTGCCGCCCGTGCCTCCTCCACGGTGTGCGCGACCACGCCGCGCGGCACCGGGATGCCGTACTCCGCGAAGAGCTCCTTCGCCTGATGTTCGAACAGGTCCACGAGGGTCCGTCCTTGCTTGTCCGGCTGGTGTACAGATGTGAGCGAGCCGACTCCATGATCCAAGGGGGAGCCCGGCGGTTTTGCGCCAATGAAGCCTAGCCCGCCTCATGGCATGACCAGGTAACCGGGTTCCAGATCGTACGCCCCGAACGCTGTTCGCGCCGAACCGGCCGGTCCGGCCGCCGGTCCCGCGAGCCGGTTCACCGGGCCGGCGGGCGACCTGTCAGAGGTTCGTCGGACAGGCGAGGGCGGCCGGAACACCGGCGAGAGATCCGGCGAGAGACCCGTCGGACGGGTGGGGGACCGTCAGACGGCGTGAAGGCCGTCAGACGGGCGAGGGGATCGCGCTCCGCACCCAGTCGACGATCTCCTGGGTGGTGGCGCCCGGGGTGAAGACGCGTGCGACGCCCATCTCCTGGAGGGCGGGCATGTCGGCCTCGGGGATGATCCCGCCACCGAACACCACGATGTCGCTCGCGTCGTTCTCCTTCAGCAGCTCCAGCACCTTGGCGAAGAGCGTCATGTGCGCGCCCGACAGGATGGACAGCCCGACCGCCGCGGCGTCCTCCTGGATCGCGGTGCGCACGATCTGCTCGGGCGTCTGGTGCAGGCCGGTGTAGACGACCTCCATCCCGGCGTCCCGCAGCGCCCGCGCCACGATCTTCACGCCCCTGTCGTGACCGTCCAGCCCCGGCTTGGCGATGACGACGCGGATCCTTGACACGGCATCCATCCAGACCTCCTTGTCTGCGCTCCCCTCGCGACGTGGGAGCTGTCCGCAGCGTAACCGGCCGCGCCGCGCCGGGCTCGGCGGGCCACCGCGAACCACGGTACAGCGGTACGAATTTCACCGCCTTTCCGTACGGCGCCAGGGTCCGTCTCCCCCGGCGGCCGCGCCCCGGCTAAACCGGCCGGAATACGCGGCGGAACCGGGGCCGCACAGAAAAGGGAAACTGACCGTCTGTGATTGTTCGGAAACGAAGCCGCGTTCCCGGTATAGGAGATGACGGCGCGCCAAAGGTCGGCAGGACCTCTCTGCACCGAATGTGCACGGTTAATTCAAGGCAATCCGCCAAATGCGCTACCGTTCCGTGATCTTTCTCCACAAGAATGTGTCGTCCCTCCCCCAGCGGGGTGGAGGGATCAATCAGGAGGACATCCCTTTGAAGCGATACATCGCCGGGCTGGCGTGCGCCGCAACGGCCATGCTGGGCGTTCCGGCGCTGGCATCGACCGCGCACGCACAGGCCGCCGATCCGATCAGCGCACTGAAGAAGCAGTTCGAAAACGGCCGGGGCGTCACGTACGTCGACACCACGAAGGGGCGCGCCTCGTACGGCAGCGCGGTCTTGGCTCAGCGCAAGGGGGTGCTCCAGTTCGGCGCCTCCGGAATCAACGCGTCCGACCAGACCACCAAGCTGCGCATCAAGGCGAGCGACATCGCGGAGATTACCGAGAACCTGAGCGAGGAGGAGAGCAAGGTACTGGTCGGTCTGACCAAGCCCGAGCGGGTGATCCGCGTCAAGAACACCTCCTACGTCTCCGGCGGCATCTTCGGCCAATTCCTGCCTGAGGACAAAACGTGGCTTAAATTGCCGGGCGTTCTGGGCAACACCGGCCGGTTGAGCCAGCTCGTCAATCCGGCCGAGCCCGCGACGCTCAAGGCCCTGCTCGCACGCGCCACGGTCAAGCGCCCGACCGCCTACTCGGGAAAGATCACTTTCGGCGAGCTCTACAAGGTCTCACCGTGGTTCCGAGCAGGCGTCTTCGTTGCTCCGACGGCCAAGCAGTCGAAGATCACGGTGCAGTGGAAGCTGGTTCTCGGTTCCGACCTGCTCGCCAGGAGCCTGACCACCACCTACTCCGGGACCGCCGTGGCCGCGCCGGGGACGACCATCTCGGTCGAGACCCGCTACACCGGCTGGGGCTCCAAGGTGACGGTCAAGGCGCCGCCGGCCGATCAGGTCGCCAAGCCGGGCGATCTGGACGAGGGTGTGGAGACCGACGCCCCCATCCCCCTGCTGGGCGGCAGCTGATCACCCCGGGCTGATCACACGGAACCGGTTCGTCCCGCGCTGATCACGCCACACCGATCACACGGCACCGATCGTCCCGCGCTGATCACATCTCGCACCACACGGGCCGCGCCCGGCGGGTTTCCTCCGCCGGGCGCGGCTCGCGGCGTCCGCCGACGGCGCGGGCCCCGGCACCTCTGTCGATTCTTGATCCAATATTTCGGGATATAGGGAAGAATCTTCTTCCGCCCTCCGCGACGACGCGAGGACACCTACGGGAGGACCCCCTCGATGAGGCGAATCATCGCCGCCCTGACCGGCGCCACCATGGCAGCCCTGATCGTTCCCACGCTGGTGACCGTCGCCCCGGCGAGCGCCACGACCACCCGGACCGCCCAGGCCGGCGCGGCCGACCCGGTCTCGGCGCTGAAGCGCCAGTTCAGGACCCACCGGGGCGTGAAGCTCACCGAGAACACGAAGATCGTCGGTGAGGGCAAGAAGAATCGGACGATCTTGACCCGGCGGAGCGGGGTGCTGGAGTTCGGCAGGACCGGCATGGTCGCCTCGGACCTGACCACCACATTCAGCCTGCCTGTCCCGGACAGCGAGCTCAAGGGCCTGTTCGCCCCGTCACGGACGATCTCGCTGAAGGGCGTCAGCTACACCTCGGGCGGCATCTTCGCCGAGTCCATGCCCGAGGGCAAGAAGTGGCTGCGCACGCCCAGCGGCACGCTCTCCCTGGTCAGCGCCGTCCAGCAGATCATCAGCACCGTCGAGCCCGGCACGCTCAGGGCGACTCTGGCCCACACCCGCGCCAAGCGCCCCGGCGGGACGTGGGACGGCACCCGGACCACGGTCCACTCGGGCACGATCACGCTGGCCGAGCTCTTCAGGGTCTCTCCCGCGGTACGCACGATGCTGGGCAGGAAGCCCACCGGCAGGTCCGCGACGCTCCCGGTGACCTGGAAGATCTATCTCGGCTCCGACCGGCTGGTCCGCCGGATCGTGTCGTCGTACACCGAGTCCACCCGGGGCCTCAACAGCACCGAGCTGACCTACGTCAACGACACCCGCTACACCGGCTGGGGCACCAAGGTCACGATCAAGGCACCGCCCGCCGGCCAGGTGGTCGAATTCGACGAGCTCATCGGCGACATCACCCAGCCCGAGGACCCCATCCAGGAGCTCTTCAAGGGCTGAACCGGCCCGAGGTGATGAGGGACCGAACCGGCCCACGGCGCTCGGGAAGGGCCCGGAGAGCAACCGCTCCCGGGCCCTTCCGGCCTCCCCGGACGCTCATCCGGCACAGGCTAGAGCTTCTCCAGGGGCGCGTACGCCAGCAGCAGGGTCTTCTCTCCCCCGCCACCGAAGTCGATCTTGACCTTGGTCTTCTCCGCGACGCCGTCCACGGACACGACCGTGCCCAGGCCGAACTGGTCGTGGGTGATCCGGTCGCCGGGGGTCAGGTTGGGGATCTGCCTGCCACCGGGCTTCCTGGCCGGGGCGGGACGGGAGTCGCGGCGGGTGGCGGCGCTCCAGGCGCTCTTCTCCGGATCGCTGCGCCAGTCGACCAGCTCGGACGGGATCTCGGCGACGAACCGGGAGGCCGGGTTGAACGCGGGCGAGCCCCAGGAGCTGCGGACGGCCGCCCTGGAGATGTAGAGGCGCTGCTCGGCCCGGGTGATGCCGACGTAGGCCAGGCGGCGCTCCTCCTCCAGCTCCTTGGGCTCGCCGAGCGAGCGCATGTGCGGGAAGACGCCGTCTTCCATGCCGGTGAGGAACACCACCGGGAACTCCAGTCCCTTCGCGGTGTGCAGCGTCATCAGCGTCACCACGCCCTGACCGCCGTCGGCCGCCGGGATCTGGTCGGCGTCGGCGACCAGGGAGACCTGCTCCAGGAACTCCACCAGCGTGCCCTCGGGGTTGGCCTCCTCGAACTCGGAGGCGACCGAGATCATCTCGTCCAGGTTCTCCAGGCGGCTCTCGTCCTGCGGGTCGTTGGAGGCCGTGAGCTCCAGGCGGTAACCGGTGCTCGCCAGCACCTCCTGGGCCAGCTCCGAGGGCGTCATGTCGTCGGCCTTCACCATGAGCTCGTCCATCAGCGCGACGAACTCCTTGATGGCCTTGAGCGAGCGGGTGGCCATGCCCGGCGCGTCGTCCGCCCGGCGGAGCCCCTCCCAGTAGGGGATCCGCTCCCTGGTCGCGAACGCCTCGACCATCGCCTCGGCGCGCTCGCCGATGCCGCGCTTGGGCACGTTGAGGATGCGGCGCAGCGACACCACGTCGTTCGGGTTGGACAGGAAGCGCAGGTAGGCGAGCAGGTCGCGGACCTCCTTGCGCTCGTAGAAGCGCACCCCGCCCACCACCTTGTACGGCAGGCCGGTCCGGATGAAGATCTCCTCGAACACCCGGGAGGCGGCGTTGGTCCGGTAGAACACCGCGACCTGGCCGGGCACGACGTCCTCGTGGTCGGTGAGCCTGTCGACCTCCTGCGCGACGAACATGGCCTCGTCGTGCTCGTTGTCGGCGACATAGCCGATGATCTTCGTCCCGGCGCCCTGGTCGGACCAGAGGTTCTTGGGCTTACGGCTCGCGTTGCGCGAGATCACCGCGTTGGCGGCGGACAGGATCGTCTGGGTGGAGCGGTAGTTCTGCTCCAGCAGGATCGTCCTGGCCTCCGGGTAGTCGCGCTCGAACTCCAGGATGTTGCGGATCGTCGCGCCACGGAAGGCGTAGATCGACTGGTCGGCGTCACCGACCACGCACAGCTCGGCCGGGGCGACCCCGCCCTCCCTGCCCTCCCTGACCGTGTCCCCGTCGGCGGTGCGCGGCTCGGGACGGCCGGCGATCTCGCGGATCAGGGTGTACTGGGCGTGGTTGGTGTCCTGGTACTCGTCCACCATGATGTGGCGCCAGCGGAGCCGGTAGTGCTCGGCCACGTCGGGGAAGATCTGGAACAGCGTCACCGTCAGCATGATGAGGTCGTCGAAGTCCATCGCTCCGGCCTCGGTGAGCTTCTGCTGGTAGTTGCGGTACGCCTCGGCGAGCTTGCGCTCCAGGTGGGTGGACGCCTGGGCCGACGCCGTCTCGTAGTCGATCAGCTCGTTCTTGAAGTTGCTGACCTGGGCGGAGAACGATCTCGGCGGGTAGCGCTTGGGGTCGAGGTCCATCTCGCGGCAGACCATCGCCATCAGCCGCTGGGAGTCGGCCTGGTCGTAGATGGAGAAGCTCGTCGGGAAGCCCAGGCGCCTGGCCTCGCGGCGCAGGATCCGCACGCACGCGCTGTGGAAGGTCATCACCCACATCGCCGCCGAGCGCGGGCCGATGAGCCGGTCGACCCGGTCCTTCATCTCCCTCGCGGCCTTGTTGGTGAAGGTGATCGCCAGGATCTCCTGCGGCTGCACGCCCCGCTCGCCCAGCAGGTAGGCGATGCGGTGGGTCAGCACCCGGGTCTTGCCGGAACCCGCGCCCGCGACGATGAGCAGGGGGCTGCCGTGGTGCACGACGGCCTCGCGCTGCTGGGGGTTGAGCCCGTCGAGCAACGGATGGGTCAGGGAAGAGGCTGGGATCGACACGTCCCCTAGGTTAGAGCGACCGACCGACAACCGGGTCCAGCCATCGCAAAGGAATGCGAGTGGACTCCCCCGCGGTTGTGATGACGGAGCGGTACGCGGAAAAACGGAAAGGTCTTCTCATGCTGCCCGAGAACGAGATCAACCGCGTATTGGCGGTCACCGCACACCCCGACGACGTCGACTTCGCCGCCGCGGGCACGATCGCGCTGTTCACCGATCGCGGCGTCGAGGTGACCTACTGCGTGGTCACCGACGGTGACGCGGGCGGCTTCGACCGCGAGCTGGACAACGGCGGCATGGCCGAGCTGCGCAGGACCGAGCAGTCCAACGCCGCCAAGGCCGTCGGCGTGACCGACGTGCGCTACCTCGGCCACCACGACGGGACCGTGGTGCAGAGCCTGGAGCTGCGGCGTGACATCACCCGGGTCATCCGGCAGGTCAGGCCCGACCTGGTGATCACCCACAGCCCCGAGCGCAACCACCGGTTCATCGCCCCCAGCCACCCCGACCACCGCGCGGTCGGCGGCTGTGCCCTCGACGCCGTCTACCCCGACGCGCGCAACCCGTACACCTTCCCGTCGCTGCTGCTCGACGAGGGGCTGGAGGCGTGGACCGTCCGCGAGGTGTGGCTCAACGGCGGCCCGACGCCCGACCACCACGTGGACGTCACCGACACCTTCGACCGCAAGCTCGCCGCCCTGCGCGCCCACGCCAGCCAGATCGGCCACCTGGAGGACTTCGAGAGCTTCCTGCGGGGCCGCTTCTCGCAGATCGCCGTCGAGGCGGGCTTCGGCGAGGGCCGCTACGTCGAGGCCTTCCAGCGGGTTCCCACCGCCTGATCCTCCCGAGGGTCCGAAGAGCGCCGCCGGGGGACGGGCCACGACCGGACCACCGCTCCCGCCGGGAGTCCGAGGGGCACCCGGCGGGAGGAACCGGGCCCTCCTCGCGGTCGCCGCCGGGGACCTGGAAACCTGGAAGGCACCCGCCGGGAGGTCCGCGCCGTTGAACAGCATCGATCTGTCCCTCGCCACCGCCGTCGTCGTCCTCCTGCTGGCCGTCGGAGCCGCCGCCGTCGCCCGGCTCGGCCGCCTCGGGCACGCGCCCGCGGTGCTCGTGGCGTGCCTGCGCGCCGCCGCCCAGCTCGGCGCGGTATCCCTGGTCATCGTGTGGGCCGTCGAGCACGCGCTCGCGGTGGCGGTCTTCGTGCTGGTCATGTACGGGGTGGCGAGCGTGACCGCGGGACGCAGGATCACCTCGGGTTCCGCCGTCCGGTGGGCCGCGGCGCCCATCGCGGCCGGGACCCTGCCGGTCCTGGCGCTGCTGTTCGGCAGCGGCGTCGTCCCGCCGCTGGGCATCACGCTGATCCCGGTCGCGGGCATCCTGCTGGGCGGGTGCCTGACGGTCACGGCCCTCGCCGGACGGCGGGCTCTGGACGAGCTGGCCCACCGGCGCGGCGAGGTGGAGGCGGCGCTCTCGCTGGGCTTCTCCGAGCGGGACGCGGCGCTGGAGATCTGCCGCCCGGCCGCGGCGCAGGCGCTGGTGCCCGCGTTGGACCAGACGGGAACCGTGGGCCTGGTCACGCTTCCCGGCGCCTTCGTGGGGATGCTCCTGGGCGGGGCCGGCCCGCTCCAGGCCGGAGTGGTGCAGCTCGTCGTGCTGGTGGCGCTGCTGGCCGCGGAGGCGGTGGCCGTGGTCGTCACGATCGAGCTCGCCGCCCGCGGCCGCTTCGGCGACGGTCAGCGGCCCGGGACGGACCTCTCCGGCGGGGCCAGGCGGGCGAAGAGATAGCCCAGGGAGTTGGTCGCGACGTGGAACATCGCCGGAGCGGCCAGGCCTCCCCTCCTGCGCAGCTCGGTGAAGAGCACCCCGGCCAGGCCCGTCGTGATCACCGACCCGGCCACGACGCGCGCCACCTGCCACGCGGGCGCCCTTCCGGGCGCCTCGGGCACCTCGGGCACCCCGGACACGCCCGGTGTGCCCTGCGCGTCCGTTCCGGTGGGCGTGTCCGGGGCGCCGGGGGTGTGCCCGCTCCCCGGCCCGCCCCCGGGTCCGCTCCCCGTGCCCTCCGTGCCGGGATCACGGGCGGCCGGGGCGTCGAGGGTCTCCCCCGCGGCCAGGCGGCTCAGGGCGGGGTTGGCGGCCATCATGTCGACGGCGGGCAGGATGTGCCAGAGGCCGAAGAGAACCGAGGAGACCGCGGTCGCCGTACCGTGGCCGTGGGAGCGGGCGACGAGGGCGTGCAGCACCCCGCGGAAACCGACCTCCTCGAGCAGGACCGTGCCGACCGGCACCTGGAGCAGGGCCTCCTCCAGCGCGCGGGCGCGGGACAGGGACAGGGCGCGCTCGTCGCGGAAGAACCGGCGGGTGGCCGGGACGGCGACGCCCGCCGTGTAGGCCGCGGCCACGGCGGAGACGAGCGCGCCGCCGATCCGCAGGCCCCGCGCGCGCCGGTGGAATCCCAGCTCGGCCCAGGAGAGCCCGGAACGGCGGGCCATGACGACCAGCGCGCCGGTGGCCGCGGCCGAGGTCAGCGGCGCCAGCCTCGGCGCCACGCGGTTGTTGAGCACGTTGGCCGCCACCAGCACGGCCACCGCGCCCGCCTGCACGCCCGCGGACACACCGGGCACCGCCTCGGGTCCGGCGCACGCGGCTCGCCCCGGCTCGCGCTCCATGCCCACGACCGCCCACGACTCCCTCGGACACCGTCTCGCGCCCCGCGTGCCGGGCCGCGCCGGGGACCGTGATCTTCGGGATCCCCTCGAATCCGGTTCGAGGCTACGCGATCGGAGCTCAGCCCGCGGCGGCCTGGCGCCAGCCGGTGGGGAAGCGCAGGAGACGGCGTTCCCGCACCGTCAGGCCGCCCCAGATCCCCTCGGGCTCGGCCGCGCGGAGCGCGTAGGCCCGGCACTCCTTCAGCACCGGGCACCGCTCGCAGACCGCCTTCGCCCGCGCCTCGTGCTCGGCCGACTGCGTCAGCGGGAAGAACAGCTCGGGGTCGCTCGTACCGCAGGCACCCCGCGCGGCCCAGCCGATGTCCCGCACCGTCGTCCGCATGACATCGCCCCCTGGTGGCCCGGCGTCCCCAGCCAGACTAGGTGGACCTCGGCGGCGGGACATCAGCCTCTCGGCGGATTCACCCGTACTCATCGCGGCGTACTCCGGTGGCGCGCCACCCCCGCGACACTCCCGCGGCGCCCCGGCGCCCCGGTGCCACCTCGTGGCACCCTCGTGGCCCGCTCCGGCACCCTCGTGGCCCGCTCCGGCGCCCGCGTCGCGGCCTCAGCAGGCGGTCGTCCCCTGGTTGTATCCCTTGGCGAACAGCTCCTGGCGCTGGCCCGCCGTGCCGTGGGCGTCCGGGCGCAGCCAGTCGTCGGTGGGGTCGCCCGCCGCGGCGAGGTTGATCAGGAGCTCGTCCTCGTCGCCGGGCTCGGTCTGCAGCGAGCCGCCCTTGACGAGCGCCCCCAGGGTTCCCCCGGCGTAGCAGTCGGCCTGGAGCTCCTGCTCGATGTTCAGGCGGAACGCGGTGTTCAGCTGCGCCTGCACCGCGTGCCCGAACTCGTGCGGAATGATCACGTAGACCGAGCCGTCGCCCATCCGCTCGTAGAGCTCGTTCATCCACGTCTCGTCGTAGGCGATGAAGTGTCCCGCCGAGCAGTAGAAGGCGTTGTTCGGCACCGACGGCCGCCCGCCGCAGTCGGGCCCGTTCTCTCCCTGGTAGGCGACGAACGCGGTGACCGGGCGGTAGGTCAGCCCGGCCGCTGCGAAGGTCTGCTTCCAGTAGGCCTCGGTGAGCTCCCTGGCCAGCTCGACGTCCGACTCGAACGTCTGCCCCCGCGCGCCGGGCGTGGCCTGCCCGCCGGTGGGTCCGGCCTCCGGTTCCGTGCCCTCCCCCACGCTCCCGCAGGCGGTGACGGCCGCCAGGACCAGGGCCAGGAAAAAGGAGAACGCTCTCATGGTCCCATCGTGACGGAGTCCGCGGCCCCGCGCGAGGGATCGGCGCGACCGGGGACCGGCCGGCGCGGAGGCCGGGGAGACCCGGCGGGCCCCGTCAGCCCTCGCAGCGGCGACCCCACCGGCGTCGCGGGCGTTCCGGCGGCTCGGGCGGCTCAGGCTGCGGTCCCGGAAACGATCTCGGCCGCGGTCTCACGGGGACGGCCAGGTGTGGACGGGCTCGTTGGTGTGCATGTTCTCGATGTAGCGCAGGGTCATCCGGCGCAGCGCCTCGTGCCTGTCGAGGTCGCCGAGCGCGTTCACCGCGTCGATCTGCCAGCTCGCCCCGGTCGTGCCCGTCAGGCAGCGCTGCTCGACGATCCCCAGCAGCCGGTCCCTGGCCCCGGGGTCCACTCCCCACAGGTCGAGTCCCTCGTAGGCGAGCGGCAGCAGGCGGCGCAGGACCAGCTCCGACGCGACCACCTCGCCGAGCCCCGGCCAGAACAGCCGGGCGTCCAGGCCGTACCGGGCGGCGGCGTGCAGGTTGTCCTCGGCCGCGGCGAACGACATGCGCGTCCAGACCGGGCGTTCGGCGTACGGGAGGACGCGCATGAGCCCGTAGTAGAAGGCGGCGTTGGCGGCGACGTCCGCCACCGAGGGCCCGGCGGGCAGCACCCGGTTCTCCACCCGCAGGTGCGGGGTGCCGTCCACGACCGCGTAGACCGGCCGGTTCCACCGGTAGACGGTGCCGTTGTGCAGGGTCAGCTCGCCGAGCCGCGGGGTGACGCCGCGCGCCAGCTCCTCGCGCGGGTCCTCGTCGTCGCACAGGGGCAGCAGCGCGGGGAAGTAGCGGGCGTTCTCCTCGAAGAGATCGAAGACCGAGGTGATCCACCGCTCGCCGAACCACACCCTGGGCCGCACCCCCTGGGTCTTCAGCTCCACCGGGCGGGTGTCGGTGGCCTGCTCGAACAGCGGGATCCTGGTCTCCTGCCAGAGCCTGCGGCCGAACAGGAACGGGGAGTTGGCCGCCAGCGCCACCTGGGGACCCGCGATGGCCTGGGCGGCGTTCCAGTTGGCGGCGAACGCCTCGGGGCTGACCTGGAGGTGGAGCTGGAGGCTCGTGCAGGCGGCCTCGGGGGTGATGCTGTCGGCGTAGGCCTCCAGGAACTCCTCGCCCTCGATCGACAGGTGCAGGTCCTCGCCCCTGGCCGCGAAGATCTGCTCGTTGAGGAGCTTGTAGCGGGGATTGGCCGACAGCGTGCCCTCGTGCACGTCGCCCTCTCGCAGCGTGGGCAGGATCCCGACCATCACCATGTGCCCGCCGACGGTACGGGCCCGTTCCTCGGCGTGGTTGAGCCGGTCCCTGATCACCTTCTCCAGCCGGACCGCGCCGTCCCCCTCCAGGGACTCGGGCAGGACGTTGATCTCCACGTTGAACTGGCCCAGCTCGGTGGCCCAGTCGGGCTCGGCGATGGCCTCCAGCACCTCGATGTTCTTCATGGTGGCCTCGCCGCGCTCGTCCACGAGGTTGAGCTCGATCTCCAGCCCGGCCCTGGGCTCGTCGAACTCGAACCTGGACTCGCGCAGCATCTGCGCGAAGACGTCAAGGCACCGGCGGACCTTGTCCCGGTAGCGCCGCCGGTCCTCGCGGCTGAACACCATCGCAGGTACATCGCGTCCCATACTTCGCAGAGTCGCACAGAAGTAACTGCTCGTACAGAAGTCCGCGAGGTGAGGATGCCGTGGACGCCGGGGATTCAGACCAGGCGCCGCGCCGTGGCCCAGCGGGACAGCTCGTGACGGTTGGAAAGCTGCAGCTTGCGCAGCACGGACGAGACGTGGGTCTCCACGGTCTTCACCGAGATGAACAGCTCCTTGGCGATCTCCTTGTACGCGTAACCGCGGGCGATCAGCCGCAGCACCTCGCGCTCGCGCTGGGTGAGCGAGTCGAGCTCGGGGTCGATCGGCGGGGCCTCGCTGGAGGCGAACGCGTCCAGCACGAACCCGGCCAGCCTCGGGGAGAAGACCGCGTCGCCCTCGGCCACCCGGCGGATGGCGTCGGTGAGCTCGCGCCCGCTGATGTTCTTGGTGACGTATCCCCTGGCACCGCCCCGGATCACGCCGATGACGTCCTCCGCCGCGTCGGAGACCGACAGGGCGAGGAAGCGGACCGTGGAACCGGAGCCGAGCACCCGGCGCAGCACCTCCTGGCCGCCGCCGCCGGGCATGTGCACGTCGAGCAGGACCACGTCGGGTCCCAGCGCGGCGATCGCCTTGACCGCGGACTCCACGTCCTCGGCCTCCCCGATCACCTCGATGGAGTCGCCCAGCTCGGCCCGCACGCCGGAGCGGAACAGACGGTGGTCGTCGACGATCAGGACCTTCACCACACTCATCGGACTTCTTCCCCTCGCGGTCCCGAGGGCCGCTCTCCTGCTCGTCGCGATCCCGAGGGTGATCCCGAGATCCGCTCTCCAGCCCGCCGCGATCCCGGGGGCGGGGCCCCGGCTCGCCGCGTCGTGGCTCGCTCGCCGCTCACGTCTTCTCCAGCTTCATGGTCAGCATCACTTCCGTGCCCTCGCCGGGCTCGGTCCGCACACGGGCGCTGCCCCCGTGGCGCTCCATCCTGCCGATGATCGACTGGCGGATACCCATACGATCCTCGGGCACATCGTCCATGTCGAACCCGATCCCCCGATCCCGGACGAAGACGGTGACCTCATCCGGTTCCGTCTCGGCGTACACGGAGACGACCTCGGACCCGGAGTATTTCGCGGCGTTGACCATCGCCTGCCTCGCGGCCTGCATCATCGCGGAGAGCTCGGGGGTGAGCGGGCCGTCGCCGACGCAGACGACCTCGATCGGCACCCCGTGCGCGTCCTCCTCCTCGGCCGCGACCCGCCGCACGGCCGCGGCCACCGACGCGTCGGCGTCCTGCTGGGGCTGGTAGAGCCAGTTGCGCAGCTCACGCTCCTGGGAGCGGGCCAGCCGCATCACCTCGCGCGGGTCCTGGGCGTTGCGCTGGATGAGCGTCAGGGTGTGCAGCACCGAATCGTGCACGTGCGCGGCCACCTCGGCGCGTTCCTCCTGCCGGATGCGCTCGCGGCGTTCGCGTTGCAGCTCCTTCCACAGGGCGGCCAGCCAGGGCGCCGCGATCAGCGCGACACCGCCCACGACCACCAGGGTGAACACGATGCCCGGACGCGCGCTGCCCAGCTCGTCGTTGGCCACCAGGAAGCCGATCGCGCCGACCACGACGAGCACGAGCCCGAGGAAGGTGCGGACCCGGTTCTGGCGGACCTGCCCGACGGTGTTGCTCATCCAGCGCTGCCGCCGGTCGGGGTCGGCCTGCTGCCACAGGATCAGCGAGCCGATACCGCCCACGGCGATCGGCCAGGCCCCGATCCCGGCACCCGAGGTGCCGGTGAGCCAGCCCAGGGCCATCAGCGCCAGCCCGATCGCGGCGTACGCGGTGAACTGGCTCCAGTCCCTCCCCGGCTCCCTGCCCTCGTACGGCTCGCGCGGGGTGAACATCCACAGGGCGGCGTACGCCAGGGCTCCGAACCCGTCCAGGACGGTGAGCAGCACGAAGGCCAGCCGCAGCACGACCGGGTCGAGCCGGAGCTGGGCGGCGGCACCCTGGGCCACCCCGGCGACCAGCCGCCCCTCCACCGGTCTCACCAGGCGGGGGAAGGGGGCGTCGTCGGAGGTCACGGGCGCCGCGTCGCGAACTGTCTGTCGGTCAGCCATATCGTCAGCATCGTCACATGAACCAGCCTGCCAGTGCATCAGGCGTTCCCCTGAAGCGACCCTGAGAGAGACCTGCCCTCTCCGGGACGACTCAGGGGTCTCCCGGATGCGTCATGGGCCGGGAAAGGCCACGATGAGGAACATGAACGACACCGGGCGGGCCCAGGATCCGGCGAGCTCGCCGTCCGCCTCCTCCCCCTTCGAGGAGCGCGACTTCGAGAGGCGCGACCTGAGGCGCAGCAACGAGGGGCGCATGCTCACGGGTGTCTGCGCCGGCCTGGGGAGATACGCCCGGATCGATCCCGTGGTGCTCCGGGTCGGTTTCGCGGTGCTGGTGCTCGGCTCCGGGATCGGCATCATGCTCTACATCGCGGCGTTCCTGCTGATGCGCGAGACCGACGGCGGCCCCGGCTACCTGGAGCAGTGGATCCGGCGCGACTTCGACGGCGAGACGGTCCTGACCCTGCTGACCGGCCTGTTCGCCCTCGGACTGATCGTCAACGTCTCCTCGGACGGCATCGGCACCGGCACGGTCGTGGTCGGCACGGTGTTCGCCATCGCCCTGCTCGCCGCCCATTCCCGCGGGGTCGACCTGCTGGCCGTGGCGAGGTCGCTGCCCGACCGGCTGCGCAGGCACCGCGCCCCGTCCTCGTCCCCGGCCGGCCGGTGGCCCGGCTCGCCCGCCCACACGCCGGGCGCCGCCGGGCAGCGCCCCGTCGGCGAGCGGGATCCGGTCGCCCACGCCGCCACCTCTCCGGCCGCCGAGACGGTCGCGGAACCGTACGCGCCCGCGGCCGGCCCGGGATCGGCGACGGTCCCGCCGCCCGCCTCCGGAACCCGGCCCATGCCCGCCTTCGAGAACCGTGCCGGGCAGGCGCCGGGCATGCCCCCGGGCCCCGTCGGACCGCCGCAACACGGGCCGCGGGACACCCCGCCGAGCCCGTACGGCGCCGCGAGGCCGTTGTTCGACTCCTCCGGCGAGCCCTTCTCGCCCTACGGCCCCTACCAGCCTCTGGATCCCCGGAGACGGCAGCAGCCGTACCTCCCCTACGACCCGTCCGCGTACCTGGGGACGGTGACGGCGCCGCCCAGGCCGCGGCGGCGCGGATCGCTCGTCGGGAGCATCACCATCTTCCTGGCCATCATCGTTGGAGGGATCATCGTGGCGATCCAGTCCGCCTCGGGATCGGTCAACATGACGGTCGCCGGCGGCGCGGTACTCGTCGTCATCGGCGCCGGCCTGCTGGTCGCCACCTGGTTCGGCCGGGGGGCGGGGCTGGTCGCGACCGGCACCGTCCTGTCGCTCGCCCTGATCGCGGGGTCCACGCTGGGCGGCGTGCCGAAGAAGTTCGGCGACTACACCTGGCGGCCCACCGCCCTGTCCGAGGTGGCGCGCACCTACTCGGTGGACGTGGGAGAGGGCAGTCTCGACCTGGGCGACCTGGCCCTGCCCCCCGGCTCGCGGACCGTCGTGAACGCCTCGGTCTCGGTCGGCGAGATAAGGGTGATCCTGCCCCCGACGGCCAGGGTCGAGGTGAACGGCTCCACCAGGTTCGGCGACGTCAAGATCGACCATGCGGTGGAGGGCGGGGCCGACATCCAGCACAACAAGATCCTGGAGCCCGAGGTGCTCCCCGAAGGGGATGTGGCCACCATCGTGCTGAACATCAAGGCCGGCCTCGGGGACGTGGAGGTGCGCCGTGCGGCCTGACGTCGAAAGGACCGAGCGCCGCCGCGTGCACCGCACCGACTGGATGGCCCTGCTCAGCGGGGTGGTGTTCATCGCGGCCGGCATCGTCTTCATCAGCGAGCCGTCCGTCCAGCCGCTGGTCATGCTCATGGTCCTGGTGAGCGGCCTGGGCTTCGCGGGCCTGGTCGCCATCCTGGCCAAGGCCATCCGGCGCTAGGTGTTCCGTCCCGGCGGGCCGGTGGCGGGTGCCGCCGGCGGTCACCGGCGACGGCAGGACCTCACGGCAAAAGACCAGATCAGGCATTAGGGTCGGAGTATGTCGGCCCTGGAGTTCGTCAGCACCGTCCGCGCGACGCGGGCCGGTCTGACGGACACGCTCGCCGACGTCGAGGGCATGACCGCGTGGGGCCGGGCGCACGCCGCCGAGCTGGGGATCGACCCGGGCTTCCTCGCCTCGGAGGAGCTGCGGCGCGAGGTGGTGGAGCTGCGGCAGGCCGTGCGGGCGCTCTTCGCCAGGGCGGTGGAGCCGGGTCCCGCGAGCGGCGCGGACGCGCACCGGCTCCCGGGGTTCGCCGAGTCGCTCGACCTGGTCAACGCCGCGGCGCTGGCCGTGCCGCTGGCCGCGCGGCTGGAGTGGCCCGCCGGCGACGCTCCCCGCGCACGGACCGTCCCGAGCGACGGGGCCACGGAGTCGGCGCGGATCCGGGCGGCCCTGGCGACGTCGGCGATCGAACTGCTGGCCGGACCCCGGCGCGAGCGGCTCCGCACCTGCCCCGCGCCGCGCTGCGTGCTCTACTTCCTCAAGGAGCACGCCCGGCAGGAGTGGTGCTCGGTCGGCTGCGGCAACCGGGCCCGCGCGGCCCGCCACTACCACCAGCACCGCGACGGCTGACCCCGCCCGGCCGGTTCTCCCCTTTTCACGCCCCGACCGGCGGATCTCACGCCTGGATTCCCACCAGTGTGATTTACATCACATATTTATAATGGGAAAAATGATTATTATGCATTAGATTTACCCTGCGGCCAGACTAACGGAACGAGCCGTTAGAAAGCCTGAAGGGAGAGACCAGATGACCTTCCAGACCGGCCACGTCGGCCTCAACGTCTCCGACCTCGACAGGTCCAGGGACTTCTACGTGAAGATCTTCGGCTTCGAGGTCCTCGGCGAGTCCGGCGAGGCGGGCCGCCGGTACGCCTTCCTCGGCCTCGACGGCACGCTGGTGCTCACCCTCTGGCAGCAGAGCGAGGGCCGCTTCGCCACCGGCCTGCCCGGCCTGCACCACCTGTCCTTCCAGGTTCCGGACATCGAGACGGTCCGCCGGGCCGAGACCGCGATCAGGGAGGCCGACGCCACGCTCCACCACGACGGCGTGGTGGCGCACCGCGAGGGCGCGTCCTCGGGCGGCGTGTTCTTCGAGGACCCGGACGGGATCCGGCTGGAGATCTACGCGCCCACCGGCGCCGAAGGTTCCCCTGTGCCGGTGACCGCCGCTCCCACCTGCGGCTTCTTCTAAACGACCGTGGAGCACGCAGGAGAGCTCGCGGTTCAGCGGAGGGCCGGGGTGCGCGCGGTGGCGCTGGGTTCGGCCAGGACCCGGCCGGAGATCCCGGCGGTGGCGGCCGAGTTCCTGGGGCGGCAGCGGATGCTGCTGATCGGGGCGGCGGGGCGGGACGGGCTCCTGTGGGCGTCCGCCCTGACCGGGCCCGAGGGCTTCGCCCGGGCGCCGGACGAGCGGACGGTCGTGATCGACGCGGTTCCCGGCGAGCACGACCCGCTGGCGGGGCTGGACGGGGGCAAGATCGGGATGCTCGCGATCGAGCCGGCGAGCAGGCGCAGGATGCGGGTCAACGGCACGGTCTCGCGGGAGGGCGGGCGGCTGATCGTCCGTACCGAGCAGGCGTACGCCAACTGTCCCAAGTACATCCAGGCGCGGGAGATCGTCGCGGAACCGGCGGAGCCCGCCACCCGCTCCCCCGGATCGACCGGATCCACCGACTCCCTCGGCTCCGCCGGCTTCTCCTCGGGGACGGTGTTCGGCGACGACGACCGGGCGTGGATCGAGGGCGCCGACACGTTCTTCGTCGCCACCTCCGCGCCCGGTCTCGGCGCCGACCTGTCACACCGGGGCGGCAACCCCGGGTTCGTCCGGGTGGTGGACGACCGGCGGCTGGTCTGGCCGGACTACGTCGGCAACTCCATGTACATGACGCTGGGAAACCTGGAGCTGGACGACGGCTGCGGCCTGCTCTTCCTCGACTGGGAGAGCGGCGGCGCCCTGCACCTGACCGGGCGTGCCCACGTCGACTGGGATCCGGGGAACGTCCCGGGCGCGCAGCGGCTGGTCCGCTTCGAGGTGGACCGGATCGTCCGCGTACGGGGAGCCGTCCCGCTCCGCTGGAGGCTTGCTGAGTACTCCCGCCACAACCCGCCGGTCTGAGGGCGCGGCGCGATGGGCGCATCGTCCCCGCCAACGAGGGCAGTACCAGGGAGCGGGCACCGAACTGGAGTGCGGACACGGACCGTCGCAGGAGGTCCGGCCGGGGTTCAGGGCGGCATACTGGCAGTACGCCCCCGTGTAGTCGTAATGTCGCGACAGCGGCCGACCGGTGAGGAGCGCAGCGATGGCGATGCGATTCGAGCACGAGTTCACGGTTCCCGTACCTGTCGACCAGGCGTGGCCGGTGCTGCTCGACGTCGAGCGGATCGCGCCCTGCCTGCCCGGAGCCGCCGTGGACAAGGTCGAGGGTGACTCCTTCACCGGCCGGATGAAGATGAGGATCGGGCCGATCACGGTGACGTACCAGGGCCGGGTCGCCTTCGAGAAGGTGGACGAGGACACCCACTCCATGACCCTCAGGGCCACCGGCAAGGAGGCCAGGGGTCCGGGCACGGCGGGTGCCACGGTCGTCGCGCGCCTGCACCCGCAGGGCCCGCACACCCGGGTCACCGTCGACACCTCCTTCGACGTGACCGGCCGCCCGGCCCAGTTCGGCCGGGGCGTGATGACCGAGGTCGGCGAGAAGCTGGTCGACAGGTTCGCGGCCGGCATCTCCCGCCTGCTGGGCGAGGGTCCCGGCGTGGAGACGGCCGCCGAGACGGTCTCGGGGACGGCCGGCGTGGGCGGCTGGAACGCGAGCGCGAAGCGGGAACCGGCGTTCACGGGGCCGGACGACGTTCCGGCGATCTCGGAGACCTGGGGTCCCGGACCGGCGCGCCCCGCCGATGCCGGCGATTCCGACGATTCACGCGAGTCCGTCGACTCCACGGCCGCGTCCGCCACACCCGCCGCGTCCGCCGGTCCCGCGGGTTCGACGGCCTCCGGCCAGGAGAGCCCCGGCACCACCGGCTCGGCGTTCCCCGGCCCGGCGGGCTCGACGGGGCACGGCCCGGGAGGCCACGAGGGCACGACGGCCTCCGGCGGCACGGACCATGGTGCGGCGTCCGGACTGGGCGGCCCCGGCGGCCCGGAGGACCTGAACGGCCCCGGCGTCCCGGACGGGCCGGAGCGTCACCTCAGCGCGGTGCCGACGCCGCCCGGCCTCGCCATCGGCGAGAAGGAGGAGTCCCGCCAGAGCCACCCCGCGGGCACCTCGCGCACCTCGCTCAGCCCCGACGAGGAGGCCCTGAACCTTCTGGAGGTGGCGGGCCTGCCGCTGCTCAAGCGCGTCGCCCCCCTGGTCGCCGCCCTGGCGGGCATCGTCCTGCTCGCCTGGCTGATCCGCCGCGCCCTGCGGCACTAGCCGCCGGAGCGCGGCCCGCGATCATCGGTAGACGCACCTCTCGGCGTCGTCCGACCGGTCGGCCACCGAGGCCGCGTCGGAAACAGTGATGCCGGAAGGACAGGACATCCCTTCTTGCCGCCGGTCACCCCACCCTTCCCTGTTCTCTCACCCGCCCGCGCTCCCCCGCCGTCCGCCTTCCCGAGCACCGCGCCGACCTGTTTCCCTGACTTTCACACAACCCCAAAAACAGTGTCATCAGTGAACAAGTAGGACAACTGACTACTTTTTCTCGGGAATACCTCGGATCGTGATCAATATCCCGGAATGCAGCGTTGTGGTCATCACCTACAACGATGCCGCGCGGCTGGCCAGGGCCGTGCGGTCCGTGCTCCGGCAGTCCCTGCGCAACATCGAGGTGATCATCGCGGACGACGCGAGCACCGACGGCACGGGGAAGGTGGCCAGGGAGTTGCAGCGCAGGGACGCGAGGGTCCGCTACCTGCGCGGGGAGGTCAACAGCGGCGGCTGCGGGGTGCCGCGCAACAGGGGGGTGGCGGCGGCGCGGGCGCCGTACGTGATGTTCCTGGACAGCGACGACGAGCTGACGAGACACGCCTGCAAGAGCATGCTGCTGGAGATCGAGCGGACCGGCGCGGACTTCGTCACCGGGCAGATCGCGCGGCTGTACGAGCAGACCGGGAAGACCGCGCGCTACTACCCCGCCCTGTTCACCAGGCGCAGGACGGTGGAGGGCATCGCCAGGGAGCCGGAGATGTTCCTCGACTCCTTCAGCACCAACAAGCTCTACCGGGCCGAGTTGCTGCGGCGGGTGCCGTTCCGCGAGGACATGCACTACGAGGACCACGTCTTCAGCACCGCCCTGTACTGCGCGGCGCGGCGGTTCGCCGTGGTCCCCTGGGTGGTCTACCTCTGGCACCGGGCCTCGGCGGAGAGCGACGAGCGGCTGTCGATCTCGCTGTGCCTGACGGACATGGCCAACGTCCGCTCCAGGATCAGGGCGGCCCGGCTGAGCGACGACATCCTGCGGGACAGCGGCCTCGGCGGCCTCGGCGACCTGGTGCACGAGCGGCAGCGCCGCTTCATCCGCCAGGACCTGCGGGTCTACCTCAACCCGCTGCCCTCGCGCGATCCGGCGTGGATCGAGGAGTTCGTCTCGGTGATCCACCCCTACCTCGCGGAGCTCGACCCGGTGGTGTTCGAGACGGTCGACCCGCTCCTGCGGGTCTGCTGCAGCTTCATCCTCGACGGCAGGCCCGACGAGCTCCTGGTGGCCGCCCGGTCGCTGAACGGGCCGAAGGCCCCGCCGCGCGTCGCCGTACGGGAGGGCGGGCGCACCTACTGGGGCGCCGTCGCCGACGAGAGGCGGGAGATCACCTCGCTCCGGATGGCCGAGCTCCCCTACAGCGCCTCCCGGCTGCGCCACGAGGCGGTCGTCACCGGGGAGGGCTCGCTGATCACGCTGGCGATCACGACGTACGACCCGTTCGGGGTGCTCGCCGCCACGCCCGGCTGGACCGCGTTCCTGCGGTTCAGGAACCATCGGGTACGGCTGGAACCGCGCGCGCCGGACGGCGACGGCGGTTACCCGAGTGAGGCGACGATCGACCTCACCGCGATCCGCCACGGCCGCCTGGGCTTCGAGGGCCGCTACGACCCGGTGGTCGAGATCGTCAACCCCGACGGGCGGGTCACCTCCGACCGGCTGCTCGTCGACCCGCGCACCGCGCCGTTCGGTACGACCATCCTGTGGCACGAGGTCGTCGTCAAGGCGGAGGGGACCGCCGCGTTCCTGCGGGTGCTCTGGCGCCGCCAGGGGTTGCTGCGGCAGCTGCCCCGGCTCAAGCGGGCCGCCACCCGTCTGCTGCGGCAGCTGGGCGGGCCGGAGGTGAAGCTCCGCGTCTACAAGGGGCTGATCTCCGTGATGCCGCCGCGCGGAAACTTGGCCCTGTTCGAGTCCGACGTCGGCACCGGATACACCGGGAACCCGCGCTACATCTACGAGGAGCTCAGGCGGCGGAACACGCCGCTGAAGGTGGTGTGGTCGGCCGCCGGGACGCGCGGGGACTTCCCCCCCGGCGTCAGGCTGGTGCGGCGGATGAGCTGGCGCCACGTCTGGACCATGGCCAGGGCGGGCTACTGGGTCGACAGCCACGGCATGCCGCTGGCCTATCCGAAACCGCCCGGCACCCGCTACCTGCAGACCTGGCACGGCCAGGGCATCAAGTCGGTCGGCTTCGACGCGCCCGACCTGCGCGCCGACTTCGACGGGCCGAGGGCGACCTGGCGGGCCGCGGTGGACCGCTGGGACGCGCTGGTCTCGCCCAGCGCCGAGTTCGAGCGGGTCTTCGTCCCCTCCAACGGCTACCGGGGGCGGCTGCTGCGGCACGGCTCGCCCCGCTGCGACGTGCTCGTGCACGGCGACCAAAAGGCGGTCAGACGGGCGAGGGAGGCGCTGGAGATCCCGCACTGGTCCAGGGTGCTGCTGTACGCCCCCACCTACCGCGACCGGGCCAAGGGGTCCGGGCGGTCGGTCAGGGCCGACCTCGCCGCGATGGCCGAGGCCCTGGCGGGCGACTGGACGGTGGTCCTGCGGACCCACCCGGTCGAGCGGTTCGAGGTGCCCGAGCACCTGCGCCACTTCGTCCGGCAGGCGGGGTCCTATCCGGAGGTCAACGACCTGATGCTGCTCTCGGACGCGCTGCTGACCGACTACTCGTCGCTGATGTGCGACTACGCGGTCACCGGACGGCCGATGCTGTTCCTGATCGACGACTGGGACGAGTACCGCAGGGTGGAACGCGGGGTCTATCACGACCTGCCCGCGATCGCCCCCGGCCCCTGCCTGACCACGACCGAGGAGCTGATCGAGGCGCTGCGCGACCTCGAGGGGCTGACGGCGTCGTTCGCCTCCAGGTACATCGCGTTCCGCAGGACGTGGTGCGCCGACGAGAAGGGCCACGCCGCGGCGAAGGTGGTGGACGCCTTCTTCGAAGGCTCCCACGTCCAGGCCCTCCGCCCCGCCGGGGCGCGGCAGCTGAGCCGCCTGTCACTGCCGGGACGGCCGCGGTGAGCGGCGGGCACACCGGGGCGGTGGTGTTCGCGTGCATGGACGCCGACACCCTGGGCGGCGTCCAGCGGGTCACCCACACCATGGCGCAGGGCCTGGCCGAGCGGGGCCGCGAGGTGCACGTGGTCGGGCTGCACCGGGCGGAGAAGCCGTTCCGTTATGTGGAAAGGCCGCGTTACACCAGCCATGTCATCCACCGCACTCCGGTGGGAAGGCTCTCGCGGCTGGGCAGGCGCCGCGAGCGGCGGGCGCTCGGCAGGCTGCTGCGGGAGGTGGGGCCGGGGTTCGCGGTGCTCGCCTCGCCCAGCGTGGTCGCCCGGATCGGGGGCCTGCTGCCCGAGGGACTGCTGCCGATCGGGCAGTACCACGGCTCGTACGAGCACGCGCGGGGATCCTGGCACCTCGGCTCGGTCCGCGGCCACTACGCCACCCTGGAGAAGGCGGTGTTCCTCAGCGAGGAGGACGCGTGGCTGTTCTCCGAGCACGCCCTGCTGCCCAACACCTGGTCCATCCCGAACCCGCTGCCCGCCTGGCCGTCGCGGACCGCGGACCTGACCGCCCGCCGGGTGCTCGGGGTCGGCAGGCTGGAGGGCGTGAAGCGGTTCGACCGGCTGATCTCGGCCTTCGCGGAGGCGTGCGGCCGGCCGGGTCCCGGAGGTGCCGGAGATCACCCGGAGCTCGTGGAGGCCCGTCGCGCGGCGGGTGAGGACTGGGAGCTGCACCTGATCGGCGAGGGGGTCGAGCGGGGGCGGCTCCTGTCGCACGCGGCCGCGTGCGAGGTGAGCGACCGGGTGGTGTTCCGCGGCGCGGTGCCCGCGGCCCTGATGGGGGACGAGTACCTGGGCGGGTCGGTGCTGGCGCTGTCCAGCGAGCACGAGGGGCTGCCCCTGGTGGTCGGCGAGGCGGCGTCCTACGGGGTGCCCTCGGTGGCGTTCGACGTGTCGGGCGGGCTCAGGTCACTCGTCCTGGACGGGCGGACCGGGGTGCTGGTGCCCCCGGCCGACGTGACCGCGCTCGCCGCCGCGCTGGCCGGGCTGATGGCCTCGGCCGAGGAGCGGCGGCGGCTGGGAGCCGCCGCCCGCGCGCACGTCGAGGCGTTCCGCCCGGACCGCGTCCTGGACCGGTGGGAGGCGCTGTTCGAGCAGGTCACCCGCTGAGCGGCACGGGCTCGTGCTCAGCGGGTCACCCGCCGGTCCCCACCGGTTCGCCGCGGGCCGGTCGGACCGGTCACCCGTTGACCGCGACGGGCTCGTTGCGCGGCAGCGGCACTCCCGCCAGCACGATCTGGGCGGAGGTGAGCCGTGCCCCCAGCGGGTTCGGCTCGCGGAGCCGGATCAGCCGGTCGAACGTGACCCGCTTGACGCGGGCCAGCTTCCGCTTGGCCGCGGTCCGCTCGTAGGAGACCATCCGCGAGGTCTCGACCTTCGGCGCGCCGGTGAGCTCGTACCCGTACGTCTCCAGCCGGTTCCCGAGCACGCTCTCGCACAGCGAGACCTCGCCGGGGTCGAGCCGGTCGCGCCACGAGCCGGTCCGCACGGTGGTCACCTCGCCGAAGGTGCGCGCGTGCCAGGTCTTGCGCGCGGGTACGGCGATGTCGGCCACCGCGCCCGGATCGCACATGGCGGGGTCGAAGTCCTCGCCGAGGAACTCGCACAGCCTGCGCAGGTGGGCCTCGGGCTCCGCGGTCAGGTCCTCGTAGCGCAGCTCGTGGTAACTGCCCTCGGGGAGCTTCGGCGCGCCGTGCCGGGCGAAGTCGATCGCCTCGGCCCAGGCGCACACCGCGCTGTAGACGCTCCCGTTGTACCAGGGCATCTCCTTCAGCGACGCCACGCAGTCGCGGCCGTCCCTGATCAGGTGCACGAACTGGGCGTCGGGGAACAGCCGCAGCAGCACGTCGGTGTACTGGAAGTACGAGGGCCGCTTGTCGCCCCAGCGCGGCTTGCCGTGCCTGGCCGCGTACGCGCGCAGCACGATGCCCAGCGCGGAGCCGAGCGTCGGCGGCCCGTCGACGATCTGCTCCAGCACGTCGTCGCGGTCCAGATCCAGCTCGTGGAAGCGCGTCTGGCGCCGGTCGACCACCCATTCGCCCAGCTCTCGCCGGCGTTCGGCGGCGTTGAGGTCGCCGAACTGGAGCCGGCGCTGGTAGGTGGAGACCATGAACCGGGTCTCCGGCGGGATGGCGACGCGCGGGTGGGCGTGCAGCATCAGCTGCAGCATCGTCGTCCCCGAACGGGGACAGCCCAGGACGAAGATCGGGCGATCGGACGTCATGTCAGACCTTCGCAAGCTCGCCGAGCTGCCGGCTGGTGAGCCGCGCGGCCACCGGGCTGGGCTCGCGGAACCGGTTGATGCGGTCGCGGATCTCCTTGCGCCTGCGCGCCCAGCGCCGCTTGGACGCCGCCTTCTCGCACGCCTGGACGTGGGCCTTGCTCGCCTTGGGCGCGCCGCTCAGCTCGTAGCCGTTGGCGGTGAGCCGGTCGGCCAGCACGGTCTCGCACACCGAGATCTCCCAGGGCTCCAGCCTGGCCTTCCACGAGCCCGCCCGCGCGGTCGTGACGTCGCCGTGGGTGTTGCTGTGCCAGACCTTGTGCTGCGGGATCGCCACCCTGGCGACGTGGTACGGCTCGGTCATCGCCGGGTCGTAGTCCTCGCCCAGGAAGTCGCAGAGCTTGCTCAGCTCGGTCTCCGGGTAGGCCGTCAGGTCCTCGTAGCGCAGCTCGTAGTAGCTGTCGGCGGGGAGCCTCTTGGCGTGCCGGCGGCCGTAGTCGATCGCCTCGCTCCAGTTGACCGCCGCGTGGAAGACGTCCTTGGTGTACCAGGGCATCTCCTTCAGCGACGCCACGCAGTCGCGGCCGTCCCTGATCAGGTGCACGAACTGGGCGTCGGGGAACAGCCGCGTCAGCAGGTCCACGTGGTGGTAGTAGCTGGGCCGCTTGTCACCCCAGCGGCTCTTGCCGTACTGCTCGGCGTACGAGCGGAAGGTGATGCCCATCGCCGACCCCAGCGTGGGCGGCCCCGCGACGATGTCGTCGATCAGCCTGTCCCCGTCGAGCTTGAGCTCCTTGAACTTGGTGTCCTTGTCGCTCACGATCCACCGGCCGACCCTGCGCCGGTTGCGCTCCTCGCGCAGGTCCCCGAAGGAGAACCTGCGGTAGTAGCCGGGCACCACGAACCGTGTCTCCGGAGGCACCGCGATGCGTGGGTGCGAGTGCAGCATCAGCTGCAACATCGTGGTGCCGGAACGCGGACAACCGATCACGAAGATCGGACGGTCGGACTGCATGACAACGAACCCCCGTAAAGCTTGGTCAAACAGATACGCGTGGCGCCTTCTGCACGAGCGGCATGACGGGCACCACCCGGGCGAAGAGCCACATTCGATAGATCAGGACGACCTCGTTCAGCAGAAGCAGCACACCCGCCGCGACCGAGAGGGGCACCAGGGCGACCGGCCCGATCAGCGGGGCGACCACGAACACCGCGGCGTGGAACTCGATGCCGCTGATCAGGTGGGTCCGCACCCGGTGGCGGGCCAGCAGGCGGCCGAACCTGCGGGGCAGCTTCGGACGCCTGCCCCCCCGGGGGCCCCGCCCGGCCCGTTTCCCGTCCCGGCCCTCGCCCGGGTTCTCGTCCCGGTTCTCGAACCCGGCGACGCGCATCGGCTCGCGGGGCGTGATGACCTCGACGGGCCTGACGTGTCCCGCGTGCTCGGCGTGTCCCGCGTGGACGGTGTGCCCGGCGGCCACCGTCGCCTCCCCGGGCCTGGGGTGTCCCACGGTCACCACGGACTCGACGGGCGCCAGGCGTCCGAGCCGGTTCTCCTTGACCACCTCGCGCACGCGCTTCATCTGCGGCGCGTTCACGTAGCGGAACAGGTCGAGCACGGCCACCCCGGCGCCGAGCAGGATGTAGGAGACGTCCCCCGTCGCCACGTACTGCCCGGACGCCAGGCCGGCGGCGCAGCACACCACCCTGATCCGGTCTCCCACGTAGTCGAGCCAGAGCCCGAACGCGGTCCCCGTCCCCTTGAGCCGGGCGATCTTCCCGTCCATGCAGTCGACCATGAAGCTCACGTAGAACAGCAGGGCCCCGGCGACCAGCCGTCCGGACGCGAAGCAGATCGCCGAGCACATCCCGAGGATCAGGGAGAAGCGGGTGAGCCCGTTGGGGGTGATGGACGTGTGGTTGGCGACGAGCAGGGTGAGCCTGCACGCCACCGGGTCGACCAGGAAAACGGTCCACCAGGAGTCTTTTCGTTTCCGGGTCGCGTGAACGTCGTCCAACGAATAGGCCCTCATGCGTTCCAGCATGGCCACGCGGCGTCCCCTCCCATCTACGCTCTGTAACTACTAGAAGATCTCCATGCCACTTCTTGACCGACCCGCGCCACAGAGATCGTGGGCTTTGAGGACGCGAAAGGCCGAGGAGGGCTTCCCCGGCCTTTCGCCCTCGCGGGGCGGGTGGTCACCGGAAGATCCGGTCCACGGCCCTGGCCGACGCGCCGCCGTCCTCCAGCGGGCAGAACCTGGCGGTGAAGGCGTCGTACGGCTTGCGGTACTTGGCGTGCACCTCGTCGGCGTCCCGTACGGCCGCCACGACCTCCTCGGTCGTGCGCAGCAGCGGCCCGGGGGCCTCGGCCTCGAAGTCGAAGTAGAAGCCGCGCACCTCGTCGCGGTAGCGCTCCAGGTCGTAGGTGTAGAACAGCATCGGCTTACCGGTCACCGCGAAGTCGAACATCGCCGACGAGTAGTCCGTGATCAGCATGTCCGCCACCAGGTACAGCTCCTGGATGTCCGGATACACCGAGACGTCGAGGACGAAGTCCGTGCCGACCCTGGGCAGCCTGTCGGTGACGCTCGGATGCTTGCGGATCATGAGCACGTGGTCCCCGCCCAGCTCCTCGTCCATGTGCCGCAGGTCCAGCCGCAGGTCGAGCCGGTAGCGCCCCTTGCTGTAGAACTTGTCGTCGCGCCAGGTCGGGGCGTACAGGACGACCTTCCTGCCCTCGGGCAGGCCGAGTCGCTCCCGGATCTCCCGGGTCCGCGTGGCGGCCCCGGCGCGGCGCAGCAGGTCGTCGCGGGGAGAGCCGATCTCCAGGACCTCCCCCTCGAACCGCAGGGCGCTGTCCAGGACCGAGGTGCACCAGGGACTGGGCGAGATCAGGTGGCTCCACCTGGCGACGGCCCTGGCCAGCCGCTCGTGGTGGTCGGACCGGGTGAACGGCACCTTCTCGACGTCGAAGCCGATGCGCTTCAGCGGGGTGCCGCGCCAGGTCTGCAGCACCGTCTGGCCCTCCCTGCGCTCGAACCAGGAGGGCAGGTGGCTGTTGGTGACGATGTACTGGCAGCGGGCCAGGGCGTCGAAGAACTCCCGCCCGTACCGCCGGACCGGCGTCACCCCCTCGGGCAGCTCCACCTGCCCGTCCCTGACGATCCACATGAACTCCAGGTCGGCACCCCGCCGCACGAGCTCCTCGTAGATCGCCTTCGGGCTGTCGGAGAACTGCCTGCCGCCGTAGCTGTCGAAGAGGACGGCGGGCCGCAGCGGCTCCCGGGACCTCGCGGGGTAGAAGTCCTCGCGCAGCAGCCGCTGCTGCTTGGGCCTGCCCGAGGCGCGCAGGTCGTCGCTCACGGTGAAGACGGCCTCGTCCATCAGGTCGGTGTCGAAGGTGAAGGTGCGGGTGGCGGAGATGTGCTCCAGCGGCGCGGACAGCCGGAACTCCACGCGCATGTCGCCGGTGCCGGTACGGATCGCGAAGCCGTGCGTGCCCGCCGGCAGCGGCAGCCGGCCGCCGAGCGTGTCGCTCCCCTCGGGCGTCACCGTGGCGCTGCCGCCGTCGAGCGGGAAGAGCCGTTCGCTGAGCCGGTTGCGCGAGGTGACGACCAGCCACGCCGGGCCGTCGATCGGGCGCATCGGGGCCCCGGTCACCTTGAGGTGGCCCAGGTCGGTCCACTCCACCCGCTCGACGTAGAACGTCGGCCGCTGCTCGCGCAGCACGAGCCCGCCCGCCTGCGACCGGTCCAGCACCACGTCGCGGCCGCGGAGCCGGTAGAGGCCGCGCTCCACGTCGCGGCCGACGAGCAGCGGCCTGGCCTGACCCCGCCCCTGGTTTTCCGAGGGTTCCGGACGCTCCGGGTTGTCCGGGAGGACCTCGAAGTGCCACTCGGCGCCGGGGTTGAGCGCGCTCATCTCCAGGCCGGCCGGGTCGAGGTCCGGCCAGCGCTCGGACAGCACCTCGTCGAGGTCGATCACCGTCTCGAAGGCGCCGTCCGTCACGGTCATCGGGTAGCGCCGGTCGCGGCCGCCCTGCGGCCGGGTCAGCCGCAGCGCCGGCGCGGCGCCGAGGTCGTCGTCACACCGGCCGCTGATCCGCAGCCTGCCCTCGGCCACCCGGTGGCCGGTGACCCATCCGCCCGGCCGCTCCACCCGGAGCCTGAACTCCTCGGCGGGCGTCCACTCCGTCCACGCCACGGTCCCCGACTCGCGCCCGGTGAACTCCAGCCGCCGCGCGGCCGGGCTCGGCTGGGACAGCCTGCCCCTGCGCAGGAGGCCCCGGGACAGCACGCACAGGTCGATCCGCCAGGTCGAGCCCGCCGGAAGCGCGGCCGGGTCGACGGCCAGCCGGAACCCGCACCAGTCCTTGCGCCTGCGCGGGCCGGTGTCGACCAGCGACAGACCGCGCCGAATCGTGACCGGGAGCCGGACCCTGCGGCTCCCGGGGCCCTCGGACACCAGCCAGGCGAGGACGTGCTGCTGGATCCGCCTGCGGGGGCGCAGGTAGCGCAGCGAGACCCGGCCCTCGACGACCAGCTTGTCGTCCTTCCAGTCCAGGCTGTCCACCCGCTGCCTCAGGTCCAGTTCCTCGCGCATCCGCGTGATCGGCCGCTCGACCTGCACGGGGCTGTTGAGGTGGTACCCGCGCAGGCCGCCGCCGACGACGCGGGCGGTCGGCTTGACCGTCCTGTCCCACTCCAGCAGCTGGAGGAGGTCGCCGATCCGGCGCTCCCGTACGAGAGCCCACTTCGCCCGGCGCTGCGCGGGGATGAGCGAGAGGACCTTCGGCCCCGCCTGGTCGAGGTAGGCGCACGCCAGGTCGAGGAAACGCTCGCGGAACTCCTCCCCCGCCTGGTCCAGCACCTGCAGGAAGTTCGGCAGGTCGCTGTCGAGGACCATCCGGTCCCACGCCTTCAGGTGCTGGGCCCGCCCGGTGCTGGCGAGGAAGCTCCGCACCGAGTTGACGGCGGCGAACCGATCCTCGATCCCCTTGACGTGCCCCCGGTTCTGCGTGATCGAGACGCTCTCCCCCTCCCGCTCCCGCCACAGGTAGACCGGGGTGGACAGCACGTCCACCGCCCCGGCCATGAAGTGGGCGGGCAGGGAGACGGAGATGTCCTCCCACAGGACCCCCTCGGGAAAGCTCAGCCCCTGCTCGTCCCAGAAGGAGCGGCGCCACAGCTTGTTCGTGACCAGCCGGTCCTTGAGCAGGATCTCGTCGCCGGTCACGTGGGTCCGCCTGGCGGAGCCGGCGAAGATCACCTTGTGCATCGCCGACTGGCGCACCCCCTGCCCGCTGAAGCGCAGGACGTTGCCCGTGACGAAATCGGACCCGCTCTCCCGCAGGCTGCACACCATCGTCTCGACGGCCGTCAGCGGGAGCATGTCATCGCTGTCCAAGAAGGCGAGGAAATCACCGGTGGCGTGCCTTATGCCGGTGTTGCGCGCGGTGCCAAGCCCCCCGTTCTCCTGCCGGATCAACTTGAACCGGTCATCACGCTCGGCGAAGGCCTCGGCGATCTCCGCGCTGGAGTCGGGAGAACCGTCGTCCACCATGACGACCTCGATGTCACTCCAGGTCTGCGCGACCAACGACTCCAGACACGCCTCAAGGTACGGTTCCACGTCGTAGATGGGCACGATGATGCTCACTGGGGCCACGATCGGTCCTCCGGTAGTCGAAAGCTCACAGTCCGGTCCATCGGCGTGAACGCCGGACACGGCACGCAGGTGAAGATCCACTCATCGTGGAAGACGTCACGGGCGCGCGGCGGGAGGCCCAGCGGTCGCCGGAAAGCGGCGGAAGGGGCCCGTGTGCCCGTCGACACAACCTGGCGGCCATGAGCGCGACGTAGACGTCACGTCAGCAGCATGGCTTCGCGACAGGCCGGGCGAACCCGAAACATGACCGCGATGGAGTGAGCTGACCGAGACTTGACCATCTCCCGTGCATCTCCCGCGGGCGGCCGGTCCGTGACGCGGCAACGCCTTCCCCAAGCCCAGGTCAAGGCTGGGAATGCACACGTCCTAGTAAGACGTGATGACCCCTCGGTCCCCCCTGACCGTCCGACACGATCGGGTGACCGAGACGGGCGAGATCGTGGGAAACGGCATTCGCGGGGGGAAGCGCATGGATTCAACAGTGGTCGTGGGAGCGGGGCCCGCCGGGCTCACCGCGGCCTACGAGCTGACCCGGCGAGGACACCCCTGCGAGGTCTTCGAGGCCGACCGCGTGGTCGGCGGGATCAGCCGGACGGAGGAACGCGACGGCTGGCGCTTCGACATCGGCGGGCACCGCTTCTTCACGAAGGTGCCGCGGGTGGAGGACTTCTGGAACGAGATCCTCGGCGAGGAGGACTTCCTGCTCCGCCCGAGAATGAGCCGCATCCACTACAAGGGCCGTTTCTACGACTACCCGCTCAAGGCGTCCAACGCCCTGCTCAACCTCGGTGTCCTCGAATCCCTGCGCTGCGTCGGCTCGTACGCCTGGGCCCGGGTCAGGCCGCCCGCCGACCAGTCGACCTTCGAGGGCTGGGTCGCGGCCAGGTTCGGCCGGCGACTCTACGGGATCTTCTTCAAGACCTACACCGAGAAGGTGTGGGGCGTTCCCGCCGCGAGCATCCAGGCCGACTGGGCCGCGCAGCGGATCAGGAACCTCTCCCTGGGAAAGGCCATCGCCGACGCGCTGACCCCCGGGAGGAACCGGAAGGAGGTCACGAGCCTCATCGAGGAGTTCCGCTACCCCAAGCTGGGACCGGGCATGATGTGGGAGGCCTGCGCCGACCGGGTCCGCGAGCGGGGTTCCACCGTGCACCTCGGCACCCGGGTCGAGCGCATCCGCCGCCACCGGGGCCGCCTGGCCGTCACCGTCCGCCAGGACGACGGCGGTACGACCCGCCAGGACGACGGCACCGGCGACGTCCGCTCCGCCGGTGACACCGGCACCGTTCACCCGGGCGGCGGGAGCGCCGTCCGCGAGGTACGTGGGAGCGCCACCCGCGAGGTGTACTGCGACGACCTCATCTCCTCGATGCCGCTCAACGCCCTGATCCGCGCGTTCGGGCCGGACGTGCCCGACGCCGTCGCCGAGGCCGCCGCGGGGCTGAGACACCGCGACTTCCTCACCGTCGCGCTGGTCGTCCCCGAGCGGTTCTCCTTCCCCGACAACTGGGTCTACATCCACTCCCCCGAGGTCCGGCTCGGCCGGGTGCAGAACTACGGCTCCTGGTCGCCGTACCTGGTGCAGGCCGGGCGGACCTGTCTCGGCCTGGAGTACTTCGTCAACGAGGGCGACGACCTGTGGCGCGCCCCGGACGACGACCTCGTCGCGTTCGGCACCCGTGAACTGGAGCACCTGGGCCTGGTGACCCCCGGCTCGGTCCAGCGGGGATACGTGGTGCGGATGCCGAAGGCCTACCCGGTCTACGACGCCGGTTACGCCGGCAACGTCGAGGTGCTCAGGAAGTACCTCGACGTGGAGTGGCCGGAGATCCACCCGGTCGGCCGCAACGGCATGCACCGGTACAACAACCAGGACCACTCCATGCTCACCGCGATGCTGACCGTGGAGAACATCGTCGACGGAGCCCGGCACGACGTCTGGGACGTCAACGTCGACGCGGAGTACCACGAGGAGCGCGCGGACCGGAAGCGGGCCGCGAGCGGCACCGGCCGTGACGCCCCCGTCCTCCTCTCGGACGCGCCCGCCCCGGCCTGACGCGCCCCTTCCCCCCGGACCAACACCAGCGATCCCATGACGCCTTGCCTGGCTCGCGCCCACCGGGCCTGAACCACCGCAGGTCAAGGCTCTCCTCCCAGCCGCCTTGGAGTTGCGCACATGACAACACAGCGATACACGGCCCCGGACGTCAGCGTCATCGTCATCACCTACAACGACGCGGCCCGGTTACCCCGGGCCGTGCGCTCCGTGCTCAGCCAGACGCTCAAGAACCTCGAAGTGATCATCGTGGACGACTGTTCCGGCGACGACACCCCCGCGGTGGCCAAGGCGCTCACCGAGGAGGACGGCCGGGTCCGCTACGTACGGCTGCCCGCCAACAGCGGCGGCTGCGGCGCGCCGCGCAACGCGGGCATGGACGCCTCGCGCTCGCCCTTCCTGATGTTCCTCGACAGCGACGACGAGTTGCCCAGGCACGCCTGCAAGAGCCTCCTGCTGGAGGCGGAGGCGACCGGCGCCGACTTCGTCATGGGCACCGTGGAGCGCGTCGACGAGGCGACCGGCGCCGTCACCCTCTGGTACCCCCAGCTGTTCGCGGAACGACGGGTCGTGGACGGCATCCGCGCGGAGCCCGAGCTGCTCTTCAACTGCCTGGCGACCAACAAGCTGTACCGGCGGACCTTCCTCGACGTCACCGGCATCCGCTTCCCCGAGGACATCCACCACGAGGACATCGTCTGGTCGACGGAGCTGTTCTGCCGCAGCAAGCTGTTCGCCATCGTGCCGTGGCCGGTCTACCGCTGGCTGCTCGCCGCCACGCCCGCCACCAGGTCGATCTCGTCCCGGCGGCACGAGCTGGAGAACGTGCGCCAGCGCGTCGCCGCCGCCGTCCTGAGCGACCGCGTCCTCGCGAGCACCCACTCCCTCGACCTCAAGGAGGACAAGGACTTCCGCTTCCTCTCCCACGACCTCCGCCTCTACCTGGGCGACCTGCCCCAGCGCGACCCGGCGTGGATCTCCGAGTTCGCCGACATCGTCATCCCGTACGTGGACACGCTCGACCCCGCCGCGATCGGGCGGCTGACCCGGGCGGAGCGGGTGTGCGTCCAGCTCGTCCGCGAGCGGCGCGGAGCGGAGGCGGCGCTCGCCGCCGTCGAGCTGGGGGGCAGGCACTCGATCCCGCCCCGGGCGGTCACCGCGGACGGCGAGCGGGTGTTCTGGGGGGCGACGCTCCCCGGAGGCGAGCAGGGACGGAGCGAGCTGGACGTCACCGAGCTGCACCTGGCGGAGCAGCCGCTGTCCGGCGCGCTGCTCCGGCACGAGCTCGTCGACCTGCAGGCGTCGAGGGACGAGATCCGGCTGAGCCTGCGGACCTACGACCCGGGCCGGGTGCTCGACGGCCGCACGCTGACCGCGTGGCTCCGTATCGGCGGCAGGAAGAGGGCGATCGCCTCGATCCCCGTCCAGATGGCACCCGTCGTGATCGGGGCGCCGGGCGAACGGGAGGAACAGGCCCCGAAGGGGCTCGAAGGACAGTGGGACCCGGAGGAGCCGGAGAGACCGAGAATCCCGCGGATGCCGGGAGCTCCCCCCGAGGGGACGGGCATCCTGGAGGGAACGGTGTCGATCTTCCTGCCCGACCTGGACTGGCCGGACAACGCCGTCAGGCCGCAGGCGGTCACGATCTCGCTCCACGAGGGCGAGCGGCGGAACATCAGGCCCCTCCTCGCGATCCCGGGGCTGTCGTTCACCTCCGTGGGCGCGGTGGGTCCGGCGGGCTCGGGCCGCCTGGTCCTCGAGGCGTCGGCCGACATCCCGTTCCGCCTCACGGCGCGCAGGCTCGGCCCCGCGTCCGGGCGGCGTTTCCCGAACGTGGCGGACCTCTGGCGGGACCTGCTGTCCGACCTCGCCACCCCCCGCAACCTGGGCCGCTTCTACCGGCTGGTCAGCGCGACGGTGCCGGTGAACCGCCGCCTGGTGCTGTTCGAGTCGGCCGAGGGCACCGGCTACACCGGAAACCCGCGCTACGTCCACGAGGAGTTGCAGCGGCGCGCCACGGGCCTGCGGGCGGTCTGGTCCCACGCCGACGTCCCCGAACGCTTCCCCGAGGACGTCGACCTCGTCCGGCGCGACACCTTCCGCTACGCCTGGACCCTGGCGCGCGCCGGGCACTGGGTGGACAGCCACAACCTCCCCTACTGCTACCGCAAGCGCAGGAGCACCCGCTACCTGCAGACCTGGCACGGTCAGGTGCTCAAGAAGATGGGACTGGACGAGCCCCGGCACCGGGCGCAGCCGTCCCTGGCCAGGAAGTACGCCGAGGCGGTGGCGCGCTGGGACGTGCTGCTCACGCCGGGCCCCGACTTCCGCCGCGACTTCGCGGAGGCCAGCGGGTTCAGGGGCGAGCTGCTGCACGCCGGCTACCCGCGCACCGACGTGCTGGTACGGCACATGGAACCGGCACAGCGCGAGCGGGCGCGGCGGGTCAGGGAGTTCTTCGAGATCCCCGCGGGAAAGCGGGTGATCCTCTACGCGCCCACCTACCGCGACAGCCGGCGCTTCAGCGGCGACTCGATCCGGCTCGACCTGCCCGCCCTCGCCGGCGTGCTGCCCCCGGACTGGGTGATCCTCGTCCGCGCCCACCAGTACGACCGCTTCGCGGTGCCCGACCCGCTCGGCTGGCTCGTCCGGGACGCCTCGGCGTTCCCCGAGGTCAACGACCTGATGCTCGCCTCGGACGTGCTGGTGACGGACTACTCCTCGATCATGTTCGACTATGCCTGCCTCGGCAGGCCGATCCTCTACTACGTCGACGACTACGAGCGCTACGCCTCCACCCAGCGGGGCGTCTGCTTCGACCTGGCCGAGGTCGCCCCCGGGCCGCTGCTGCGTGACCCCGAAGAGCTGGCCGGGGCCCTGGACGGGCTCGCCGAGATCACCGAACGGTACGGGCGGCGCTACGCGGAGTTCCGCGACCGCTGGTGCGGCCTCGACGACGGGCAGGCGAGCGGCAGGGTCGTGGACGCGTTCTTCCCGGAGGTCACGCGGTGAGATCGCTTCTTCCCGAAGACCACACAGTGAGATCGCTTCTTCCCGGAGGTCACGCGGTGAGATCGCGCAACGTCTTCTTCCTCAGCACCGACGGCGACTCGATGGGCGGGTCCCAGCGGGTCATCCACACCCTCGCCCAGGGCCTCGGCTCACGCGGGCACAAGGTCACCCTGATCAGCATCAACCCCTCCCGGCAGCCGCAGACCTACGTCGCCGACCCCGTCTACCGGCACACCACGCTGTACGACACGCCCGCCCCCGAGGCCGCCGCCCGCTCGCTGCCATGGCGCAGGGGCAGGCAGCGCAGGACCCCGGAGGAGGTCGCCGCCGCCCGGCGGAAACTGCTGCGGCTGACGGACCGGACCCGCGACGGCTACCTGGTCATCGCCTCGCCCTGGGCCGCCCACTGGATCGCCGACCTGTCCATGCCGCACATCGCCAAGATCGGCCAGTACCACCAGTCGTACGCCGAGGCGGTGGACTCCCCGAACCTCAGGCTGATCAAGAAACACTACGCGCACCTCGACAAGGCGCTGTTCCTCTGCGACGACTACGCCGCGTCCTTCACCGGACACCGGCTCGCCAACTGCGGGACCATGCTGAACCCGGTCAGCGTCTTCCCCAGGGAGGCGGCCCCGCTGCGCACCCCGCGGATCGTCTCGGCGGGGCGGCTGGTCAGGGTGAAGCGGATCGACCTGCTGATCGACGCCTTCGCCGCCGCGGCCCCGGCCGTCGCCGAGCCGTGGGAACTGCACATCATCGGCGACGGGCCGCTCCGGGCGGTCCTGGAGGCGCAGGCCGCACAGACGGGGCTCGGCGACCGGATCGTCTTCCGCGGACAGGTCGAGAACGTCGAGGCCGAGTACCTGGACGCCTCCATCGTCACCCTGAGCAGCGACTTCGAGGGGTGGGGGCTGGTCCTCGCCGAGGGCGCGGCCTGCGGCCTGCCCGCCGTGGCCTGCGACGCCTCGGCGGGGGTGAGGACCCTGGTCGAGGACGGGGACAACGGCATGCTCACCGAGCCCGGCAACACCGGGAGCTTCGCCGCCGCGCTGGAGCGCCTCATGTCCGACGCCGAGCTGCGCCGGAGGATGGGGGCCAGGGGCAGGGAACGGATGAGGGAGTACCGGCTGCCCCGCGTCCTGGACCGGTGGGAGGCGCTGTTCGACGAGCTCGACCGCTGACGGGCGGGCTCCGGGGCCCGCTCATCGACGGGGTGCCAGGGCCGCCGCCTCCCGCAGGAGCAGGGGAACGAACAGGACCCCGACGAAGATCGGCGACACCATGAACCGGAAGTCCGGCGCGGTGTTGGTGAGGATCACCCCGATCTGCTGCCCCGCGACCACGGCCGCCCCGGCGAGCGCCGCCCGGCTCCCCGTCCGCCACCACACGAGCGCGGCGGCGGCGTAGGCGAGGTAACACCAGAAGGGCGCCCGCCACAGCAGCCATTCGAGCTGCCTGACCGTGCTCGCGTCCAGCGCGAACAACCCCGCGGCCAGCAGCCCGGCGGAGATCGGCCGCTGCCGCATCACCGAGGCCGCCGGGGTGCCCTGCCAGCCTTCGGGGAGCCGGGGATCCCTCAGCGAGAAGCGGTAGAGCTCACCGCCGGGTTCGTCCGACGTCGAGGCGACCTGCCAGGCGAGCGCGGCGCGGCAGACCCGGGTGCTCAGCATCATGCCGGGGGCGCGGACCAGCAGGTCCCGCCAGAGCTCCAGCACGTCGGAGATCCGCCGCTCGGCCCGCGCGTGGCCGAACCCGGGGTCGAAGAAGACGCCCGCCATGGTCTGGCAGGTCGCCCCCCGCCGCCAGGCGTCGAGCGGGGCGATCCCCGCCAGGAGCGCCCGCTGCTCGTCGTCGAAGAGCCGGGGTCTCTGGCCGTACGCCACGGCGAGGTCGCCGAACACCGTCTGGTAGGCGAACGAGCGGGACGGCGGCGCGATGCCCATCGCCGGGTAGCCGACGCCCAGCAGGAGCAGGGGCGCCGCCACCGCCCCGGCCGCCAGGGTCGCGACCCACCGGCGGGCCCCCGGACGGCCGGACAGGAGCGCGACCAGCAGCGCGGCGGCGATCGACGCCACGAGGAAGCCGTTGTTGCGGAAGAGCCCCAGCCCGAGCAGCTCCGCCCCGAGGGCGGCGAAGCGCGGGTCCCAGGCCCACCCGCCGCGCCCACCCCTGTGCCCGGCCCCGCCCCGCCTCCGGGCTCCGCCACGCCTCCGCACCCCCTCCCGCGCCACGGACCCGGCCACGCCCCCCGCCCGGTCCTCGTCCCGCACAGCGGACCCGGCCACGCCACGCGCACGGGACCGGGCACCGGGTCGGGCCGCGAGCCGCACGGCGGTGCCCGCGGCCAGCACGGCGCACACGGTGAACGGCACGTCCTTCCACATCGACACCGTGAAGGCGCCGAGCGGCGGCGACAGCGCCGCGCACCCCACCGCCACGAGCAGCGGGCGCCCCCGTACCCCCAGCGACCGGATCGCGCCCGCGAGGTGGGCCAGCGCGGCGGCCATCGCCGCCGTCTGCAGGAGGGTGACCGGGGACAGGTCGCCGGTCGCCCTCAGGGAGAGCCCGAGCAGGGCGTCGTAGGCGACCGACTGCCCGGCCACCCAGGGGCCCGTCGTGACGTGCGCGACGTAGGTGACGGAGTCGGGACTCATCAGTCCCGGGTGGAAGGCGAGCCACCAGCCGAGCAGCGCGAGCTGGGCGGTCGCGTAACAGGCGAGGGTGAACCACCGGTCACGGGCCGGCGCCCCGCCGGTCTCCCCCCGCTCCTCCTTGACCGGTTTCGGGCTCACCGTACTGATCATCATGGTTTTCCCAGCGTGCTCCGGCAGGGGGCCGATGCCCATCATCGGGCACGCCAGGGGTCGGCCCGGCCCGTTATACACAGCCATGACCTGGGGAAACATCAAGTTTGCGCGGAGCGCGGCACCACGTGCGGCACCGTAGCCCGATCACGGGAAAATGCGCCTTTCACAGGACATTGTGACGCTTCAGCCCCGGGAGGCATCAGACGCCTCGATAGGATGCCCACTCGACCGACGTCGATTTGACCCGGAGCTCCCCTCATGAAGTCTCCTGTCCGAATGTTGCTGGCCACATCCTGTGCGCTGGCCATGTTTTCCATCCCGACCACCGCGTGGAGCGCGGAACAGCCCAGCACGACGGCCACGACGGCGGGCAAGGCCAAGCCCGCTCCCAAGGCCACGCCCACCCCCACGCCGAAGCCCGTGCCCGTGGACTGCGCGAAGGTCAAGTGCATCGCGCTCACCTTCGACGACGGCCCCGGCAAGTACGCGGACAAGCTGCTCGACACCTTCAAGAAGTACAAGTCCAAGGCGACGTTCTTCCTCGAGGGCCAGTACGTGAAGTCCCGCCCCGCCTTCGCCAAGCGGATGGTCACCGAGGGCCATGACATCGGCAACCACAGCTACAGCCACCCGCACCTGCGGGAGCTGTCGGAAGACAAGATCCGCGAGGAGCTGACCAAGACCCAGGACATCGTCAAGAAGTCCACCGGGAAGTACCCGACGACGATTCGCCCGCCCTACGGCGAGTTCGACGAGCGGGTCGCGGCGATCGCCACCCAGATGGGCATGCCGATCGTCCTGTGGAACGGCGGTTCGCGGGACTGGGCGACCAAGAACGAGAAGGCCATCTACGACGAGGTGCTCAAGAACGCCAAGCGTGACGGGGTCATCCTCATGCACGACTGGGTGCCGCAGACCGTCACGGTGATGCCGAAGCTGCTGGCCGCCCTGCAGAAGCAGGGATACCACGTGGTCGCGGTCTCCTCGCTGCGCGGCGCCAAGGCCACCAAGGCCGGGGACGTCTACCCGGTCGGCTCCGAGAAGGACGAGGACCTGTCCTCCGATTCGCCCACCGGCGACCCGGACGCCTACGCCCAGTCCCCCGAGGACGGCCTCTGAGCCGCGGCCTCACGGGAGGAAGCGGCTGGGGAGGCACCCGGCCCGCGGGCCAGCCGCCTGCCCAGCCGCTGCATGGGAAGCTCCACGTAGCGGTGGGTGAGCAGGCTCAGGCCGAGCACCACCAGCACGAACGCTGCCGACAGTGACAGCTGCACCACCTGCCCCGCGTCCCGTACGTCACCGACAACGGCGTGCATGAGCCGCAGCAGCGGGTGGTGCAGCAGGTAGATCGAGTAGCTGACCAGGCCCAGCCAGACGAGGAACCGGGGCAGCCGGCGCTCGCGCAGGGCCATCGCGGCCGCGAACGTCGCCCCGGCCAGCGCCATGGTCGCGAACCACGGCCCCGGCCGCACCCACCACCAGCCCGCCTGCTCCGACCAGACCGGGGCCAGTGCCACCAGCACGGTCGCCGCCGCCACCGGCCAGAGCCCGCCCGCGCCCTGCTCCCAGCGGCGGATCGCGGTCCCGGCGAACATCACCGCGAGGATCGCCGCCCCCAGCCAGGGCACGAAGCCCGAGAAGATCAGCAGCACCAGCGCCATCGCGCCGAGGACGTACGCGGCGGCCTTCTGGAACCGGCCGCTGATCAGGCACGCCAGGCCCGCGAAGAACAGCACGCCGGAGACGTACGCGGGCCAGGGCCCCTCCAGCAGCGGTCCCGTCAGCAGCAGTCCCGCCACGACCGCGACGGCACCGAAGCCCACCGCGTAGGTCCCGCTCGCGCGGTGCGCCCCGCCGACGAACAGCGCGGTGACGACCAGGTAGAAGACCATCTCGTAGGAGAGCGTCCACATGGTGTCGGCCAGGCCGCCCAGGTGCACCACGTCCAGCAGCATCGTGGCGTGCGCGGACACCGACGACAGGTCCCTGGGCACCTGCTCGCGGACGGGCATCCAGATCGCCATGACCAGGACGGCCGCCGCGACCAGCAGGTAGATCGGGTAGAGCCGGAACACGCGGCTGATCCAGAAGGCCCTGACGTCGCCGCGCCTCTCCAGCGAGACCGGGATGATGTAGCCGCTGACCAGGAAGAACACCAGGACGCCGTACATCCCGAGGTTGAACCAGTACGGCCTCAGGGCGGGCATGAACCAGGGCAGCAGATGCTCCAGCAACACGGCGACCGCGCCGATGCCACGCAACGCGTCGAGCCATGCCAGGCGGGTGCCGGAGGCCGGGGGGGAGTCTGCGCCGCCGGGGGTGCCGATGGGGGTGGTGGAGGACACCCGCCCCAACTTACCGCCCGGCACCTGGCGAAACCGCGCCATCGGCGCCGACGGGCCTGGGCGACCCACCCCCGCGGAGCACTTCCGCGCTTCAGCCCTCGCGGCTCACCCCCACGGCTCACCTCTGCGGCTCGGCCCTGGCGGCTCGCCCCGGCCGCGGCCTCCCGGGGCGCCTACTCCCACTCGATGGTGCCCGGGGGCTTGCTGGTCACGTCGAGCACCACCCTGTTCACCTCGCGGACCTCGTTGGTGATGCGGGTGGAGATGCGGGCGAGCACGTCGTACGGGACGCGCGACCAGTCGGCGGTCATGGCGTCCTCGCTGGAGACCGGGCGCAGCACGACCGGGTGGCCGTAGGTGCGGCCGTCGCCCTGGACGCCCACCGAGCGGACGTCGGCGAGCAGGACGACCGGGCACTGCCAGATGTCCCGGTCGAGACCGGCGCGGGAGAGTTCCTCGCGGGCGATGGCGTCGGCCTCGCGGAGGATCTCCAAGCGCTCGCGGCTGACCGCGCCGACGATGCGGATGCCCAGCCCGGGGCCGGGGAACGGCTGGCGCCAGACCATGGCGGCGGGCAGGCCAAGCTCCTCCCCGGCCCGGCGCACCTCGTCCTTGAACAGCGCGCGGAGCGGCTCGACCAGCGAGAACTGGAGATCGTCGGGGAGGCCGCCGACGTTGTGGTGGGACTTGATGTTGGCGGTGCCGGTGCCGCCGCCGGACTCGACCACATCCGGGTAAAGAGTGCCCTGGACGAGGAAGTCGACGGGGCCGTCGGCGATGATGGCGCGCTGCTCGTCCTCGAAGACCCTGATGAACTCACGGCCGATGATCTTGCGCTTCTCCTCGGGGTCGGTGACCCCGTCGAGCGCCTTCAGGAAGCGCTCCTGGGCGTCGACCACGCGGAGCTTGACGCCGGTGACGGCCACGAAGTCGCGCTCGACCTGCTCGGCCTCACCCTTGCGCAGCAGCCCGTGGTCGACGAAGACGCAGGTCAGCCGATCGCCGATGGCCCGCTGGACCATGGCGGCGGCCACCGCGGAGTCGACTCCCCCGGACAGGCCGCAGATGGCGCGGCCCTCGGGGCCGATCTGGGCGCGGATCGCCTCGACCGCGTCCTCGACGATGTTGAGCATCGTCCAGGAGGGGCGGCAGCCCGCGGCGTCGAGGAAGTGCTTCAGCACGGCCTGGCCGTGCTCGGAGTGCAGGACCTCGGGGTGGAACTGGACGCCGTACAGGCCCAGCTCGGGGTGCTCGAAGGCGGCGACGGGCGTCTCGGCGGTCGCGGCGGTGACAGTGAAGCCCTCGGGGGCGGCGGAGACGCTGTCGCCGTGGGACATCCAGACCGACTGCGTGGCGGGCAGCCCCGCGAAGAGCACGCCCTGCTGTCCGATGTCGAGGCGGGTGCCGCCGTACTCGGCGGTGCCGGTCCTGGCCACCTCCCCGCCGAGCTCCTGGGCCATGATCTGGAAGCCGTAGCAGATGCCGAAGGTCGGCACACCGGTCCGGAACAGGCCCGCGGGGGCGGCGGGGGCGCCCTCGGCGTACACCGACGAGGGGCCGCCGGACAGGATGATCGCCTTGGGCTTCTTGGCCATCATCTCCTCGACCGGCATCGTCGAGGGGACGATCTCGGAGTAGACGTGGCATTCACGCACCCTTCGCGCGATCAGCTGCGCGTACTGCGCGCCGAAGTCGACGACCAGGACCGTGTCGAAGTCAGACACCAAGACCCCCAAAAGGAACAGAGCGGTGGCCCCAGTCTATCGGCGCCTGTCAGCGCGCCTGGTCGTAGCCGGGAAACGAGGGCAGTGCCCCAGCGATCAGGGCCTCGGTCTGCTCGCGCAGGGCATCCGCGTGGCCGGGGTGGGTGAGGACCAGGAAGCGCTCCTCGCGGATGGCGGCCACCGCGGCGAGCGCCACCTCGACCGGGTCGATGCCCCCCTCCACCAGGCCGTCGATGATCGCGGAGGAGGCCGCCTCGTCCTCGGTGCGCTCGGCGGCCACGAGATTCTCCGGCCGGTGGCGGCTGGAGCGGTTGAGGCCGGTGCGCACCCCGCCGGGGCACAGCGCGGTCACCCGGAGCTTGGAACCGGCCGTCGCGAGGTCCTGGGCGAGGGACTGCGAGGCGGCGAACGCGGCGTACTTCGAGACCGAGTAGGGGCCGAAGTAGGGGGTGGCGAACAGTCCCGCGGCGGAGACGGTGTTGACGATGTGGCCCTCGGTGTCCTGGTCGATCATGCGGGGCACGAAGGCCCGGACCCCGTGGAGCACGCCCCACAGGTTCACCCCGAGCATCCAGGCGAAGTCCTCCGGCTCCCGCGTCCACATCCGGCCGCCCTGGAAGACCCCCGCGTTGTTGCACAGCACGTGGACCGCACCCAGCTCGCCGAACGTACGGTCGGCGAGGTGATCCACGGCCACCGGGTCGGAGACGTCGGTGATCTCGGTGAGCACCTTGCCCCCGAGGATCCTGCCCTCCGCCGCGCTTCCCCTCGCCGCGCTCCCCTCCACCAGCGAGGCGGTCTCCGCGAGGTCTCCCGGATCGACGTCGGCGAGCATGAGGGACATCCCCTCCGCGGCCAGGCCCAGCGCGAGTGCCCTCCCGATCCCGCTGCCCGCCCCCGTGACGACCGCGACCTTGCCCGACAGTTCACGCATAGCGCTTCCTCCAGCATCATGGTTCACGCATCGTGTTACCTCCGGACCGGCGGTTCACACCTCGCGCCGCCTCCGGTTCGCGCCGTACCCTGCGACCGCCCGGGCACAACAGCCGCCCCGCCCGACGGCCGACCGGTCACGAAGCCGCCGTACCCGACGGCCGGCCGGCCACGGAACCGCCGTACCTGGCGGCCGATTGGGCACAAACCTAACGTGAAGCCCCCGAACAATCGAGGAGGTCGCCGATGACCGGCACCGGAGTCATCGTCACCGGCGGGGCGTCGGGGATCGGCCGGGCCTGCGCGCTGGCGCTCGCCGAGGCCGGGCGCCCGGTGGCGATCTGGGACCTGGACGAGGCGGGCGCCAAGGAGACCTCCTCGCTCGCCGCCGCGCACGGCGTCGCCACGATCGCCGTCCCCGTCGACGTCACCGACTCCTCGGCCTTCCCCGAGGCGATCGCCACCAGCCGCGACGCCCTCACCTCGATCGGCGGTCTCGTGCACGCGGCCGGGATCGTGGCCCCCATGGCCGTCGGTGACCTCACCGAGGCCTCGTGGGACGCGGTGCTCAACGTCAACCTGCGCGCCCACGCCCTGCTGGTGAAGGCACTGCTGGAGGACCTGCGCGGCCAGGAGGGCTCCGCGATCGTCGGCATCTCCTCGATCGAGGGCCTGGTCGGGCAGGCCTTCATCCCGGCCTACTGCTCGTCCAAGGCGGGCATGCTCGGCCTGACCCGCTCGATGGCCCATGAGCTGGCGCCGATCCGGGTCAACGCCGTCTGCCCCGGCTACGTCGACACCCCGCTGCTCACCACCGCCGCGGGCGGCGACGCGGGCTATCTGGAGTCCTTCACCCGCAGGTCGCTCTTCGGCCGCCTGGGCCGGCCCGCCGAGATCGCGGCGGCCGTACGGTTCCTGCTGAGCGACGAGGCGTCCTTCGTCACCGGCACCCACCTGGTCGTCGACGGCGGCGCCACGGCCGTCGACCGCTGACCACGCGCCCGCCGCGCCTCCGGGTGGACATGCCGCCGGGGACCGCCGGTCACGTACCGGCGAGGGCGTGGCCGAGCAGGCCGAGGGGCGGGGAGCCGAGGTCGAGCATGGCGGTGTGGAAGCGGTTGAGGCCGAAGCCGGGGCCCCATTCGGCCCTGGCGCGGTCGCGGAGGTCGAGGATCTCCAGCTTGCCCCAGGTGTAGCGGCCGTAGGTGGGGTCGAAGGTGGCGCGCGCGGCCTCCGAGAGCGCGGCGGGACCGGCGATGTGGGTGTCGGCGGCGAAGCGGCGGGCGCCCTCCTCGACGGTCATCGTGCCGGAGTGCACGCCGATCGCGCAGGCCAGCCGGGTCACCCTGATGAGCGCCTCCAGCCACACGCCGATCTCGAAACGCGGGTCGTCGGGGGCGAAACCCTCCTCGACGCAGAGCTCCTCCGCGTAGTGGGCCCAGCCCTCCGCGAAGGCCAGCGACATCAGCGTGCGCCGCACGTCGGAGCGGGCGTGGCGCAGGGCGCGGCCGTGGGAGAAGTGCCCGGGGGCGACCTCGTGCACGTTGATCGCGGGAAGCGTGGTCTCGCTGAAGACCTCCAGCCACTCCTCGACGTCGCGCTCGGGCCACGAGGGGTCGGGCGGGGTGACGTGGTACCACGAGGGGCCGTCGGGCTCGCCGGGCGCAGACCAGCTCATCATGGCCATCGCCCACCGGCGCGACTCGGGCGCGATGCCGACCCGGCACTCCCCGTCGTGGTAGGGCACCAGGTCCTTCTCCCGGGTGAAGGCGATCGCCCTCTCGGTGCCGATCCTGGCCGCCTCGATCACGCCGCCGGGGCCGGGGTGCTGCCTGACGAGCTCGCGCGAGACCTCCAGCGGCGGCCGTCCGGCGAACCCCAGCGCGGCGCAGGACTCCGCCAGCCGGGCCATCAGGCGGTCGCGTTCGGCGTCGGCGCGCTCGGCGAGCCGTCCCAGGTCGACCGGGAGGCCGTCGCCCGCGCCCATCAGCCTGGCGAGCCCCTCGGCACCGAGGGAGGCGTCCGGGTCGCCGGTGTGCGCGGCCTTCTCGACGTGCTCCACCAGCCGGGCGTGCGCCCTGAACGCCGCCTCGCGCGTGCTCTCCTCGGCGTCCTCGGGCACCCCGGAGGCGAGGCCCCGCACCGCGCCGAGCAGGGCGGTCGCGACGGGGGCGCTGAGCAGGTCGAGCGAGGCGACCGCGTTGTCCACCGCCTCGGGCCAGCGGGCCAGGTGCGCGAGCTTGGCGGCGTGCCGCTCGGCCTCGGGGGCGTACTCGCGGTCGTAGGTGGCCAGGTCGAGGTTGCCCAGGTGCTCCAGCGGGCTGCGGCGGTGCAGCTCCAGCTCGCCGAGCTGCACCCGGGCGGCCTCCTCGAAGATCTGCAGGTGCGCCGCGTCGTACGGGTCGGCGGGCAGCGGTCCCCGGCCCAGCGCGGCCAGCCCGGCGCGCACCCCCTCGGGCGACAGGTCCTGGATCAGGCCGTCGTACTCGTGCCGCCCGGCCATTTCCCGGACGCCGGAGACGGTGAGGTCGCACACCGCGCGCAGGCGGCCGTCGAGTTCGGTCATGGACGCGACGCTATATCAGGACAGGTCCGCCCAGCCCGGGAACGACACCCGCGCATTCGAGGGCCGGGCCGGGAACCGGCCACCCGATTCCTGCCGGGCGTCCACGTGAAGCGCGCCACGGCGGACCGGAATTAATATATGGGAATATGAAATAAGCGCATTGAATACTCGGCGGATCCACGTGCCGGACGAGAAGTGCGTACTTTTACATGGCACACCCGCATCCACCGTGTTTTCGTATTTCCAGCGCCGGCAGGCGGAAAAGAATGCGGCGGCTCCGCCGATCTCACATATGCGCGATCACCACCACGCGGTCCCGGTGACGGGAGCGGAGGCGGCGGCCGCGCCCCGGCGGGATCCACGCCCTCGGCCCGGCTCCCGGGCGTGAACACCTCGCGCGCTTCCCGCGTCCCTCCCACCCGTGTGACGCGTTTCCCGTTTGACGTATTTCCCGTTTGACGTCGGACCGATTCCCGCATGACGTCGAACCGCGACAGCCGAAGGATGACCTCCCGTGAAAAGCCCACCGGGCGACAGCGCCCTCCTGCGTGACATCGCGATCGCCGAGATCGGACGGGTCCCGGCCCGCGACTGGTCGGTCACCGAAGGGGAATTCTGGTGCCTGGTCGTTCCCGGCGGATACGCGATGCCCGCGCAGGGCTGGAAACTTCACGTCTCCGCGACGATGCTCTCCGCTCCGATCGTGCTTTCCCGGGTCGTACGAGTGCTGGCCGCCGAGGGGTGCGCCTTCAAGTTCCCCGCGCGGCTGGGCGACTACTGGGAGCTGCTCGCCCCCCACTGCGCCCGTGCCCAGGCGGGGAAGTTCGTCACCGCCTACCCGGCGGGCGGCGCCGAGGCGGCCCGGCTGGCGCCACTGCTCGACGAGGCCACCCGGGGGCTTCCCGGCCCGGCGATCCTGTCGGACCACCCCTACCGGCCCGGCGGGATCGTCCACTACCGCTACGGGGCCTTCGGCGGGCACCGGGTGCTCGGCAACGACGGTTTCTACGAGGTCCGGCTCCGCACGCCGGAGGGGACGGCGATCCCTGACGAGCGGCTGCCACGGTTCTCCCCGCCCTCCTTCGCCGTCTCGCCCTTCACCGCGCCCGGCGCCTCCGGAGCGGCGGACCGCGCCTTCGGGGTCCCCGGGCCACCGCAGCGGCCCGCCGTGCTGCTGAACGGCCGTTTCGTGGTCCGCGAGGCGGTGCGACACGCCAACAGGGGCGGCGTGTACATCGCGGAGGACACCGAGAGCGGCGCCGAAGTCGTGATCAAGGAGGGCCGGCCGCACGCGTCGTCCGATCTCGGGGGCCGGGACGCGCGCGACCGGCTGGCGACGGAGAGGTCCCGGCTGGAGGCCCTGGCGTCCAGCGGGGTCGTCCCTGCCGTGGTCGACTTCTTCGAACAGGGCGGGCACGCGTTCCTCGTCGAGGAACGCGTGCCGGGGACGACGCTGCGGCGCTGGTCCGAGGGGAACGCCGGGCCCCTCGGGCACGACGGCTTCGGGAACGGCGCCGCCGAGGTCCGGCCGATCCTGCGGCGCCTCGTCGACGCGCTGCGGGCCGTCCACGACCTCGGCCACGTCTTCCGCGACCTCTCGCCGGACAACGTGATGCTCCTGCCCGGCGGTGACCTCCGGCTCGTCGACCTGGAGTACGCGACGGTGCCGGGCGACATCGTCATGATCGGTGGAACCCCCGGCTACCTCGCTCCGGAACTGGTGCCGCACACCGGCGAACTCCGGCCGGCGCCGGGAGAGACGGCCGACCTGTTCGGCCTCGGCGGGCTGGCGTACTTCCTCGCGACCGGCGCCGGGCTGGAACTCCCCGAGGACGGCACGACGGGCCCGGCCCGCGGCCGGCGCCTCCTCGACCACGTCGGCGCGGTGTCCGCGGCCAACCCCACCCTCGCCCTCCTCCGCCCCCTGGTGGAGGGACTGGTCACCGAGCCGGAGGAGCGCTGGTCGCTGAACCGCTGCGCGAGGTACCTGGACGCGCTCGCCCCGGCGGCCTCCGCCACCGGCCTCACCGGCTCCCCCGCCGCGGCTCCCGCCGCCGACCTCGCGACGGCGCGGGAGACGCGGGAGACGCGGGAGACGGGGGAGACGGGGGAGACGGGGAAGGCCGGCCCCGTCCTCGCGGGGGCGAGGGCGGGCGGGGTGCGACAGGCGGACCTCCTGATGGCGGACGGGCTGGCGCGGCTGGTGGAGACCATGGACCCCCGGCGGGACAGCCCGTCGCCGTGGCCCAACGCGGTCGCCGGGGCCGGCGGGGCCGAGGCGGACCCGTGCTCGGTGAACGGGGGCGTACCGGGCATCCTGGCCGTCCTGACGCTCGCCTCCCGCGCGGCCGTCACCGACAACGCCGTCACAGACAACGCCCTCACCGACAACGCCTTCACAGACGACACGGCGGGCGCAAGAGGCGCGGCGGTCGCCGCGGCCGGGTGGCTCCGCCGCCGTCTCTCCGACGAGGACGTCTGGACCCCCGGCCTTTACTTCGGGCGCTCGGGAGCCGTCTGGGCCCTTCACGACGCGGCGGAGGCCGCGGGCGACGACGAGACGCGGGAGTTCGCGCTGCGGGCGGCGGCCCGGCTTCCGGTGGACCACCCGAGCCCCGACGTGACGCACGGGCTGGCCGGGTCCGGCATGACGGTGCTGCGCCTCGCCCTGCGCTCGGGCGACCCCGTGCTCCGCGGGCGGGCCGTGGAGACGTTCGAGAACCTGCACGGCGCGCGGTCCTACCGGATGGGGCACCCGCGGTGGCCGACGCCGGAGTCGTTCGACTCCGGTCTCGCGGGCGCCGACCATCTCGGCTTCGCGCACGGGATCGCCGGGGTCGGCACGGCGCTGCTCTACGCCGCCGTCACCCTCGGCCGCCCGGAGTGGATGGCGACCGTGCGCGAGGTCGCCCGCGCCCTGTACGAGCACGCCGACGTCGACGGCGACACCGCCTGGTGGCCGGCCCTCGCGGGGGATCCGCGGACGGTCCTGCCGCGCCGGCCGCACTGGTGCAGCGGCTCGTCGGGGGTCGGCTCCTTCCTCGTCCGGTACTGGCGCGCCACCGGCGACCCGGACGCCCTGCGGCTCGCCGGTCAGGCGGCGGTCGCGGTGCACAGGACCCGCTGGCAGTCGGGGGCGGTGCCGTGCCACGGCCTGCCCGGTGACGGCGAGTTCCTCCTCGACATGGCCGGGTTCACGGCCGACGACCGGTATCTGCGCTGGGCCGGGGACCTGGCCGGATGCCTGGAGGCCAGAGCCGTGACCCGCTCCGGCAGGCTGCTCGTGCCGGACCCCTTCTCGAAGGTCGTCCCGACGTTCCTCGGCGGCACGGCCGGGATCGTCGCCTTCCTCGTCCGGCTGCGCCACCGGCACGCGCGCCCGTGGATGCTCGACGACGTCGTGGGGGACGCCTGGCGTCCCCCCGTCCCAGGCTCGCCGCCCGCTCCGGGGCGGCGGAAGGAGAAGCGGTCCGCGCCCGGCGCGGCCACGAGATCGGCGAGGAGGTGAAATCGATGTCGTTCGACGTTCAGGACCTTCAGGGTCTTCAGGAGCGCGAGCCGGCCGCCGTCGAGGCGGGCCGCGTCACGAACTGCCGTATCCACATGTTCTGCACCGACAACTGATCACACGGGCCCCCTGCCCTCTCCGCGGCCGGGCAGGGGGCCCTCGGCCGTCGCGCGCCCTGCCCCTGTTCACCCCTGTTCGCGAAGTCCCGCGACGATGACCTCCAGGGCGGACCGGGGAGCCCTGCCGAGCAGGGCCCGCAGGTCGCCGCCCGTCGCGTCCATGAACCCGTTCGCGATCGAGGAGTAGGTGCTCACCAGCATCGGGACCTGGAAGGGCGCCAGGCCGAGGGCGGTGAACGCCTCGCGGGCCCCGGCGAGGGTGCCGGGCTCGTACGAGACGGTGCCTCCCGTGGCCCCGGTGAGGGCCGCGGCCAGCTCCGCGCCGCCGACCGCATCCTCCCCGACCAGCTCGTAGGTCCGGCCCGCGTGCGCGGAGGCACCGGTCACGACCAGGGCGGCCACGTCGGCCAGGTCCTCGCGGGCCACCGCGGCCAGCCGTCCCGCTCCCAGCGGCGCGGTGATCCTGCCGTCCACGGCGGGCGCGAGCGTCGCCAGCAGCTCGGCGTAGAGGCCGTTGCGCAGGATCGTCCAGTTCGCGGCCCCCTCGCGGAGCCTGCGCTCGGTCCAGCGGTGGGCGAGCGCGTAGGCCAGGTGGTCCCCGGCGGCGCTGAGGCCGGTGTAGACGATGTGCGAGACCCCGGCCTTCTCCGCCGCCTCGATCGCCGCGCCGTGCCTGGCGATCACCACGTCGTCCTCGCCGTAGCCCGCGGAGATCAGCAGCAGCGTGTCCACCCCGGCGAAGCCCTCCTCCAGCAAGGCGGGGTCCTCGAAGTCGACCGGGCGGGCCGGTGTCCCGGCGGGGACCGCCTCCGGGGTACGGCTGCCGATCACCACGTCGTCCCGCCCGGCCAGCCGCACGGCGACGAGCCGCCCCAGTGCGCCCGTCGCCCCCGTCATGAGAATCATGGAATCTCCCCCGTATGAGTGGTTCTCTTCGGTAACCGGGTCCATCATCGACAACCAGGACACGTGGCATAAGGAGGCACTTCGATGTCAGTGGGGCACACCGCGGTAACCACGGAGCCGGTCGTCTCCTGCGGAGGCGAGGACTGCGGCATCCGTGAGGTCCTCGACCGGATCGGCGACAAGTGGTCGGTGCTGGTGGTCGTGGAGCTGGCCCAGGGGGTGCGCCGGTTCCGCGAGCTCCAGCGGGCCCTGCCCGGCATCTCGCAGCGGATGCTCACCCTGACCCTGCGCCGCCTGGAGCGCGACGGCCTGATCTCCAGGACCGTCCACCCCGTCGTCCCGCCTCAGGTCGACTACGAGCTGACCCCGTCCGGGCACAGCCTCACCCACCTGTTGCGGACCCTCGTCGACTGGTCGGCCGAGCACCGCGACGGCATCGCCGAGTCACGCCGCCGCTGGGACGCCGCCCACCCCGACTCCGGGATCCGCTGAGGGCGCCGGGATCCGCCCCGGGATCCCCCGGGGACCGGCCCGGACCCCCGAGGACCGGCCTTCCGCACCGGCCGCACCGGCCGCACCGGGTTCGGTGAGGAGCGGCCCGGCGCTCCTCGCGGGGGTTCACCGGGGACCGGCCGTGGCCTCAGGTCCGGCGATCCGGTCGAGCAGCGCCTCCAGCGTCTTGTCGTCCGTGGCGGGGGCCATCACGGTGACCCGCAGGTGGCGGACCCCGCCGACCTCGGCCGAGGTCAGCTGGAAGGCCCCGTCCTCCATCAGGCGCTCGCGGATGTCCGCCTGGTCGCCGGTGCCGTACCGGAAGCAGACGATGTTGCTCTCCGGCTCGTACGGGCACTCGAAGCCCGGCCGTTCGCGGGCCAGTTCCCAGAAGCGGTGCGCGGTGGCGTACCGGCGCGCGACGTACTCGCCCAGGCCGCGCTCGCCCCGCCAGGCCAGGTTGAGGAAGATCTTCAGGCCCAGCTCGGCCTTGCTGCACTCCACGGTCCTGCCGATGAGGTCGAAGCCCTGCTCCCCGTAGAACAGGTAGCTGGCCCGCTGCCGGAAGGCCGCGTCCAGGTCGCCCTCGCGCCGGGTCAGCACCGCCGCGGCCAGGCTGGAGGTACGCAGCATCTTGTGCGCGTCCCAGATCAGCGAGTCGGCGAGCCCGATCCCGTCGAGCAGGTGGCGGTGCCGGCCGGACAGCAGCGCGGAGGCGCCGTGGGCGCCGTCCACGTGGAACCAGACGCCGTTGGCGGCGCAGAACTCCCCGATCCCGCGCAGGTCGTCGTAGAGGCCGGTCCCGGTCGCGCAGGCGTTCGCCACCAGGGCCATCGGCCGCCGTCCCGCCCGGCGCACCCGCTCCAGGGCCTCGGGCAGGCGGGCGACGTCGATCCTGCCGAGCCCGTCCACCTCCAGCGGCATCACGGCCCGCTCCCCCAGGCCGAGGATCGCGGCGGCGCGGGTGAGCGAGTAGTGCGACGACGCCGGAGCGAGCAGCGCGAGGTCGCCGGGGACGCCCTCGGTCCACGCCTCCGGGGCCACCGACGCCCGCGCGGCCAGCAGCGCGGTGAGGTTGGCCAGCGATCCCCCGTGGGTCAGCACCCCGCCGCCCGCCTCGCCGAAACCGACCTTGCCGAGCATCCAGCGCAGCACCTCGAACTCCACGGTCGCCGCCGAGGCGCCCATCTCGTAGATCGCCATCGGGTTGTTGCTCACGCCGTGGACGAGGTCGGCGAGGGCTGCGGGGAAGTCGGGAGCGGCGACCTGATGCCCGAGGTAGGCGGGATGGTGCAGCCGCGTGCCCTCGGCGAGGTAGGTGCGCAGGAACTCCGCGTGGTCGCCGGCGGTCATCCCGCCCTCGCGGATCCACCGGGCGAGCCCGAGCCGCTCGGCCAGCTCACCGGGGGGTCTGCGGCCGAGCACGGGTGGCACGCCCCGCTGGCTCTCGTCGACGTAGGCGGCCAGCTCGTCGACGGTCATGGTCGCCGCGTTCACGAATTCCTCAACATTCCACGTCACACGGGGATACTGGTCGAATTCACGACAGCTCGCCAGGCGAGCCGAATTGGACGGAGGTGAACCCGGTGAGTGTCGAACTGGATTCGGTGGACCGGCGAATTCTGGCCGAGCTGCAGAAGGATGCGCGACTCCCCAACAAGGACCTGGCCGAACGGGTGGGCGTCGCCCCCTCCACGGCGCTGGAGCGGGTGCGCTCGCTTCGGAGGCGCGGGGTGATCGGCGCCTTCCGCGCCGAGGTCGACCCGGCGACGCTGGGCCGTCCCCTGCAGGCGCTGCTCGCCCTGCGGGTGCGGCCGCACACCAGCCAGCTCGTCGACCCGCTGCGGGCCTTCGTCCTGGGCCTGCCCGAGACCATCGCCCTGTTCCACGTGGCCGGCCCCCAGGACTTCCTGGTCCACGTGGCGGTCGCCGACGCCGACCGCCTGCACCGCCTGCTGCTGGAGAAGTTCCTGATCCGGCCTGAGATCGTGCACGTCGAGACGACCCTGATCTACCGGACCGAGACCCAGCCCGTCCAGCGGCCCACCGGCTGACCTCACCTGGAAAGAGGCCACGGAGGCCGTGGTGGACCGCTTAGGTGACCACGGTCCCGGACGTCCCGGTGGGGTCGTGCCCGTTGCATGAGACTTCGAACTCGCGCAGAGCGTGGATGCGTTCGGGCACGCCGTCCGGGGGCGCTCGGCGGGGATCGAGGTGACCGGAGTGAGCGAGGATCTCGTGTCCGGGCCGGACACGAGATCCTCCCGCACCGACCGTGCCGACGCCGAGATCCCCGTCCGAGGGACAATCGGCGGGCGAGAAAGTGCCCTCAGCTCCGGCATGCCACGGAGGTGAATCTGAGGAATTTCGGTTTCCTGCCCCCGGGAAGGCCGACGGAGATCCGCACGCAGGCGTTCCTCCCGGCGGCGGACCCGAGCGTCGCGATAAAATCACCGACTTCCTTGTACACCAATCTCTCGCAGCTCAGCCTGGCGATCGCCGGGACCCTGGCCGGGCCACAAACGCCGCGCACGAGCAGGTTGACGGACACATGTACGGCAAGGCCGGGATTGTTTGCCAGCCAGTTTCCCACCTGACGGGTGACACCCCGAGGAACGACGAAATGACAGACGTCGTCTCGGCAGTTCGGCGAGCCCAGGTTCAGCCCGGCGAGAATGAGGGGCGTGGAGCCGTCGATCAACGCCGCAAGGGTCCGCGGACCGACCTCGCCATCTGGCCGCAGCCCGGAGGCCTTCTGAAAGGCCACCACATTCGCCCTGGTGAGCGGCCCGAAAACACCGTCCACCCGCTGGCTCGTATAGCCGATGTCAATCAGTCTCCGCTGGATCATACGCACGCAGTCCTTCCCGTCGATCGGGTCGGCCTGGCCCGCCCGCAAGGGCGGGCAGTCACTCAGCCCGGCGTCGGTCGGCGGCATGGGAATGAGCCCCGATCCCATGAGTAAAATGCTTAGAAGCGCGATTCCCGCTATCCACCTGAACACTTCGCCCCCCGGATCATCGGGCGATGCCGATGGAGGTGGGAATGCTCCAGGGGCCGCAGTCGGATCCGGCCTGGAATATCCCAGTTCTATCGCAGCCCTGGACAGTGAAAGCGAATTTGTCGATCAGGTGACCGTTGGTGGTGGGGCACCCTTCTTCGCCGCCTTCTTTGACACAGTTCGATGGCGGCGGCATCAGATGTTGGCCGCTCCACGGGGACAGCCGGCCGACCTTGACCTGGGTGGCCTTACCGCCGTTCTTACTCCAGCGGACGTGGAAGAAGTCCCAGTCGCGGCTCAGGCCGCTCCACTTGAAGACGATGTTGTCTCCCTTCGCGTAGACGCGAACCAGGGTGCCGTTCCCGAGGTTCGGGGACCAGCCGATCTGGCCGTTGCGGAAGCGCTGCCAAGATCCCCTCTTGTCGGGGTAGCCGGACTCCTTGGTGACGGGACAGCCGTAGACGCTGTTCTCACCACCGTTGGAGCGCCACAGGCCGCCGATGAGGCTGCCCGGCCCCGCCACCAGGGAGGCGTCACACGCGCCACCGGCGGTGGAGGCCCGCGCGGGGGCCGGGACGGCGATGGTGAGTCCGGCGGCCACGAGTGCGGCCGTTCCGAGGACGACGCGTTTCATGATCTTCTCCTTGGTGTGGTGTCCCGGTCGAGCCCGTGCTCGCCGGGGCCGATCGTGTGCTGCCGATGGGTCCCGGCGGATCAACGGGCACGACCACCGGCCAGGCACGTCCTACATGTCGTCGAGCCTTCGCTGCGTGATGCCGGCCGCGACGCGGCCGGGTACGGTGTTCTTGAAGTAGAGCTTGAGGCTCGCGTTCAGCGGGACTCCGGCGGTGACGAAGTCCGTGCCCGCGGGGATGTGTGCGAAGGACACCGGCTGGGCGAACGCGTCGGTGATACCGCCGCGCAGTTTCCTCAGCAGCGCGCCGTGGCCGAAACCCGAAGTGCGGACGCGCAGGTGGGTGAGGTCGGCGACGATGTCGGCGCCGCCGTCCTTGGGGACCGAGCGGATCCGCAGGTCCAGTTCGACGTAGAACTCCGGGTCGGGGACGACGGACACGCTGACGAAACCGTGGACGCCGATCCGGACGACGCGGTTGCGTGGCCCCTCGAACCCGTCGCTGGTGTCGCTGACGACAGAGATCGTCCCGCGTCCTCCACGGATGCCGACGTCCGAGTTCCGGCCCCTGACGAGTTCGCTGAACCTCTTGGTGACCAGTCCCTTGAGGGCCGCGGCCGGCAGAGCCGCGGACGCGGACGTGGCGTCCAGCAACGCCTCGCGGACGCGTCCCGCCGCCTGCGCGTTGTCGTGCCACGTCTCGGTGCGCCGAGCGGGGATGACACAGACGTGGTCACTGGGAATGACCTCACGCCAGACGAAGCCGTTACGGCAGTACCGGGCGCCGGCGCCGTTGCTCCTGCCGGCGGCCAGCCTGTTGTCGTCTCGGGCCTGCTGGCGGCGGATCGGGTAGACGCAGACGTGGTCGCCCGGGATGGCCTCCCGCCAGACGTAACCCTGGGGACAGGTGTCGAAGGCCTGTGTGGCGTCCGCCGCGGGCTGCGCGGGACCGGCGAGGGTCCCCGCCGTTACCGTCGCCGTGAGCAGGGCGGTTCTGAGCTTTCTGGTCCGTGTCCTCCATACGCCCGGCTTGCTTGAGTACGGCATCCGATCTCTCCCGCCTGTCGGTTTCTTCTCGCCTTTCTCATGGTCGGGCGCGCACGGTCGTCGCGCATGCGTGCAGGCACGGAGGTGTTGGCACGGTCCAGCGGTGGGGATCAGCCGATCTCGCCGCGCAGGTAGGCGAGGACCGCCTGCACACGCCGGTGGTAGTCCGGCGCGGGCGGCAGGCCGAGCGTGTTGAGCAGGTGACTGATGTGTGCCTCCACCGTGCGCGGCATCACCTTCGCTCGTGCGGCGATCGCCTTGTTCGACAGGCCCTCGGCCATCAGGGCGAGAATCTCCTTCTCTCGCTGTGTCAGGTGCGGCAGCCGTTCGCCGCCTCTGCGGCGCATCATGTCGGCCACCACGTCCGCGTCGACGATGTACTCGCCCCGGTGGATCCGGTGGACCGCCTCGGCCAGTGCCTCCACCCCCGCGACCTTGTCCTTCAGCAGGTAGCCGACGCCACGGCCGCTCTTGCCCATCAGGGTGAACAGATCACGGGTCTGGAGCTGGGACGACAGCAGGAGCACGCCCAGGCGCGGGTCGGCGGCGCGCAGCTCCACCGCCGAGCGCAGTCCTTGCGTCTCGCCCAGCGGCGGCATCCGGATGTCGATCACCGCCACGTCCGGCCGATGCCGGGCCACGGCGTCCATCAGGCCGGGCCCGTCGCCGGCGTCGGCCACGACGTCGATGCCCGATTCGCGTAACGCGTCGACGAACAGTTCGCGCAGCAGCGGGGAGTCCTCGGCGACGACGACCCGGGGAGCCACCGGGTCAGGCAGGGGTGGGTGCGGGAGGTTCACGGGGGATTACCGCCTCAAGATTGGTCCCGCCGCCCGCGGGACTGGACAACGTCAGTTTGCCGCCTGCCGCCGCGACCCGGTCGGCCAGCCGCGCCAGGCCCGAGCCGGGCGAGATGGTGGCGCCGCCACGACCGTCGTCGACGACGCTCAGGGTCACGTCGTCGCCGGTCACCCGCGCCTCGATGCGGGCACGCGTCGCGTGCGCGTGTTTCATCGCGTTCGTCAGCCCTTCCGCGGCGACGAAGTAGACCGACGCCTCGGCCAGCGGATCCAGTCGCGGCAGCGCGTCCAGGTCCAGGGTGACCGGGACGGGGCACTGCCGCCCCAGTTCCCGTACGGCCGTCACGAGGCCGGCCGTGGTCAGCAGTTGCGGATAGAGGCCGCTCGCCAGGATCCGGATCTCCTCGATCGACTGCTGCACGTTCTCGAGCGCCTGGACGAGCCGCTCGTCGGCCTTGTCCGGGTCGGTCCTGAGCGCGCTGCGGGCCATGTCGATGCGTAACTTGGCCGCCGTCAGCAACGGCTGTGCCCCGTCGTGCAGGTTGCGCTCGATGCGTTTGCGTTCCTTGTCGGCCGCCGCGAGGATGCGCGCCCGGCTCCGGCGCACCTCCTGGAGCTGGGCTTCCACCGTCGCCGCCAGCGACTGGTTCGTCAGCGCCAGACCGGCCGCGGTCGCCACGACGTCCAGGACCTTCGGATCCTCCTTCAGCAGCGCGTCATGGATCAGCACCGCCCCGCGCGGGCCGCCGACCGAGGTCACGGCCTGCCACGGCTCGACCCTCACCAGGGCTCCCGCGGCGTCCAGGAAACCGGCCGGCGCCGGGTAGGCGAGACGCAGCGAATCGTCGCGCAGCGACCTCGCCAGCAGCTTCTCGACGTCGCCGGCCCGGGTCAGGACGCGCAGCTCGTTGAGCAGCCGGTTGACCGCGCCGTTGCCGAGATAGAAGTACAGGGTGCCGACGAACATGGCCAAGGGGACAGAGGCGTACAAGACGTCGTAGAACCGCAGGAGCCCGTCGCGAATCGCGCGGGCCCCGGGAAACGGATCGGCGTGCAGGATCAGCCCGGTCGCCGAGACGAACCCGGTGGCCAGCACGAGCAGGATCACCGGTCTCAGGAGCCGGCGCATCAGCAGGTGCCCGGTGACCCAGCGGCGGAGGAGTACGACGATCAGCCCGACGGCCACGACCGTGGCGGCGGCCTTGGAGGAGGATTCGGCCAGCCCGCCGACCACCGGGTTGTCGCGGACGAACAGCATGCCCGGCGGGGTGTGGTCGTCGTCCGACGTCTGGTCCATGAAGAAGGCCACCGCAACGCCCAGCTGAGCCGCGAACGCGTAGGCGACGGCCATCAGGGCCTTCTGGACTCGCGTCTCCAGCCGCCCGGTGGGGAACATCAGGACCAGATGCGTGACCACGGCGCCGGAGGAGGCGACCAGGAACTGGCCGACCGTGTGCGGCCACGCCTCGTCCGACAGCTGGAGGTCCTCGGCGAACATCGCGATCCCGGCGACCAGCATCATCGGGCCGATGGCGTTCGCGCTGTACCTGTAGTGCGCGACGACACCGGCCGACAGGTACAGGACGCCGGTTACCGCGTGCAGGACGACGCGGAAGGGGTCGGCCACCGGATACAGGGCGGCGGCGGTGGTCGTGTAGGCGCCGAAGAGGAGCCCGGCCGTCGCGACGGACCAGATCACCGTGTCGGACTTCCACCACCGGCGCCACCCTTCCACCGGCGCGTCAGCCACTCGGCCCGCTTTCACCGAGAACCGCGGAAAGAGCCGCGACGGACAGGTGGTCCTTGAGGATGAAGCCCCGAGCCCCGCTCTGCTCGACGAGGGATCCGTAGGACGAGGCGTCCCTGATCGAGGTCAGTACGACAGCCGCGCCGGAGTCCACCATCGCGGGACAGACGTCGAATCCGCTGACGTCAGGCAGCTGAACGTCCAGGAGAACCACATCCGGGCTCAGCCGCCAGATCGCGTCGAGCCCGCCGGAGCCGCTCGCCGCCTCGCCGACGACGGTGAATCGTTCGCCGTCGAGCAGATCGTGGGCGACGACGCGGAAGACCGGGTCGTCGTCGACGATCAGCAGACGTTCTCGGGGCACAGCGTAACTGTGACGCGTTCCGTCGTTTCGCGCATCCGTGCTGGCCCTGATGTGCGGCCCGGAGCATGGCGGAGTCCCCGCGTCCCAGGCGGCTCGGTCGACAAGGGATCACGAGCCGGCGGTCGGACCGCGACGCGGAGACCGGCTACGCGATCGGACCATGGCCAGGGCCAGGCCTGGCGGAACCGGTATCTCCCCGTCAGGTGATCTCGACGATGGGCAGGCGCAGGGCCCCGGGGGCGGCGGCCGGGACGACGGGGCTGCGGGGGGCGACGGGTGCGAGGCGGGCGTACGGGGAGCCCGGGGCGGGGCGCGGGTCCGGCTCGCCCCGGTTGGGCCACAGCGCCATCGCCCGCTCGGCCTGGGCGGTGATGGTGAGGGAGGGGTTGACGCCCGGGTTGGCGGAGACCGCGGAGCCGTCGACGACGTGCAGGCCCTCGTGGCCGTGGACGCGGTGGTAGGGGTCGATCACCCCGGTGTCGCGATCGGCGCCGATGGCGCATCCGCCCAGGAAGTGGGCGGTGGCCGGGATGTCGAACAGGTCGAGCCAGGAGCCGCCGGGGATGCCGCCGACCTCCTCGGCCGCGTGCCGGACGAACTCGTGACCGGCGGGCAGCCAGGTGGGGTTGGGCTCGCCGTGGCCCCGCTCCGAGCGCAGCCTCCGGCCGAACGGCCCCCTGCGCGCGGACAGGGTGATCGAGTTGTCCTTCGCCTGCATGACCAACGCGATGATGCCGCGCTCGGACCACCGGCGGTGGTTGAACAGCCTTGCCACCCGGTGGGGCGCGCGCAGGGCCTCGCCGAGGAACTTCAGCCAGCGCGGGGCGCCGCCGCCGTCGATGAGCAGGGTGCGGAGCATGCCCATCGCGTTGGAACCGTCTCCGTAGCGGACCGGCTCGATGTGCGTGCGGGCGTCGGGGTGGATCGAGGAGGTGATCGCCACCCCCCGGTTGAGCTTCTCGCCCTCGACCGACAGGCGTTCGAACCCGAGCAGCGCCTCGGAGTTGGTCCTGGTGAGGGTGCCCAGGCGGTCGGAGAGCCGGGGCAGCGTGCCCGCGGCCTTGAGCCGGTGCAGCAGGCGCTGGGTGCCGTACGTCCCCGCCGCGAAGACGACGTGCTCGGCGGTGAGCGCGCTGCGGCGCCAGGGCGCGCCCGTCCCGCGCGCCTCGACCCGGTAGCCGCCGTCCACCGGGACGACCGAGGTGACCGTGGTCTCGGGGAGGACCCTGGCCCCGGCCCTCTCCGCCAGGTAGAGGTAGTTCTTGATCAGCATGTTCTTGGCCCCGTGGCGGCAGCCCGTCATGCACTCGCCGCACTCGGTGCAGCCCCTGCGGCGCGGCCCCGCGCCGCCGAAGTAGGGGTCGTCCACCTCCACGCCCGGGGTGCCGAAGAAGACGCCGACCGGCGCCAGGTGGAAGGTGTCGCCCACGCCCATCCGCTCGGCGACCGCGCGCACCACCTCGTCGGCCGGGGTGACCGTCGGGTTGAGCGTCACGCCCAGCATGCGCGAGGCCTGGTCGTAGTACGGGGCCAGCTCGGCCTTCCAGTCGGTGATGGACGACCACTGGACGTCCTGGAAGAACGCGTCCGGCGGCTCGTAGAGGGTGTTGGCGTAGACCAGGGAGCCCCCGCCGACCCCGGCACCCGCCAGGACCATCACGCCGGTGCCCTTCTCGCCCCTGAGCACGTGGATGCGCTGGATGCCCTTCAGGCCCAGCGCCGGGGCCCACAGGAAGTCGCGGACCCGCCAGGAGGTCCTGGGGAGCGTGGTCTCGTCGAAGCGGCGCCCGGCCTCCAGGACGGCGACCCGGTAGCCCTTCTCCGTCAGCCGCAGCGCCGAGACGCTCCCGCCGAACCCCGATCCGATCACCAGCACGTCGTGGTCGAACACGGCGGCTCCCTTCGAACGACGACCCCGTCGATCACGGCGGCCTCCGGTGACTTCGACGGCCTCCCGGCGACCGTCAAAGGTCACCGGAGCCCCTCACTTCAGGTGGAGCGTCTTCATGACCTTGAAGGCGGTCGCGAGGGTGTCGGCGTACTTCTCGTACGCCATGCCGAGGATCGGCTCGAAGCCCAGCCAGGACGCCTGGCTGGAGACGGTCTGCCCCTCGGTGTACTTCAGCAGCCCCTCGGCCCCGTGACGCCGGCCCAGGCCCGAGGACTTCATGCCGCCCATGGGCGCGTCGTAGGAGGCGTAGGCCGAGCCGTACCCCTCGTTGATGTTGACCGAGCCCGCCCTGATCCGGGAGGCCAGCGCCCGCCCGCGCGGCACGTCGCGGGTCCACACGGAGGCGTTGAGGCCGTACGCGGTGTCGTTGGCCCGCTCGACCGCCTCGTCGTCGTCGCCGAAGCGGTAGATCGCGACGACGGGGCCGAAGGTCTCGGCCCGGCACATGTCCATGCTCTCGTCGACGTCGGCCAGGACGGTGGGCTCGTAGAACAGCGGGCCGAGATCGGGGCGGGCCCGCCCCCCGGCGAGGACCCGGGCGCCCTTCGCGACGGCGTCGTCCACGTGGGCGGCGACCGCCTCCAGCTGCCGCCGGGAGGAGAGCGAGCCCATCTGCACGTTCCAGTCGAGCCCGGCGCCGAGCCTCATGTTCCCGACCTGCCGGACGAACCGCTCCAGGAAGGCGTCGTGCACGGAGTCGTGGACGTAGAGCCGCTCGACGGACAGGCACAGCTGCCCGGCGTTGGTGAAGCAGGCGCGCAGCGCGCCCTGGGTCGCCGCGTCCAGGTCGGCGTCGTCGAGCACGAGCATCGGGTTCTTGCCGCCGAGCTCCAGCGAGCAGCCGATCAGCCGCCGGGCCGCCTCCTCGGCGATCTTCCGGCCGGCCCGGGTGGAGCCGGTGAACGCCACGTAGTCGGCGCCGTCGAGCAGCGGTTCGCCCACCTCCGCGGGGTCGCCGAGGACGACCTGCCAGATCTCCCTGGGCATGCCGAGGGAGACCAGCAGGTCGATCGTCCACAGCGTGGACAGGGCGGTCTGGGTGTCGGGCTTGTGGACCACGGCGTTGCCGGCGAGCAGCGCGGGAACGGCGTCGGTGACGCCGAGCGAGAGCGGGTAGTTCCACGGCGAGATCAGGGCCACCGTCCCCCGGGGCTGGCGCGTCTCGACCGTCCTGGTGGCGACCGGCAGGATCCCGGCGCGCCTCCTCGGCTCCAGCAGGCCGGGGGCCCGCCGCGCGTGGTAGAGGGTGCAGCCGGCGACGTCGAGGACCTCCTCGAAGGCGTGCCTGCGGGCCTTTCCGGTCTCCCACTGGACCACGTCGAGGATCTCCTCGCGGCGGTCGAGGATGGCGTCGTGCAGGCGCAGGAAGGGCTCGGCACGCTCCCGCGCGGGCCGGGCCGCCCACGCCCGCTGCGCCTCCCGCGCCACGGCGTGGGCGGAGCGGACGTCGTCGGCGGTGGAGACGGGCATCTCGGCGAGGACCTCGCCGGTGAACGGCGCCGTGATCTCCCGCGTCTTGCCGTCGGAGGTCACGTGCCGCACGACGCGTTCGATCATGCGGGGAGCGAGGACCCTTGTCATCTCGGCCCGTGTCATTTCAGGGGGAACGGCCATGTTCGCAGCGTAATCGTGGGAGGCGTGCCCTGGCTACCGGCGGGTAGCGAGGTGTTGAACCACACGTCCTCCCGATCCGTCGTAGGGGCATGAGGACATCGATTCGTACGGCCGGCGCGGTCGCCCTCGCCGCCGCCCTGCTCGCCACGGCGTGCAGTTCGACGGAGACGAGGACCGCCGGAGGTCGTACGGCGCCGGTCGATCTGGGGAACGTCAAGCTCGTCTCCTACAGCGGCTGCGACGACATGCTGGCCGGCCTGCGCGCGGCGACGGCGAGGAACGTCGGTCCCTGGGGCATCGGCGGCCCGGTCGTCATGTACGCGGAGACGCAGTCGGACGCCTCCGCCAAGCGCGCGTCCGGTGCGCCCGAGCACTCCACCACGAACACGCACGAGGCCGGGGTCGACGAGCCCGACCTGGTGAAGACCGACGGCGATCGGGTGATCACCGTGAACCGCGGCGTGCTGCGGGTGGTGGACACCGCGACCAGGAAGGTCACCGGCACTCTCAGGCTCGTGGACGCCGAGCAGGCGTGGGTCCCGGCCGACCTGCTGGTCAGCGGCGACCGGGCGCTGGTGCTGTTCTCCGGCGGCGGGATCATCCCGTACGGCGCGACGGCCAAGCACGCGGCGAGCCCGGGACCGCGCTACGTCCTCGTCGACCTGTCGGGGAAGCCGAAGGTGATCGGCGCGCTCACCCCCGAAGGCGCCCACGTGGACGCCAGGATGGTCGGCTCGACCGTGCGGATCGTGGTCCGCAGCCAGCCGCGGATCGAGTTCCCCGACGCCGGGCCCGGCCTGTCGGACGACGAGCGCACCCGGCGCAACGCGGAGATCGTCGCCAGGGCGCCGATCGAGGCGTGGCTGCCGAAGTACGAGCTGACGTCCGCGGACGGCGCCACCTCGGACCGCAAGGTCGACTGCGGGCAGGTCAGCCACCCCGCGGAGTACAGCGGGACGTCGATGCTGACCGTGCACAGCCTCGACCTGTCGCAGGCGCTCGCCGAGACGGCCCCGATCGGCGTCGCGGCCGACGGCGACACCGTCTACGGGACGGGCACCAGCCTGTACGTGGCCAGCAACCCGCACTGGTGGTGGCCCCGCCCGGTCGACCGGGTGATCGTCGAGGACGCCCCGGCGACACCGGCCGCCGAGCCCGCCCCGACCCTCCTCCCCGAACCGTCCACCACCCCGACGCCCACCGCGACGCCGACCGCGACGGCGGCCCCGGAGCCGCCGCCGGAGGAGACCGAGATCCACCGGTTCGACATCACCGCGGCCGGGGCACCCCGCTATGTCGCCTCGGGCAAGGTCTCCGGCAGGCTGCTCAACCAGTACTCCCTGTCGGAGCACGAGGGGCACCTGCGGGTCGCCACCACCTCGACCGCCGCGCGGGACACCTCGACCGGCTCCCCGGAAGCCGCGCCGGACACCTCCAGCGCCGTCTACGTGCTCGACGCCGACACCCTGGTCAAGACCGGCGAGGTCGGCGGGCTCGGACAGGGCGAGCGGATCTACTCGGTCCGCTTCATCGGTCCCGTCGGCTACGTGGTGACGTTCAAGCAGGTGGACCCGCTCTACACGCTCGACCTGCGCGACCCGGCGGCACCGAGGAGGACGGGCGAGCTGAAGATCACCGGCTACTCGGCGTACCTGCACCCGGCGGGCGACGGGCGGCTGATCGGCGTGGGCCAGGAGGCCAGCGAGCAGGGCCGCACGCTCGGCACCCAGGTCTCGCTGTTCGACGTCGGCGACCCGGCCAACCCCCGCCGCCTGTCCCAGATGTTCCAGAAGGACTCCGGCTCGGAGGCCGAGTGGGACCCGCACGCCTTCCTGTACTGGGCCAGGACGGGGATGGCGGTCATCCCGGTGAGCTCGTGGACGGGGACCGAGCAGACCAACGGGACCGCCCTGGTCCTCAAGATCGACGATTCCGCGGTCACCAGGACCGGCACGGTCAGCCACCCCAGGCCCAAGCCTGCGGAGAACACCCGGGTGGCCTCGTACGACCCGGGCATCCGCCGCTCGGTCGTCATCGGCGACAGCCTGTGGACGGTCTCCGACCTCGGCCTCAAGGTCAGCGACATGAAGGACCTGGCCGACCAGGCCTGGATCCCCTTCTCCTGACCCCCTCGCGACCTGGCGAACCCCAGAGCCCGCGCCCCCGGCCCGACCGCCGGGGGTGCACCCGTTTGCACGGTCCAGACCGCCCTATAACACTGACATATACACCTTTACAAGATCTTGTCATGACACTTGAATCGGTGTTACCTCTTGCGCAACACACGTGATCCGCGTGTGCATGGCCGGCGACGGCCATCTTTCGCAGGAGGATCGGTGCCGACCAAACCCTGGTCACGCGTTACCGTCATCGCCGCCGCCACCGCGGCGCTCGTCATTCCCCTGCCGGGGGTCGCCCAGGGCGAACCCGGCGGCCGGCCCCCCAAGGTCCACGACTTCCAGGCCGAACACGGCGCCAAGCCCGACCTGGACAACCGGCGTGGCAGCGTCGCACCCCCCACCTCGCTCTCCAGGTCGGCGGCGAGCGCCGCGACGATCCGGTGGAACGCTCTCGGCACCCCGGCCGTCGTCACCGGCTCCGCCCCCCTCGCCGAGGGCCTGGACGCCGACCCCGAGCGGGCCGCGCGGGCCTACCTCAAGGCGAACGAGAGCCTCTTCGGCCTCTCCGGCGAGGCCGTGGACGCGCTGGAGAAGATCGCCGCCAACCCCATCGGCGACGGGTACGCCGTACTCCTGCGGCAGAGGTTCGGCGGCCTGCCCGCGGGCGTGGACGGTCAGGTCGTGGTCGGTGTGAAGGGCGGCAAGGTCCTCCACGTCACCTCGACCCTCTCGCGCTCCTCCGAGGCGCCTCCCGCCGCCAGGCTCACCGAGCGGCAGGCGTTGGAGATCGCGGCCAGGGACGGCGGGATCGACCTGGCCACGGCCACCGTCAAGAAGGCCACCGCCACGGCGGTACCCGCGCCCGACGGGACGCACAACGCGTTCCAGATCACCCTGATCGGCGGCGGCGAGGGCGAGCCCGCCGCGTACACGACGCACGTGGACGCGGTCAGCGGCGAGATCCTGACCCGCGAGAACCTGGTGGACCACCACAGCGCGCCGGACGACCCCCGCTGGGAGGCCTTCCCGGCCAACCCCCCGGCCGACTACTCCTCCACCGACACCCGCGCGACGTGGTGCGCCACGGCCGGGCCCGGCTGCGACCTGGTCGGGGCCGACCCGGCCACCGGCAAGGCGTGGGACGTCGACCACGCCACGGACACCCCGACGAACACGAGCGTCGGCAACGCCGCCAGGACCGTGGAGAACCGCGCCAGCGGCGACGCGTTCTCCGTCGGCACGCGCGGCAACGTGGCCACGCCGAACCGCGAGTACGTCTACCCGTGGACCAACAAGTGGTACACGGCCAAGTGCGACCCGGCCTCCCTCGACCAGCCCGGCGAGGCCGACCTCGAAGCCGCCATCTCCAACCTGCACGTCATGCACAACCGCATGCACGACTGGTCCTACCGGCTCGGCTTCACCGAGACCGCCTGGAACATGCAGAACGACAACGGCGAGCGCGGCGGCCTCGGCGGCGACCCCGAGCAGGGCAACGCCCAGGCGGGCGCCCGGGTGCTCAGCGTGCGCGACAACGCCAACCAGATCACCGGCCCCGACGGGGTCGCGCCCATCACCAACATGTACATGTGGCAGCCGATCGCGGGCGCGTTCTACTCGCCCTGCGTGGACGGCGACTACGACATGTCGGTGATCGGGCACGAGTACACCCACGCGATCTCCGGCCGCATGATCGGCGGCCCGAACGCCGGGTGGAGCGGCGCCCAGGCCGGGGCGATGAACGAGAGCACCTCCGACCTGTTCGCGATGGAGTATCTCTCCGAGTACGGCTTCCGCCCCGCGGGCGACACCCCGTACGTCACCGGCGGCTACGTCACCGGCGACAAGAAGGCGGGCATCCGCAACTACGACATGTCCAACTCCCCGCTGAACTACAGCGACATCGCGTACGACATCGTCGGCCAGCAGGTGCACGCCGACGGTGAGATCTGGTCGGCGACCCAGTACGACGTGCGCAAGGCCTTCGTGCAGAAGTACGGCCAGGGCACCCCGGCCAGGCAGAAGGCGTGCGCCGACGGCAAGACCCCGCTCGGGGAGTGCCCCGGCAACCGCCGCTGGGCGCAGGTCTCCTTCGACGCGCTGCTGCTGATGGCCTCCGGCGCGGTCAGCTACGTCGACCACCGCGACGCGCTGCTCGCGGCCGACGCCATCCGCTTCGGCGGCGCGAACCAGGCCATCATGTGGCGCGCGTTCGCCGAGCACGGCCTCGGCCAGGGCGCGGCGAGCGTCGGGGCCAACGACCCCGACCCGACGCCGAGCTTCGTCGACCCGGCCGGCAAGAACGGGAAGATCCAGCTCAAGCCGCTGCTCGAGGCCAAGGACGCCGCGCTCCGGCTGTACGTCGGCGACTACGAGGGCCGTGTCGTGCCGGTGGCCGACACCGACCCGGCGACCGAGCTCGGCGACACCGTCGAGATGACCCCGGGGATCTACGACTTCGTGGTCGCGGGCAACGGGTTCGGGCACACCCGGGTGAAGTTCGCGGTGCTGCCCGGGCTGAAGCTGCCGCTGCCGCTCGCGGTGCCGAAGAACCTCGCCTCGGCGGCGCTGGGCGCCACCGCGACCGGTGACGGCGTCAACCAGGCCAAGCTGATCGACGAGACGGAGGCCACGAACTGGGCCTCGCTCACCGGCCCGGTCAAGGGCAGGTCCGTCACCGTGGACCTGGCCGGGACCGAGCCGGAGAAGATCCGCCGCGTGCAGGTCAGCGCCATGCTCAGGCCCCCCGCCCCCACCGACCCGGCCGACCCCGGCACCCAGAACCGCTTCAGCGCCCTGCGCGCCTTCGAGGTCCTGGCCTGCGACGCCACCAAGAAGGACTGCTCCTCACCCGCGTCCTTCTCGGTCGTCTACACCAGCCCGTCCAACGCCTTCGAGACGCGCCGGCCGCGTCCTCGCGGCGCCGACCTGGTCATCGAGTCCTTCAAGATCCCCACGACCACCGCGACCCACCTGACCCTGCGGGCCGTCTCCACCCAGTGCACCGGCAACCCGGTCTACGCCGGTGAGCAGGACGCCGACCCCAACTCCGCCACCGACTGCGCCACCGCCAGCCCCACCAGGGACCACCTGCGGGCGGCCGAGTTCCAGGCCTTCACCCGCTAGTCCTTCCGGAATCTCCTGCCGGCCTCTCCCGAAGGGCCGGCAGGCCCTCCGGACACCCGCCCGGCCCCTCCGGAGCCCGTCAGTCCCTCCGGAGGAGTCCCCGGGTCCCGAGTCTCTCGGGATCCGGGGACCTTTCTGTTCCGGGCGCGTTCCGCTTCCGGCCCCCGAATGGGCTAAACCGGGTTCGTCTCGGGACCGGCCACCGGCACGATCTCCGGAGCGCCCAGGCGGATGGCGTCGGCCTCCTGGTCGGTGTCCTGCTCCTGGGAGAGGCGCTCGGACTCGACGCGCTTGGTGTAGTACTCCACCTCGCGCTTGATCTGCTCGGCGTCCCAGCCCAGCGGCTCGGCGAGCAGCTGGGCCGTCTCCTCGACCACCCCCACACCCCGGTGGAAGGTCTCGATCGAGATGTGCGTACGCCGGGTCAGCACGTCGTTCACGTGCCGGGCGCCCTCGTGGGTCGCCGCGTAGACCACCTCCGCCCGGAGGTAGTCGTCGGCCCCCGTCAGCGGCTTGGCCAGCGACGGGTCCCGCTCGATCAGCGCCAGCACCTCGTCGATCATCGACCCGTACCGCTGGAGCAGGTGTTCGATCCTGGCCACGTGCAGTCCGGAGGACTGGGCCAGCCGCTGCCGGGAGTTCCACATCGCCTGGTAGCCCTCGGCTCCCACCAGCGGGACCCGGTCGGTGCAGGAGGGCGGGACCCGCTGGTCAAGGCCGTGCGCCACGGCGTCGACCGCGTCCTTCGCCATAACACGATATGTCGTGTACTTTCCCCCGGCCACCATGACCAGGCCCGGCACGGGGTGGGCCACCACGTGCTCGCGGGAGAGCTTGGACGTCTCCTCCGACTCCCCCGACAGCAGCGGGCGCAGCCCGGCGTAGACGCCCTCGACGTCCTCGCGGGTGAGCGGGACCGAGAGCACCTCGTTCACGTGGTCGAGGACGTAGTCGATGTCCGACCGCGACGCCGCCGGGTGGGCCCGGTCCAGCTTCCACGCGGTGTCGGTGGTGCCGATGATCCAGTGACGGCCCCAGGGGATGACGAACAGCACCGACTTCTCGGTGCGCAGGATGATCCCGGTGAGCGAGTGGATCCGGTCGCGCGGCACCACCAGATGGATCCCCTTGGAGGCGCGCACGTGGATCTGCCCGCGACCGCCGACCATTTCCTGGATGTCGTCCGTCCACACCCCGGTGGCGTTGACCACCTGGCGGGCCCGCACCTCGAGCTCCCTGCCGCCCTCCAGGTCGCGCACCCGGACGCCGGTGACCCGCTCCCCCTCGCGCAGGAAACCCACCACCTGCGCCCGCGAGGCGACGTTGGCCCCGTACATGGCCGCCGTCCGCAGCGTGGTCATCACATGGCGGGCGTCGTCGACCTGGGCGTCCCAGTACTGCACCGCGCCGGAGAACGCCGTCTTGCGCAGCGCGGGCGCGAGCCGCAACGCCCTCGTACGCGACAGGTGCCTGTGGCCCGGCACGCCCCGGGCGAGCCCGGTGGAGAAGCCCATCGTGTCGTACAGCACCAGACCCGCGCCCACGTAGGGCCGCTCCCAGCCGACATGCGTCAGCGGGAACAGGAACGGCACCGGCCGCACCAGGTGCGGGGCGATCCGCTGCAGCAGCAGGGCCCGCTCCTGGAGCGCCTCCCTGACCAGCTCGAAGTTGAGCTGTTCCAGGTAGCGCAGGCCGCCGTGGATCAGCTTGGACGACCTGGACGAGGTCCCCGAGGCGAAGTCGCGCGCCTCCAGCAGCCCGACCGACAAGCCGCGGGTCACCGCGTCCAGCGCGACTCCCGCTCCGACGACCCCGCCTCCGATCACCACCACGTCGAGTTCCTCGGCGCTCATCTGCGCCAGTGCGGCGGACCGCTCGGCAGGACCGAGCCGTCCGGTGCCCATTCGCGCCGTCATGTGCAACCCCCTGGGGTGCGGCTTGTCGCCTTACGTGAGGTATCTACCCATCTACCCTAGGCACCATTACCGGCCGGTAGGGAACGGCGGCGGTGATTCACGCCATACCCCCCTGAACAGCGGAAAGACAATGAGAGACCAAAGAGGGGGCAACACCGGGGAATCCCCCGAGAACGTTCGACGGCACATGGGCGCGGGAAGACGGCCGCGATGCGATCGCCCGGCTCCCGCGGACCGGTCCGGCCGCGCGCGGCGGCGCACCCCGGCGGCGGCGACGCGCCCCCATGCCCCCAGGCCCCGCCCGCGGCGTGTGACCGGGCGCGCACGCTCCGGGGTGGACGGTCACCGCTGGAGTGCCGGGAGCCGGTTCTCCCGGGGACCCGCGAGGATGGGGAGCATGAGCATCACACTCGCCGACGCCCGCGTCGTGACCCCCGAAGGTGTCCACGAAGGCTGGCTCACCATCGAAGACGGCCGCATCACCCACGTGGGCCAGGGCTCGGCCCCCGGCGCCGGGCTCGGTCTCGGCGGCCGGTACGTCGTGCCGGGCTTCGTCGACATCCACAACCACGGCGGGGCGGGCGGTTCCTTCCCCACCGGCGACCCGGACCAGGCGAGCCGGGCCGTCGACCTGCACGCCCGCCACGGCACCACCACGCTCATGGCCAGCCTGGTCACCGCGTCGCCGGACGACCTGGCCAGGGCCGCCGCCTCCCTCGCCGACCTGTGCGAGGACGGGCTGCTGGCCGGGATCCACTTCGAGGGCCCCTACATCTCCGCCGCCCGCTGCGGGGCGCACAACCCGGCGCTGCTGCGCGAGCCCTCACCCGGCGAGCTCGGCGCGCTGCTCAAGGCCGGACGCGGCCACGTACGGATGATCACCATCGCCGCCGAGCTGCCCGGCGCGCTGGACACCGTACGGGAGGCGGTGGCAGGCGGCGTGATCGCCGCCCTCGGCCACAGCGACGCCACCTACGAGCAGACGATCTCCGGCATCGAGGCGGGCGGCAGCGTCGCGACCCACCTCTACAACGCGATGCCGCCGCTGCACCACCGCGACCCCGGGCCGATCGCCGCGCTGCTCCAGGACGAGCGCGTCACGGTCGAGCTGATCAACGACGGCGTGCACCTGCACCCGGCCATGACGCGCCTGGCCTTCGAGGTCGCGGGTCCCGGCAGGACCGCGCTGATCACCGACGCCATGGCGGCGGCGGGCATGGGCGACGGCGTCTACGGGCTCGGCCCGATGACGGTGAACGTCGCGGACGGGGTGGCCCGGCTGGCCGAGGGCGGCGCCATCGCGGGCAGCACCCTGACCATGGACGTCGCGTTCCGGCGCGCCGTGCGCGAGGTGGGCCTGTCACTGGCCGAGGCGTCCGAGATCGCCTCCCTGACCCCGGCTCGGGTGCTCGGTCTCGCCGACCGCCTGGGATCCGTCTCGGTCGGCAAGCGGGCCGACCTGGTGGTGCTCACCGACGACCTGGAGGTCTCCGGCGTCATGCGCGGCGGCACCTGGATCACCGAGCCCCGCTGAACCCCTGGATCCGGGCGGCTCAGGACCAGTCCCAGCGGATGCCGACCAGGCCGGGTTCCAGCGACCCGGCCACCAGGTGCACGGCGTTGTGGGCGTTGAGGGAGAGCTCGCCGGGATTCTCCTCCCCGGTGCCGGAGCCCTGCCGGGCGAACCGCTGGACGCGCACCGGGAGGGTTTCCGGCGCGAAGTTCACCCGGAGCACGTACTGCCCGGCCGGATGCCGGAAGCCCCGCTCGTACTCGACGGTCTCCACGCCGCTCGGGTCGGCCAGCTCGTAGCGGATGATCTGCGTCTCGCCGGGCCGCAGCATCTGGTCGAACAGCAGTTCCGCCACGACCAGGGCGGTCGGCCCGTCGCGGCGGACCCGGCCGACCCGGCAGTCCTCCAGGGCCCGGACGCGCACGCGCTCCACGTCGCATCCCAGGTCGCCCCGGTAGACCATGATGTAGCGGTCGGTGGCCTCCTCGTGCGCCTGCACCACCTGGAGCGTCTCGCGCCGCACGGTGCTGCGGTCGGGACCGATCTGCAGCGTCTCGTACATCCCGGCGATGTGCAGGCGCCGGTCGTCGGCCACCCCGTTCAGATCGTGGATCATCGCCGACAGCGTCCGGGAGGACTCCATGATCGCGGAGTAGGGCAGGGCGCCCACCGGCAGCTTCCCCGCGTCCCGCCCGCGCGGCCGGGGCGGGCCGAGAAGGGCCATGAGGGAGCGCGGCGGCAGGACGAGGATCTCCTCCAGGGCGCGCACGGCGCGCAGCGACTCGGGGCGCTCAGGGCGGCGCAGCCCCTGTTGCCAGTAGCTCAGGCTCGTCATCCCGACCCGGAGGCCGCGTTCCCCGAGATGCCGGCGAAGCCCGGTCAGCGTCAGCCCGCGGGTCTCCACCGCGGCACGTAGCGCGACGTGGAAGGGCCCCTCCTTGAGGGCGACCCGGAGCTCCCGATCAGTTGGCACGTACGAATGCTCACAGATTTCTTCAAGCACGTCATTTCGGTTATCGGCGGCACGGGAGACGGCGAGCACCCGGTCTCGCGGGAGGGCGGCCCGGACGGGGTTCCGCCCCGCCCCGCGAGATGTCAGCCGATCTGCGGAGCGACGACGACCTCGACCCGCTGGAACTCCTTGAGGTCGGAGTATCCGGCGGTGGCCATCGTGCGCCTGAGCGCGCCCATCAGGTTCATCGAGCCGTCGGCGACCGAGGAGGGGCCGTGCAGGATCTGCTCCAGCGTGCCGACCGTGCCGAACTCGACCCGCTTGCCCCTGGGCAGCTCGGGGTGCTGCGCCTCGGAGCCCCAGTGGAAGCCCTGGCCGGGAGCCTCGACGGCCCGCGCCAGCGGCGAGCCGACCATGACCGCGTCCGCGCCCACGGCGATCGCCTTGGCGATGTCACCGGAGGTGCCCATGCCGCCGTCGGCGATGACGTGGACGTAACGGCCGCCGGACTCGTCCATGTAGTCGCGGCGGGCGGCGGCCACGTCGGAGATCGCGGTGGCCATCGGCACCACCACGCCCAGCACCGTGCGGGTGGTGTGCGAGGCGCCGCCGCCGAAGCCGACGAGCACCCCGGCCGCGCCGGTCCGCATCAGGTGCAGCGCCGCGGTGTAGGTGGCGCACCCCCCGACGACCACGGGGACGTCGAGCTCGTAGATGAACTGCTTGAGGTTGAGCGGCTCGGCCCTGCCGGAGACGTGCTCGGCGGAGACCGTGGTACCGCGGATCACGAAGATGTCCACGCCCGCGTCGATGACGGCCTTGTGGTACTGGACCGTGCGCTGCGGGGACAGCCGGACGGCCGTCGCCACCCCGGCGGCGCGGATCTCCTCGATACGGCGGCCGATCAGCTCCTCCTTGATCGGCGCGTCGTAGATCTCCTGCAGCCGCTTCGTGGCGGGCTCGCCCTTGAGCTCGGCCACCTCCTCCAGCAGCGGCATCGGGTCGTCGTACCGGGTCCACAGCCCTTCGAGGTCGAGCACGGCGAGACCGCCGAGCCTGCCGACCTCGATGGCGGTCTTCGGCGAGACCACGCTGTCCATCGGGCTCACCACGACGGGCAGCTCGAAGCGGTAGGCGTCGATCTGCCAGGCGATCGAGACCTCCTCCGGGTCGCGGGTGCGACGGGACGGAACGATGCCGATCTCGTCGAGCGCGTAGGCACGACGGCCGTTCTTGCCGCGGCCGATCTCCACCTGAGTCATATGTCTGTCTTTCCCGTTCCGTGCGTGCACAGCGCACGCCGCGTTCCATGCGTGCGCCATGCACGCCGCGTTCCATGCGGTCCGGCCGTGCGCGCGGCGTCTCGTGCGTGCACGGCGCACGCCACGTTCGCCCGCGCGCCCGGCGCGGGCCGCCCTAGCGACCGTGGTAGTTGGGAGCCTCGACCGTCATCTGGATGTCGTGCGGGTGGCTCTCCTTGAGGCCGGCCGCCGTGATCGGCATCAGCTCGCACCGCACGTGCATCTCGGCGACCGTACGGCACCCGGAGTACCACATGCCCTGGCGCAGGCCGCCGATGAGCTGGTGGGCCACCGCGGCGACCGGGCCGCGGTAGGGGACCTGCCCCTCGATGCCCTCGGGGATGAACTTGTCCTCGTTGCCGACGTCGCCCTGGGCGTAGCGGTCCTTGCTGAAGGAGGCGCCGCCGCGCTCGCGGTTGCGGACCGCGCCGAGCGAGCCCATGCCCCGGTACGACTTGAACTGCTTGCCGTTGATGAAGATCAGCTCACCCGGGGACTCCTCGCAGCCCGCCAGGAGGGAGCCGAGCATGACCGTGTCGGCCCCGGCCGCGATGGCCTTGACGATGTCGCCCGAATACTGCAGGCCGCCGTCGCCGATCACCGGGACCCCGGCGGGACCGGCGGCCAGCGAGGCCTCGTGGATCGCCGTCACCTGCGGGGCGCCGACACCGGCGACCACGCGGGTGGTGCAGATGGAGCCGGGCCCGACACCGACCTTGACCGCGTCGACCCCGGCGTCGACCAGCATCTGGGCGCCCGCGCGGGTGGCGATGTTGCCGCCGATCACGTCGACCCGGCTGTTGGACTTGATCTTGGCGATCATGTCGGCGAGACCCTTGGAGTGGCCGTGCGCGACGTCCACCACGATCACGTCGACCCCGGCCTCGATCAGCGCGATCGCCCGCTTCTCCGCGTCGCCGCCGACGCCGACGGCCGCCCCCACGACGAGCCGGCCGTCGGCGTCCTTGGTGGCGAGGGGATACTGCTCGCTCTTGGTGAAGTCCTTGACGGTGATGAGCCCGCGCAGCCGCCCCCCGGCGTCGACCAGCGGAAGCTTCTCGATCTTGTTCTGCTTGAGCAGGGCGAACGCGTCGTCGGTGGAGACCCCGACCGGCGCGGTGACCAGCGGCATCGGGGTCATGACCTCGCGCACCGGACGGTTCTCGTCGGTCTCGAAGCGCATGTCGCGGTTGGTGACGATGCCGACGAGCACGCCGGTCTCGTCGGTCACCGGGACGCCGGAGATCCGGTACGTCGCGCAGAGGCGCTCGACGTCGGCCAGCGTCTCGTCCGGGGAGCAGGTGACCGGGTTGGTGACCATCCCGGCCTCGGAGCGCTTGACGAGGTCGGCCTGCTGGGCCTGGTCCTCGATCGACAGGTTGCGGTGCAGGACGCCGATGCCCCCCTGGCGTGCCATCGCCACCGCCATGCGGGCCTCGGTCACCGTGTCCATCGCCGCGGAGACCAGCGGGATCCGCAGGGTGATGCCCCGCGACAGCCGCGTGGTGGTGTCGGCCTGCCCCGGCTGCAGGTCCGAATACGCGGGAACCAGCAACACGTCGTCGAACGTGAGCCCCGGCTCGGTGAACTTGGCCATCTGCGATCCTCCTGCCGCGGCGCTCTCATGACGGGGAAAGGCGCCGACCCCCGGGTCACAGTTTAGAGTCTGACGCCAAAGCCGGGGGACCCGGGGGAAAAGGCGGGGCGCGGAGGCACCGGGGAGAGACGGGCCCCGGGGGGCCCGGAGGAAGGACGGGCCCCCGGAGGACCCGGGAAAAGCGGGGGACCGAGCGGTCGGTGACCCGCTCGGTCCCCCGGATCACCGGCATCGGCGCGGAGATGCCTTGACGCCAACCGAACCCCCCTCCGCATCCGGCTGGCGGCGTGATCCGCGCCTTCGCCGACGCTGCGTCAAGAGTGCGTCACGATGCGTTCGTCTCGCAATGTCCAAACGTGCAATTGCACGAAGCTGCACACCACGGCATGCCAGTAGGAGCAACGCCCGGACAGGGACGATTCGCCGAGTTATCCTCGCCAGACCCTCGTGTCACTTGCAGGAGTCCCTCGCCGATGAGTACCGACACACCCACACTGCCCGACCCGCTGGAGAGCCTGGGGCTCACTCCGGCCCAGACGGCCCTGTACAACGCGGTCCTGCGCCTGCACCGCGCCACCTGCGCCGAGCTCGCCCAGGCCACCAACCGCTCGCCCGAGCCGCTCGGCCGCGAGCTGGCCACCCTGGTACGGCTGGGCGTGGTCGACGAGCAGGGGGGCGAGTACCTGGCCCGCCACCCGGCCGCGGCCCTCGGCCATCTGATCGCGGAGAGGCTGGACCGGCTGGCCGCCGAGAGCCGCCGGATCGACACCGTGCTCGGCTCGATCCGCGGCTTCATCCACCAGTACGACGCCGGCCGCGACTACCAGACCGGCCAGTTCTCCGTGGACCTGGTCGGAGGCGCCGACGAGCTCTACGAGAGCGTGATCGGCATGGCGGTCCAGGCCCCGCCGCTGAGGCTGCTGTCGAGCATCCCCGACCGGCGGACGATGAGCGACTTCGCGCACCGCTACGCCGACCAGTGGATCGGCGCCCAGCGTGCCGGCCTGCTCGCCTGCCGGGTCACCATCCCGGTCCACACCCTGGAGATCCCCGGCCTGCGCGACAAGCTGGACCAGTTCGAGCAGGCGGGGGCCGAGGTGCGCACCCTCGACGCGGTGCCCAGCTGGTTCCTCGTCGCGGGGGACGACGCCGCGGGCATGCCCGCCCAGTGGGGCGGCGCGCTCGCCGAGAACGCCTACAACTTCCACCTGGTCAGGGCTCCGGTCGTGGTGGCCGCGCTGCGCTCGCTCTTCGAGGAGCTGTGGGCCCGCGGGGCCCGCCTGCCCGGGACCCACCGCGACGACGGGGTGGTCCGGGTGCTGCGGCTGGCCGGTCAGGGCGTCCCCGACGAGATGATCGCCCGGCAGCTGGGCGTCTCGGTCCGCACGGTGCGCGCCAGGTTCGCCGACGCCATGGCCGAGCTGGGGGCGCAGTCCCGGTTCCAGGCGGGGGTGGAGGCCTCCCGGCGCGGCTGGCTCGTCTAGTGCCTCTCGGGCGCCGGGGGCCCGGGGCGACAGGGACCGGAGCGCCACGGCGCCGGGGCGTCAGGGACCCGGGGCGTCAGGGGCCCGGGCACACCGGGTTTCGGCCTCCGCACCACCGGGATCTCCGCCTCCCCCGCCCCGGGAATCCTTCACCACGTGCCGGTGCCGCCAGGTCTCTGACCTGCCCGTACCACCCCAGAGCGTCCTACTCGTGCAGTTCGGAACCTGTCTGTCACATCCAGGCCATAAGGTGGGATCGTGCTCGACGATGTCCCTCGCGACCCGTTCGCGGATGACCCCGACGACCCGGCGGCGGCGCTGGGCGATCCCGACGATCCCGAGCCGCTGACGACGGACGAGCGTGACGAGGCCATGACCGACCTCGCCGACGTGGAGGTCTTCCGCTCGTTGCTGGAGCCTCAGGGGGTGCTCGGCCTGGTGCTCGACTGCCCCGAATGCGGGGAACAGCACTACTTCGACTGGGAGCTGCTGCGCGGCAACCTGCGCCAGATGATCGAGAACGGCCAGCCCCAGGTGCACGAGCCCGCCTACCAGCCCAACCCCACCGACTACGTGAGCTGGGAATACGCCCGTGGTTACGTGGACGGCGTGATCGACACCGAGGAACACCGCTGATCCACGTCGTCGATCAGGGCCGCCAGCAGGGCGACCGCGGCGTCTGAGCCGGAGACGGGCCTCCTGCCGGAGAGCGCCTCCAGGAGTTCGGCGGTCTCGGCGACCGCCGGGTCCTCGTCCGGCCCGTATCTCCGAGCCGGACGTCGCGGGTGAACCGTTGTCATGATCGTTCTCGCTCCGGGTCGTCGCGAGCCCCGCCCCGCGGTTCGGGCCTCCGCTCGCGCCCCCTGCTCGACAGCTCCGCGGTCAAGCTATCGACTCCAGCTCCGCCATCGCTCGTAGCCGGGCCAGCGCCCTGTGCTGGGCCACACGAACCGCACCTGGTGACATGCCAAGTACATTACCGGTCTCCTCGGCGGAAAGGCCCGACACCACTCGAAGCATGAGCAGCTCGCGCTGGTTGTCCGGCAGCCTCGACAGCAGCCGGCGGGCGTGTTCGGCCTCGATGTAACGCACCACGGTCTCCTCCGGCCCCGGACCCTCGTCGGGCCCGTCAGGAAGGTCCTGGGTGGGCACGGCGGATCGTACGGAGCTGCGCAGCGCGTCGGCCACCTTGTGAGACGCGATGCCGAAGACGAAGGACGCGAACGGGCGTCCCATGTCACGGTAGCGGGGCAGTGCGGACAGCACCGCTATGCAAACTTCCTGGGCCACGTCGTCCGCGATGTGATACTGACCGGAAACCCGGCCCAGACGACCACGGCAATATCGGACGACCATCGGCCGCAGTTGCGCGATCAGAGATTCGATCGCGGTGCGATCCCCCTGAACGGCGAGGCTCGTCAGATCCTTGAGATCATCCCTGTGGGCGACCCCATCAGACCTCGTCGCAAGCCTCACCCCATTTTTGGCGTCGGCGACGCATCCCTCGGTCACGTTAGGCATGATGCCCGCCCTGGTAGTGACTGTCGTCATCGCAAACGGCTACGGATTGGTCACATTGAGGCGGAGATAACGGCGCGTAATCGAACGGCGACTGCAACGACTACAGAATGTGCAAATATTTCATTCGATTGCCAAATACGTCGACTATTCGTTAGAACCGCGTTTGGTCTTCTGTCCGGCGTGACGCTTGAGATCGTTTTTTGGTTTACCGCGAAACGCGAACGGCTCGCGCCTCCGGGGAGACGCGAGCCGTTCGGAACCGATGATCGGCCGGGGCCGATCGGGGGCCGGTCAGTGACCGATCAGTGACCGATCAGTGGCCGTGGCCGTGGCCGTGACCCTGGCCGGCGGCGGCCGGGGCCTCCTCCTCGGGCTTGTCCACCACGAGGGCCTCGGTCGTCAGCAGCATGCCGGCGATGGAGGCGGCGTTCTGGACGGCCGAGCGGGTGACCTTGACCGGGTCGATGACGCCCTGGGCGATCAGGTCGCCGTACTCGCCGGTGGCGGCGTTGAAGCCCTGGCCGACGGGCAGCTCGGTGACCTTCGCCGTCACGACGTAGCCCTCGAGACCGGCGTTCTCCGCGATCCAGCGGGCCGGCTCGACGAGCGCCTTGCGGACGATGGAGACGCCGGTCGCCTCGTCGCCGGTCAGGCCCAGGTCGTCGAGGACCTTGGAGACGTGGATGAGCGCGGAGCCACCGCCGGAGACGATGCCCTCCTCGATCGCCGCGCGCGTCGCCGAGATGGCGTCCTCAAGGCGGTGCTTCTTCTCCTTGAGCTCCACCTCGGTGGCCGCGCCGACCTTGAGCACGCAGACGCCGCCGGAGAGCTTGGCGAGGCGCTCCTGGAGCTTCTCGCGGTCCCAGTCGGAGTCGGACTGCTCGATGGCGAGCTTGATCTCCTTGACGCGGTCGGCGATCGCCGAGGCCTCACCGGCACCGTCGACGACGGTGGTGGAGTCCTTGGTGATGACGACGCGCCGGGCGGTGCCCAGCACCTCCAGGCCGACGTGCTCCAGCTTGAGGCCGATCTCCTCGCTGACGACCTGGCCACCGGTGAGGATGGCGATGTCCTGCAGCATGGCCTTGCGGCGGTCGCCGAAGCCCGGCGCCTTGACGGCGACGGAGGTGAAGGTGCCACGGATCTTGTTCGTGACGAGGACCGCGAGGGCCTCGCCCTCGACGTCCTCGGCGATGACCAGCAGGGCCTTCTTCGTCTGCGCGATCTTCTCGAGCAGCGGCAGGAAGTCCGAGACCGAGGCGATCTTGCCCTGGGTGATCAGGATGTAGGGGTCCTCCAGGATCGCCTCCATGCGCTCCTGGTCGGTCACCATGTAGGGCGACAGGTAACCCTTGTCGAACTGGAGACCCTCGGTGAACTCGAGCTCCAGGCCCATGCTGTTGGACTCTTCGACGGTGATGACACCGTCCTTGCCCACCTTGTCGAACGCCTCGGCGATCAGCTCACCGATCTTGGCGTCCTGCGCGGAGATCGTCGCCACATTCGCGATCTCCTTCTTGTCCTCGACCGGGCGGGCCGACTCGATCAGCCGGTCGCTGACGGCCTTGGCCGCGATGTCGATGCCGCGCTTGAGGGAGAGCGGCTGCGCTCCGGCGGCCACGTTGCGCAGGCCCTCGCGGACCATGGCCTGGGCCAGGACGGTCGCGGTGGTGGTGCCGTCACCGGCGACGTCGTTGGTCTTGGTCGCCACTTCCTTGGCCAGCTGGGCGCCCATGTTCTCGTACGGCGTCTCCAGCTCGACCTCGCGGGCGATGGTCACACCGTCGTTGGTGATGGTCGGCGCACCGAACTTCTTGTCGATGACGACATTGCGGCCACGCGGGCCCAGCGTCACCTTGACCGCGTCCGCGAGAGCGTTCACGCCGCGCTCGAGAGCTCGGCGCGCGTCCTCCTCGAACGACAGGATCTTCGGCATGACAATCCTCTCTATAAGTACGTCGGCGCATCAAAGCCCCGGGCGCTCTCGCGACCCGGGGCTCGATACGTCATCTTTGTGAAGCGAGAACTACTTCTCGATGATGGCGAGCACGTCACGAGCGGAGAGCACGAGATACTCCTCGCCGTTGTACTTCACCTCGGTGCCGCCGTACTTGCTGTAGAGGACCACGTCGCCCTCCTTGACGTCGAGCGGAATCCGCTTCTCGCCGTCCTCATCCCAGTTGCCGGGGCCCACCGCGAGGACCTTGCCCTCTTGCGGCTTCTCCTTGGCGGTGTCCGGGATGACCAGACCGGAAGCGGTGGTCTGCTCGGCCTCAAGCGGCTGGACCACAATGCGGTCGCCGAGCGGCTTAACGGGAACCTTGGTGGCGGTCGTCACGTCGGACCTCCCCTTCAGATTTGAATGATCTAGAAGAGGCGACCAGCGGTCTGCCGTCGCGGGTGTCAGACCTGCCTCGTCGCATGTATTTGGCACTCTCACCGGGAGAGTGCCAATACGGAACAGTATGCAAGGTGGCCTTGACAGTCAACACGAAGCACCCCTTCTCCGCTTCACGCGAACGTCAAGGCAGGTGGAAGCCCCTCGCGAAGCCCTACGGCCGAGGCGGTAGCGTCGGCTGGTGTGAATCTCGACGCATTCCGGGAACTCCTGACCCCGCGCGGCCAGGAGGCCCTGGGCGCGGCGGCCGGGATCGCCGGCGACGACCCGGTGTCGGCGGTGACCAGGCTGAGGAAGACCTACGACGCGGACCTGACCTCGGCGGCGCTCACGCAGGCCACGCTCCGGCTGCGCGCGAGGGAGAAGTTCGGGGCCGACGCCGATCTCATGTACTTCACCCGGACCGGCTTGGAGCAGGCCACCCGCCGGGAGGTCGCCGACCATCGGGCGCGGCGCGTCCCCGCGGGCTCGCGGGTCGCCGACGTCTGCTGCGGCATCGGCGGCGACCTCCTCGCCCTGGCCAGGGCCGGGTGCTCGGTCGAGGCCGTCGACACCGACCCGCTCACCGCGGCGATCGCCCAGGCCAACGCGGACGCCCTGGGCTTCGGCGACCGGGTCTCGGTCCGCGCCGCCGACGCCTCCGCCCTGGACCCGGCCGCCTTCGACGTCCTGTTCGCCGACCCGGCGCGCCGTACGGCGCGGGGCAGGACCTTCGACCCGATGGGCTACTCGCCGCCCTGGCCCGCCGTGCTGGAGATGGTGGCCAGGGCCGGGGCCGCCTGCCTGAAGGTCGCCCCCGGGATCCCGTACGAGTTCGTCCCCGAGGGCGCGGAGGCCGAGTGGGTCTCGTACAAGGGCGACGTCAAGGAGGCCGTGATCTGGTGCGGCGCGCTGGCGGGCGAGACGGCGCGCAGGGCGACGATCCTGCCCTCGGGCGCCACGATGACGCCCGACCCGGCCCTCGGCGCCCCCGGCACCGGCCCCGCCGGCCGCTACATCTACGAGCCGGACGGCGCGGCCATCCGGGCCCACCTGGTGGCGGAGATCGCCGCGGCGGTCGGCGGGCACCTGCTCGACCCGCAGATCGCCTACATCACCGGCGACGTCGCGACGCCGACGCCGTGGGCGTCCCGGTACGAGGTCCACGAGACGCTGCCGTTCTCGCTCAAGCGGCTGCGGGCGGCGCTCCGCGAGCGCGGCGCGGGCAATGTGACGATCAAGAAGCGCGGCTCCGCGGTGGACGTCGACCGCCTCAGGAAAGAGCTCCGCCTTTCCGGTGAGGAATCCGCGGTCGTCATTCTCACCCGAATCGGCGACCGGCCATTCGCCTTCGTGTGCGGCCCCGGCTGACCCGCCGCATCGAACCCGTTCGACCAGCAGGAGTCAGCCCTGGTTGACCAGCCAAAATAGTCAATTCTTCCAGCCAACCGGCAATTCCTCTCTTTTAATCTCGCTGCCGGAAAACCTTGATCCAGAGGCTAAGGTTGCCAGGCGGGAGTTCTCTCTCGCCTGCGGTTTCATATCGTTCATCAGCAAATCCCATCAAATCCAACCGCGCGGCTGAGCGTCGGCGAGTGAAGGAGCTCTCGGTGGATCACTCCGACCACACCCTGCTCCAGGCAGGCAGCCAGACCGCCATCTCCGACCGGATGCGCGAGCTCCTCGCCCGCGCGGCGCAGGACCACGTCTACGAGCAGCGGACCCAGGGCGCGGTGCTCGACGAGATCCGGCAGCGCCTGGAGGGCATGGAGTGGCTGCTGCGCGAGGTCAGGGAGCGCGAGATCGGCGGGCTGAACGGCACGCTGGAGTCCGTCCACGGCCGTCTGGACGACATCGCCGCCAAACCGCCCTCCTGGGCCGAGGGCCTGGCCCAGCACGTCGAGGCGGTGCGTGACCACGTCGACGCCGTCGGCGAGCGGGTCGACTCCCTCGGCCGCCGGGTCGAGGCCGTCCGCGACCGGGTCACCCCCTTCGGCGAGCTGCCGAGCCTGTGGACCGACCTCGGCACCGTCGGCGAGAGCGTGGACGAGGCGCTCACCCGCCTGCGGGCGATCTCGGACGGCACCCTGGGCCTCGACGAGCAGGTGCGGCAGCTGGCCGAGCACCTCGGCAGGCTCCAGGCCGACATGGGCATCGCGGCGCACCGGTTCAGCCGCCTGGACAGGGCCCTGGCCGACCTCTCCCAGCGCACCGGGCGCATCGAGGCGGGGATGCTCGACCTGTCGGCGAGCGTCCAGCAGGCCGTCGGCACCGCCGCCGACCGGATGCTGGCCGCCGTCGAGCAGGTCAACGGCAAGGTGGACCTGGTGAGCGGCAGGGTCGAGCAGGTGGGCGCCAGGGTCGACCTGGTCGTGCCCAGGATCGACGAGCGCGCCGCCGCCGTCGAGAACCGCATCGACAGCCGCATCGACCGGCTGGACGGCCATCGCATGGCGGCCGGTGGCCGCTTCGACACCCTCGAGGAGCGCCTCGACGACATCGAGGGCCGCCTCACCGGCCGGATGGACGTCATCGACTCCCGGCTGTCCACGCTGGACGGGCACGCGGAGAAGTCCGCCGAGCGTCTGGAGAGCCTGGACGAGCGCCTGGAGGTCCTGCCCGCCGTCCTCGGCGTCGGCGCGCTCATCGGCGTTCAGACCGACGAGCAGCGCGAGCGCTTCGACTCCCTGGACGAGCGCGTCATCCGGGCCGAGGCCGCGCTGGCCCCGCTGGCCGAGACGCTTCGCGCCCTGCCCGACCGTGACCAGCTCTCCGAGGCGCTGAGCGAGACCGTGGAGCCCGCGCACACCGACCTCACCCGCCGCCTGGGCGCCCTGGAGGAGACCATGCTGGCCCTGGCCGAGGCGCTGCTCAGGCCCACCAGGGCCGACAAGGACTGACCTGCGGGCGGGCCTCGCCTCGGTCGCGCCCCGCCCCGGCGGCCCCCGGCGGCCCGCCCGGTCCCGTACGGACGCCGTCAGCCGGCGCGCGCGACATCGGCCGGGCGGCCCTCCAGGCCCTCCACGACCCTCGCCTCGGGGCACAGGTTGTTCCTGACCACGGAGAGCAGGGTCAACAGCTCGTCGGTCTGCTCGGCCGTCAGCCCCTGGGTCATCCGGCGGTGCATCTCGGCGAGGACCCGGTCCACCTCGGGGCGGAGCGCGTGCCCCCTGGGCGTGACGTCGACGATGCTGATCCGCCGGTTGGCGGGATCGGGCCTGCGGCTGACGAACCCGCTGCGCTCCAGACGCTGCAGGGTCTTGGTCATGGTGGAGACGTCGATGCCGACGATTCTCGCCAGGCCGTTCTGCGACTGGGGGCCGTTGTCCCACAGGGCGCCCATCACGCGCTCCTGGCCCGGGTAGAGGTCGATCTCCCCGAGGAGGCTGGCCAGCAGCACGCGGTGGCCGCGCGTCGCGTTGGCCATCAGGCAGTTGAGATCGCTGTCGTACTCACCGCAGCCCGGGGTGGCGCCGCACGCCCCGGCCGGGTCCCCGTCCGCGTCGCCCTCACGGGCCGCGGCGCGCTCGTCGGTCGCGTCGCGCTCTTCGTCGATCAGCGGCTCCGCCATGTCAGGTCCTTCCGTTCTCCCCCGACACTACCGCTTGCATGTTGGCCGACCAAGTTGTAAAACTACTTATTGGCTAGCCAAGTTGGCCAGCCAACAAAGGAGTTCGCCATGCCTTTCTCACCGTTCTCGCTCGCCGGTCTCCAGCTGCCCAACCGCCTGGTGATGGCGCCCATGACCCGGTCACGGTCCTATGTCGACGGGATCCCCTCGTCGCTGACCGCCCTCTACTACGCCCAGCGGGCCTCCGCGGGCTTGATCGTCACTGAGGGGGTGCAGCCCAGCCAGGCGGGAAAGGGCTACATGAACACCCCCGGGCTGCACACCGACGAGCAGGTGGCCGGATGGCGCGAGGTCACCGACTCCGTCCACGCGGCGGGCGGCAGGATCTTCGCCCAGATCATGCACTCCGGCCGGATCGGCCACCCCGACAACACCGGCGCGCTGCCCGTCGGGCCGTCCGCCGTACGACCGGCGGGCCAGATCTTCACGCCGTCGGGCCTGCAGGACTACCAGACGCCGATCGAACTGACGACCGCCCAGGTGGAGGCGACCGTCCAGGACTTCGCCGACGCCGCCGAGCGCGCCGTGGACGCGGGCTTCGACGGGATCGAGCTGCACGGCGCCAACGGCTACCTCATCCACCAGTTCCTGTCGCGGAACGCCAACCTGCGCGAGGACCACTTCGGCGGTTCGGTGGCCAACAGGATCCGCTTCGGCGTGGAGACCGCGCGGGCGGCCGTCGACCGGATCGGCGCCTCCAGGGTCGGCATCCGGCTCTCGCCCGGCAACGGCGCGGGAGACCTGGTCGAGGACGACATGCACGAGGTCTACCCGGCGCTGGTCTCCGAGCTCGCCGGGCTCGACCTCGCCTACCTGCACCTGGTGGCCGGGCCCTCCGACGACGTCAACCAGGAGATCCTCAAGTCCTGGCCGAACGCCCTGATCGTCAACGACCCCTCGATCGGCGACCCGTCGGAGCGGGCCACGCGGTGGCTGGAGCGCGGCGCCCACCTGGTCTCGCTGGGCCAGTCGTTCCTCGCCAACCCCGACCTGCCGCTCCGCCTGCGTCTCGGCGCCGAGCTCAACCAGGCCGACTTCAGCTCGGCCTTCGGCGGCGACCACCGCGGCTACACCGACTACCCGGTGCTGGCCCTGCACTCCGCCTAGGACACCCCGCGGGAAGGGCCGCACAGCCGCCGCCCGACGGGGGCGCGACGGCCGGGCGGGCACCCGTGACCGGCGCACCCCCCGGCCGGGCGACACCCGCGGACGAGGGACCGGGCCCGTCAGACGTGCACGGTGGTGACGGGCATCGAGGAGTCGGCGGGGATGTCCAGCCGCGACGGCGCGATGCCGGCCGCCACCAGATCGGAGCCCAGGGCCGCCACCATGGCGCCGTTGTCCGTGCACAACCCGGGGCTGGGGACCCGCAGCCGGACCCCGGCCGCGTCACAACGCTCCTGGGCCATCGCGCGCAGCCGGGAGTTGGCCGCCACCCCGCCGCCGATCAGCAGGTCCTGGACGTCGTGCTTGGCACACGCGCGCAGCGCCTTGCGGGTCAGCACGTCGACGACGGCCTCCTGGAACGAGGCCGCCACGTCGGGCACGTGGACCCGCTCGCCCGTCTTCTCCCTGGCCTCCACCCACCGGGCCACGGCCGTCTTCAGGCCGGAGAAGGAGAAGTCGAGCGTCCCGTCGTCGTACTTGCCGCGCGGGAACGCGATGGCCGCGCCGGAGCCGTCACGGGCCGCCCTGTCGATGTGCGGCCCGCCGGGGAACGGCAGGCCGAGCACCCTGGCCACCTTGTCGAACGCCTCGCCCGCGGCGTCGTCCACCGTGGACCCCAGCGAGACGACGTCCCTGGCGACGTCGGGCACCAGCAGCAGGGACGAGTGCCCGCCGGAGACCAGCAGGGCGATGCAGGGCTTGGGCAGCGCCCCGTGCTCCAGCTGGTCCACCGCGACGTGGGCGGCCAGGTGGTTGACGCCGTACAGCGGCACGCCCAGGCCCAGAGAGTACGCCTTGGCGGCGGCGACGCCGACCAGCAGCGCGCCGGACAGGCCGGGCCCGGCGGTGACCGCGATCGCGTCGACGTCGGCGAGGCGCAGCCCCGCCCGCCCCAGTGCCAGCTCGACGGTCGGGGTCATCGCCTCCAGGTGCGCCCTGGAGGCGACCTCGGGCACCACCCCGCCGAAGCGGGCGTGCTGCTCGACGCTGGAGGCGATGGCGTTGGCCAGCATGGTGTGCCCCCTGACGATGCCGATCCCCGTCTCGTCGCAGGAGGTCTCGATCCCCAGGACCACCGGTTCGTCACGCATGGAGATCCTTCCTCATCATGATCGCGTCAGTGCCGTCCTCGTAGTAGCGGCGGCGCAGGCCGATCCGCTCGAACCCGAACCTGTCGTAGACGGCCTGTGCGCCCGGGTTGTCGGCGCGCACCTCGAGGAAGACCGACGCCGCACCGCGACGGGCGGCCTCGGCCAGCAACTCGGTCAGCATGGCGCCGCCGACACCGGTCCGGCGCCACTCGGCCAGCACGGCGATGGTCTGCACGTCGGCCTGGTCCCCCGCCGCGGCGAGGCCCGCGTAGCCGACGATCACACCGTCGACCAGGGCCACCACGTAGTGCCTCGTCCTCGGCTGGTCGTCGAGCTCACCCCGGAGCATGCCCTCGCTCCAGGCGTCGGCGGGAAAGGTCTTCCGCTCCACCTCCATGACCGCGGGCAGGTCCTCGACGGTCATCCGGCGCAGCACGGCGGTCATGCCGTGACCCTCTTGGGCGCCGAGGGTTCCTTGGCGTCGGGGCGGCGCAGGTAGATCGGGCGGGGCGGGCCGAGCACGGGGTGGGTTCCGCCCTCCACGGCCTCACGGACGCCCGGCTCGCCGAGCACCCCGGCGGCGAGCGCCGCCATCGCGCCCGCGTGGGGGTACTCCGGCACGTCGAGAAGCCGGGAGGCGCCGACGACCTCGGCGTACATCCGCGCGCCCGCGCCGGCCAGCGGGAGCTCCCCGGGCAGATCCTGGGGCCGGTCCACCGCGGGGCCCGACAGCCGGGTGCGCGCGTCCCGGTAGTGGCCCCAGAACACCTCCTTGCGCCGGGCGTCGGTGGCCACCAGGAACGGTTCGGCCGACCCGCTGCCGTACGCGAGCGCGTCGAGGGTGCACACGCCGTACGCCGGGACGCCCAGCGTCGTCGCGAGGGCCTGGGCGGTCACCAGGCCGACCCGGAGCCCGGTGTAGGGGCCGGGGCCCGAGCCCGCGACGACGGCGGTGACGTCGCCGAGCGAGGCTCCGGCCTCCCGGAGGACCGTCTCGATCGTGGGGACGAGCAGTTCGCCGTGGCGGCGCGCGTCGACCGTCGTCGACTCGGCGAGGACCCTCTCACCGTCGTGCAGAGCTGCGGTGACGGCGGGGGTGGCGGTGTCAAAGGCCAGGACCAGCACGAACAGTTAGCCTATCCCGTCCCGCGAGGGCTCAGGGGCACTCCCCCCGAGTGGACCGCGCGGAAAGGCGGAACGACTCAGGTCTTGACCAGGGTGGCGTAGACGATGAGGTTGTCCTGGTACTCGTTGCTGTCCCAGTCGAAGTCCCCGCCGCAGGTGATCAGCCGCAGGCCGTCCTCGAGATAGACCTTGTCGGCGGGGAACCGGTGCTTGCTGATCTGCTCGATCGTGTCCACCCGGTACTGGGCCACCTTGCCGTCGCTGCGCACGACCTTGATGACCTGCCCCTCCCGCATGTCCTTGAGCTTGTAGAAGACCGCGGGCGCGGTCTTGGTGTCCACGTGCCCGAGGATCACCGCGGAACCCTCGTCGCCGGGGACCGCGCTGTCCTTGACCCACCCCGCGACGTTCGGCTTCTCGTACGGCGGCAGATCGACCCGGCCGTCCGTCACGCCGAGCTTCATCAGGGGCGCCTTGATCCCCAGGGACGGGATGTCGATGCGGCTGGGAACGATCGAGGTGCGGGCGGGCGCCTTCTCCTCCTTGACGTCGCCGCCCCTGTTGCCGAACGCGACCATGACGGCACCGGTGATCACTCCGGCCAGGACGATCCTGGACCAGCGGGTGGAATCGGCCATCGGGGACTACGAACGGCGGCGACGCACGACCGCGATGCCGATGCCGCCCGCCAGGGCGAGGGCGAGCAGGACACCGGTCGTGCCGATCGGGGCACTCGAGTCGTCGGGGCCTCCGGCCGCGGTGCCGCCACCGCCCGTACCCGGCGCCTCGGTGCTGATGATCGTCCGGGTCGGCCTGGAGGTGGGGTCGGTGGGGGTGGGGCTCGGCTCGGTGTCGGCCACGATCCTGAGGTTGGCGCTGCCGGTGTCGTTGGTCCCCTCGCACCTGGCGTTGACCTCGTGGACCCCGGCGGCGACGCCCGCGGCGACGGTGGCCTGGCCGCGGACCCACGGGCGCGGCGTCGGGGTCGCGGTCGAGGCGGGGTCGGGCGTGGGCGTCGCGAGGATCGGGTCGAGGGTCACCGGGGTGCGGAAGATCCGGGAGGACGCGGTCCCGCGATGCTCGGGACCGCCCTGCGGGATCGGGCAGTTCGCCAGGACCCACACCTTCTGCCCGGCCTTGGCGCGGGCCGGCTGGAGCTGGACCTCGATGTCCTGCCGGCTGATGCCGGAATCAGGCGGGGTTGGGGTGGGCGTGCCCGACGGGCTGGCCGATTCGGCGCCCGCCGAGCACCCGACCAGTCCGAAAAGGACGATGGCTCCCAGAACCGCGACACGCTTGACGCTTGGCACCGTCGAACTCCACTTCGCCCTCCGGCCGACGACCCTCGCCCGGCACGATTTCCCACCTGTTCCCCATTAAACATGGGCAAACCCGCCAGAGTCGATCATCAGGCCTGACGATCTAGACCAATGGTGCGTAGTGCCAGCGTGCCAGGATTTCCCCGGCTTCGTAGGCACATCAGAGGACACCGTTCAGATGACGCCGTGCCAGCGCGGCCCGACCCCCCGGAGGGTCACGGTCCGCTCCTCGCCCGGCTCGCCGGACGCGCCCCTGCCGATGAGGATCTCCAGCCGGTCGTCGGCGAGCCCCTCCACCAGGCCCTCGCCCCACTCCACGACCGTCACCGACTCCTCCAGCGAGGCGTCCAGGTCCAGGTCGTCGACCTCCAGGTCGCCCCCGAGGCGGTAGGCGTCGACGTGGACCAGCGGCGGCCCCCCCGAGAGCGAGGGGTGCACCCGGGCGATGACGAAGGTCGGCGAGGTGATCGGGCCGCGCACCTTGAGCCCTTCGGCGATCCCCTGCACCAGGGTCGTCTTGCCCGCGCCGAGCGGGCCCGACAGCACCGCCAGGTCTCCGGGGCGCAGCAGCGCCGCCAGCTCCTCGCCCAGCTCCCGCATTTCCTCGGCGGTCGCCACGATTCTCACCGCTTCGTCACTCCTGTCGATGCCTCTCGGTGTCCCACCGCGCTTCCCGGTGTCCCACCGCGCTTCCCGGGGTCCGTCGACCCCCCGTGGCGCCGTTCGGCGCCCTCTCGGACCCTCCGGTCCTTCCGTCGGACCTCGGGCTCACCGTACGCCGTGCGCGTGCCCCCGGCTCACCGGTCCATGTCACCGGCGTCGGCGGCGTCGGCCTCGTCGCCCGCGTCCACCCGCTTGAGCAGCTCGTGCAGAGCGTCGTTGACCACGGTAGGCCGCTCCAGCTGGACCAGGTGCGAACTTTCCGCGATCTCGGTGAACCGGGCGCTCGGCAGTGCCGCCGCCATCGCCCTGCTGTGCTCGACGGGCGTCAGCCAGTCCTTGTCGCCGACCACGATGGAGGTCGGAACCCCGTTCAGCACGGACAGCGCGCTCAGCTTGTCGTGCGACATCAGCGCCGGGTAGAACTCGGCGATCACCTCGAAGGGGGTGGATCGGATCATCGACTCGGCGAAGTCGACGACCGTGGGGCTGACGTTCCTGGAGTCGCCGAAACCCAGGTGGCGCAGGGCGAGGAAGGCCACGTCGTTGCCGACCTGGCGGCTCTTGTCCACCAGCGAACCGCCGCGCCTCAGGATCGACACCGTGCCCGGCGTGACCTTGTGCACCGCCTTCGACAGCAGCGCGGGCAGGCCCAGGGAGATCTCGCCGAGCTTGCCGGTGGAGGTGGAGATCAGCGCGACGCCCCTGATCTTGTCGCCGAACAGCTCCGGATGCCGGTCGGCCAGCGCCATGACCGTCATGCCGCCCATGGAGTGGCCGACGAGCACGCACGGGCCGGGCACCAGCGCCTCAATGACCTCGGCCAGGTCGTCGCCGAGCCGGTCGATCGAGCAGTCCTTCATCGGGATGCGCGGCGAGCGGCCGTGGGAGCGCTGGTCCCACAGGACCAGGCGGTGCGTGCCGCCCAGGTCGCGCCGCTGGTAGTGCCAGGAGTCGAGGTTGAGCGTGTAGCCGTGGCAGAACACCACGGTCAGCGGGGCCTTCTCCTGCCCGTCGACCTCGGCGTACAGGGGGACACCGTCGGAGGTGGTGACCGTGGTGGGGCGGCCGCGCAGCTCTCCGAGCGGCTCGCTCGCCTCCAGGTCCGGGCGGAGCCTGATGCGTCCGACGGCGTACCGCTTGGCGAGGGCCCCGGCGGCCACTCCTGCCGACGCGACACCGACGATCGCGCCCGCGATACCGACCCTGCGCCGTCTGGTACTACTCATGCGACCCCCTGAGCTGCCTTTCACCGGTAAACGCGCGGGACCCGCGAACCGATCCTGGTCACGATCTCATGCGTGATCGTGCCGAGGGAATCCGCCCACTCCTGAGCGGTGGGCTCACCTCGCGAGCCGTCACCGAACAGGATCACTTCGTCACCCTCCGCCAACGGGTCGTCCCCTACGTCGATCATGAACTGGTCCATGCAGACCCTGCCCGCGATCCGCCGCCTGCGGCCACCGGCCAGCACCTCCGCCAGGTTGGTGGCGTGCCGCAGGACCCCGTCCGCATACCCGAGCGGGACGAGGCCAAGCGTCGTTTCCCGATCCGTGATGTACAGGTGCCCGTAGGAGACGCCCGAGCCGGCGGGGACCCGCTTGACCAGCGCGATCCGCGCGGCGAGCGTCATCGCCGGGCGCAGCCCGAAGTCCCCGAGCCGGGGCACCGGGCTCAGCCCGAAGGCCGCGATGCCCGGGCGGACCAGGTCGTAGCGCGCCTGCGGCAGCGTCAGGATGGCCGCCGAGTTGGCGATGTGCCTGATGACGTGGGAGCCCCCCGCGCCCGCCTTCTCCGCGATGAGCAGCGCCTCGTCGAAGGCGGCCAGCTGGGCCGCGACGGACGGGTCTCCCGGGATGTCGGCGCAGGCGAAGTGGGACCAGAGCCCGACGATCTCGATCGTGCCCTCGGCCCGGTGCCGCATCGCCCGCTCGACCAGGGCGGACCAGTCCGCCGCCGTCGCGCCGCCGCGCGACATGCCGGTGTCGGCCTTCAGGTGCACCCTGGCCGTCCTGCCGGCCCTGGCGGCGGCGTCGGCGATCGCGTCGGCCGTCGCGACGGAGCCCGCCGACAGCTCGACATCGTGCCCGACGGCCTGCTCCAGCGGCTCGCCCGGCGGGATGATCCACGCCAGGATCGGCGCGGTGATCCCGGCGGCCCGCAGCTCCAGGGCCTCGCGGACGTAGGCGGTGCCCAGCCGTTCCGCCCCGGCCTCCAGGCAGGCGCGCGCGACGGGGACCAGCCCGTGCCCGTAGGCGTCGGCCTTGACCGCGACCATCATCTCGGCACCGGGGGCGTGGCTCGCGAGCAGCGCCAGGTTCTCACGGATCGCCGAGAGGTCCACCCGTGCCTCGGCGGGAGTCATCGGGAAACTCATAACCCCAGTTTGGCAGGTGAGCCGCCATGCCGGGGGCCGTTGACCAGGGAGCGCACCGCCCGCGGCAGGGCCTCGGCGACGTCCCGGGCGGTGAGAGGGCCTTCCCGTCCGGCGATCCCGTGCAGGTAGGCGGCGCAGGAGGCCGCGTCGTACCCGCTCAGCCCGGCGGCCAGCAGCGCGCCCGCCAGGCCGGCCAGCACGTCGCCGGTACCGCCGGTCGCGAGCCAGGGGCTGCCGGTGGGGTTGATCCTGACCGGTCGCCCGTCCTCGGCGACCAGCGTGGTCGAGCCCTTGAGCAGCACCGTCACGCCCAGCTCCGCCGCCGCCCTGCGCACGTTCTCCAGGCGCCGCGCCTCGATCCGCTCCCTCGGCACCTCGATCAGGCGGGAGAGCTCGCCCGCGTGCGGGGTGATCAGCACCGGCGCGCCCCGGCGGAGCAGGGACCTGTCCTGGGCCGCCAGGGTCAGCGCGTCGGCGTCGACGAGCACGGGAACCTCGCTCGACAGCACCGAGCGGGCGATGGCGCGCGCCTCGTCGCCGGTGCCGAGGCCGGGGCCCAGCACCCACGCCTGCACGCGGCCCACCTCCTCGACCCCCTCGCCCGGCGCGAGCGTGGTGATCACGGCCTCGGGCCAGCGGGCCCGCACCTGGGCCACCGGTTCCGCGACCCCCGCGTAGCGGACCATGCCCACCCCGGCCCGCAGCGCCCCGCCCACGGCCAGCACCGCGGCGCCGGTGTAGCGCTCGCTGCCGGCCGCGATCCCGACGACGCCCCTGCGGTACTTGTCGGACGACGCGCCGGGCCTGGGCAGCAGCGCGGCCACGTCGGCGTCCGTCGGCACGGCCGCGTCGGGGTCGGGCAGGTGGGGGCCGAGGCCGATGTCGACGAGTTCCGTCCGGCCCGCGTGCCCGGAGCCCGGATCGACGAGCAGCCCGATCTTCCACGCCCCGAACGTGACGGTGGCGTCCGCGAGGACCGCGGGGCCCTCCACCCGGCCGCTGCTCGCGTCCACGCCGCTCGGCACGTCCACCGCGAGGACCTCGCCGGGCGCGTCGTTCGCGAGCCCGGCCAGGGTCGCGTACGGCTCCCTGAGCGCCCCGGTCCCGCCGATCCCGAGCATCCCGTCCACGATCAGGTCCGCCGCGCCGAGCAGGTCGCGGACCCGCGCTCCCGCCGGGTCTTCCGCGGGACCGTGATCGGGGTGCGGGCCGGTCACCCGGCCGCCCGCGCGGCGCAGGGCCTCCAGGCCCGCCGCGTGGACGCGCGTCCCGGCGAGGAGCGCGTCGACCCTGGCCCCCCTGGCCGCCAGGCGGGCCCCGGCGAACAGGGCGTCGCCGCCGTTGTCGCCGCCGCCGACGAGCAGCACGACGCGGGAGCCGTACACGGCGCCGAGCATCCTGGCGCAGACCACCGCGAGCCCGGTGGCGGCCCGCTCCATCAGGGCGCCCTCGGGCAGCGTCGCCATCAGCGCCGCCTCGGCCGCCCTGATCTGGTCGGAGGTGTACGCGATTCGCATTCCACCGAATCTATCCCTCGGCGATCACGTAGGCGATGGCGACGCCCCCGTCATGGCTCAGGGAGATGTGCCACCGGGCCACGCCCAGCGCCCTGGCGACCTCCGCCGCCCGCCCGGTCACCCGCAGTTCGGGCCGCCCGTGCTCCCCGGCGACCACCTCGGCGTCCAGGTGCCGCAGCCCGGGAGGTGCCCCCAGGGCCTTGGCGACGGCCTCCTTGGCCGCGAACCTGGCGGCCAGGGAGGCCGCGCCCAGCGTGCTCTCCCCCTCGGTGAACAGGCGCTCCCGCAGCGCGGGCGTCCGCGCCAGCGTCGCCTCGAACCTGGCCGTGTCCACGACGTCGACGCCGATACCAACGATCACCCGCCCAGGCTAGTGGCGTCACGTCACCGGCCCGCGATCCCGCGGGTCAGAAGCCGCCGCGCTGCCAGGGGCCCCAGATGGCGAAGCTCATCCCCTTGGACGACTGGACGTTGACGTAGAGGGTGTGGCCGCCGGGGCCGAACGTCGAGCCGGCGAACTCGGCGCCGGAGTCGCCGTCGACGGGGACCAGCCGGGAGAAGTCGAAGATCTCGCCCCGGCGGGTGAGGCCGCGCAGGTAGTTGTCGCCCGAGCCGTCCTCGCAGAGGACCAGGGTGCCCCGGGGGCTGGCGGTGACGTTGTCGGGCAGGTCGAGGGTGACCGCGCCCGGCGACTCGTAGACGAGCCTGAGCCGCCCGCTCCACGTCTCGTACGCCCACACCTGGCCGCGTCCCTTGCCGAAACCGCTGGGCGGGGTGTCGCCGGACGCGGTCGCGCCGCCCTGGGTGGAGACGAAGTAGATCGTGCCGTGGTGGTTGATCGCCCCCTCCAGCCGGGAGAAGATCGCCGCGCCCTTGGCCCTGCCCTGGTTGCCGACGGCCTGGACGGCGACGTCGTTGGCGGGGGTGCCGATGAAGGCGGGGTCGGGGTCGTCGATGTCCACCCAGGTGGTCGCGTACGAGGCTCCCTTGGGCTGGCCGAGCGAGAGGTCCTTGCCCGGGGCGCCCCGCACGGCCAGCATCTGGAGCCTGCCGCCGTCGAGGATGCGGCGGGCCTCCAGCGGGTTCTTCGGGGGCAGATAGCGGTAGAAGCCGGAGGCGAAACCGAAGTTGTCCTCGGTGAGGTAGATCGCGCCGGTGAACCCGTCGAACGCGGCCGACTCGTGGGCGAACCGCCCGGCGTTCCTGATCGGCCCTCCGGCCTTGCCCTCGAGCGGGACCTCGAAGATGTAGCCGTGCTTCTGCGTGAGCTTGCCGTTGTCCTGACCGGTGAAGTCGTTGCCCACGTCCGGCCCGTTCACGGTCTCCTCGCAGGTCACCCAGGCGCCCCAGGGCATCGGGCCGCCGGAGCAGTTCATCTGGGTGCCGGTCAGGCTGGGGGCGGACTTGAGCACCTTGCCGTAGCGGGTGACCCGGAGGGTCGAGGTGCCGCCGCCCGCCGCCGGGTCGTAGGCCCTGGCCGGGTCGCCGAACGCGCCGACCGGGCCGTTGACCTCGTGGTTGCGGACGAGGATCGCGCTGCCGGCCGGCCCTCGGAACGCGGCCATGCCGTCGTGCCGGGAGGGGACGGTGGATCCGTCGCTGTACTTGTCGCCGGCGCCGTTGAAGGACCTGTAGTGGAAGCCGCCGGGCAGGTGGAGCCGCACCACGCCGTCCCGCTCGTCCTTGACCGGCTTCAGCGGCCCGTACCCGGCGCCCGGGAGGATCTCCCCGTTCACTCCCGCCCGTGCGACGCCGGCGAACGGCCCGGCCACCCCCAGCGCGGCCAGCGCACCGCCTCGGGCGAGGAAACGACGACGATCCATCTTGCGGCTCCCTTGGGTCCGGTGGATTCACGCCACGTTAATCCGTCCCAGTAAACCGCTATATGGCATATATCGACAATTAATCTGGCAACGAGGCGGTCAGCTCCTATACCCACTTCCGGCCGTGGATAATCCATAGACTTTGTCCACAGGCTGTGGAGAACCCCCGGCCCCGGCTTACTCCACCGTGACCGACTTGGCGAGGTTGCGGGGCTGGTCGACGTCGTGCCCCTTGGCCGTGGCCAGCTCGCACGCGAAGACCTGGAGCGGCACCGTGGCGACCAGCGGCTGGAGCAGGGTCGGCACGGCCGGGATGTGGATCAGCGTGTCGGCGTACCGCGCGACCGCGACGTCCCCTTCCTCGGCGATGACGAGGGTCCTCGCGCCCCTGGCCCGGATCTCCTGGATATTGGACACGATCTTGTCGTGGATCACCCGCTGGCCGGACGGCGAGGGGACGACGACGACCACCGGGAGCCCCTTGTCGATCAGCGCGATCGGGCCGTGCTTCAGCTCCCCCGCCGCGAAGCCCTCGGCGTGCATGTACGCCAGCTCCTTGAGCTTCAGCGCCCCTTCGAGCGCGACGGGAAAGCCCACGTGCCGCCCCAGGAAGAGCACGCACCGCTCGCCGGCCAGCGACCTGGCCAGCGCGCGGACCGGCTCGACGGTCGCGAGGACCTCGCTCACCTTGGACGGCATCTGCGCCAGCCGCTCGACGATCTGGGTGATCTCGTCGCCGAACTTCACCCCCCTGACCTGGGCGAGATAGAGCGCGACCAGATAGCACGCCACCAGCTGGGTGAGGAACGCCTTGGTGGAGGCCACCGCGACCTCGGGGCCCGCGTGCGTGTAGAGGACGGCGTCGGACTCGCGGGAGATCGTGGAACCGTTCACGTTGCAGACCGCCAGCACCCGGGACCGCTGCCCGCGCGCGTGCCGTACCGCCATGAGGGTGTCCATGGTCTCGCCCGACTGGCTGATCACGATCACCAGCGTGTCGCGGTCGAGGATCGGGTCGCGGTAGCGGAACTCGCTCGCCACCTCGACCTCGCAGGGCAGCTGGGCCCAGTGCTCGATGGCGTACTTGGCGATGAGCCCGGCGTGGTACGAGGTCCCGCAGGCGACCAGAATGATCTTGTTGATGTCGCGCAGCTCCTGATCGGACAGCCGCATCTCGTCCAGCACCAGCCGCCCGTCCTCACCGATCCTGCCGAGCAGCGTGTCGGCGACGGCCCGGGGCTGCTCGGCGATCTCCTTGAGCATGAAGTGGTCGTAGCCGTCCTTCTCGGCGGCGCAGGCGTCCCAGTCGACGTGGTAGTCACGCGTCACCGCCGGCAGGCCCTGGAAGTCGATGACCGTGACCTTCGAGGGACGCAGCTCGACCACCTGGTCCTGGCCCAGCTCCACCGCCTCGCGCGTGTACGCGATGAACGCCGCCACGTCCGAGCCGAGGAAGTTCTCCCCGTCACCCCTGCCGATCACCAGCGGCGAGTTGCGCCGCGCCCCCACCACCACGTCGGGCTCGTCGGCCGAGACCGCGAGCAGGGTGAACGCCCCCTCCAGCCGCAGGCAGACCCGGCGCATCGCCTCCATGAGCCCCCCGGCGGCGAACTCCTCCAGCAGGTGCGCCACCACCTCCGTGTCGGTCTCGGAGACGATCCGGTGCCCCGTGCCCTCCAGCTCGGTCCTGAGCGCGGCGAAGTTCTCGATGATCCCGTTGTGGATGACCGCGATCCGCCCGTCGCAGTCGGTGTGCGGGTGGGCGTTGCGGTCGGTCGGGGCTCCGTGGGTGGCCCACCGGGTGTGCCCGATCCCCGTCGTCGCGCCGGCCGGCGGCACGGGCCGCGAGACCAGCGCCGAGCGGAGGTTGGCCAGCTTCCCCGCCCGCTTCTCCACGGCGAGGCCGTCCGCCCCGACCAGGGCGATCCCCGCCGAGTCGTACCCCCGGTACTCCAGCCGGCCCAGACCCTCGACCGCGACCTCGACCGCCGACCGCTGTCCTGTATATCCCACTATTCCGCACATTGTCATACCCCCTCCCTGAGAGATCGGCCGCCGCGTCTATGGAGAACCCCCCGGACAGCCCAAGAATCCCGACCGGTGCCCGGCGGGAACCCGCACCGGCGAATCAGCACCCGGCGGGAACCCGCGCCCAGCGGATCAGCACCCGGCAGGGGCCCGTTCCCGGCGGATCAGTAGGCTCTCTGAGCATGGCCAACGGTTTGGACACCGCGACACCGTACGTGCAGCTGAGCCGGGCACAGTGGAGCGAACTCCGGAAGAACACCCCCCTCACGCTCACCGTGGACGAACTGGAGGAGCTGCGCGGCGTCGACGATCCGATCGACCTGGCCGAGGTCACCGACATCTACCTGCCGCTCACCCGGCTGCTCAACCTCCACTTCACCGGGGTGAGGCAGCGCAGCGCGGCGCTCAACACCTTCCTCGGCGGCGGGCGGCGGCCGGCCCCGTACGTGCTGGGCATCGCCGGAAGCGTCGCGGTCGGCAAGTCGACCACGGCCAGGCTGCTGCACACCCTGCTGGCCCGCTGGCCCGAGCACCCCCGGGTGGACCTGATCACCACCGACAGCTTCCTGTTCCCGAACGAGACCCTCACCGCCAGGGACATCATGCACAGGAAGGGCTTCCCCGAGAGCTACGACCGGCGGGCCCTGGTCAGGTTCGTCGCCGACGTCAAGGCGGGCCTGCCGGAGGTGACGGCCCCGGTCTACAGCCACCTGGAGTACGACATCGTGCCCGGCGCGACCCAGGCCGTACGCCGTCCCGACATCCTCATCGTCGAGGGCCTCAACGTCCTCCAGCCCGCCCCGCCCACCGCCCTAGCGATCAACGACTACTTCGACTTCTCCATCTACGTGGACGCCAAGGTCGAGCACATCCGCGACTGGTACGTGGACCGCTTCCACAAGCTCCGGCGCACGGCCTTCGAGGACCCGAAGTCCTACTTCAGGTATCTCGCCGACCTGTCGGAGGAGGAGGCGACCGACTTCGCCAAGAATGTCTGGCGCGACATCAACGAGCGCAACCTCCTCGAGAACATCGCCCCCACCAGAGGCCGGGCCGACCTGGTGCTGCACAAGGGCGCCAACCACTCCATCCAGCGCGTCCGCCTCCGCCGCATCTGACCTTCCCGCCCCCCACCCGCCGCGCTCCGCGCTCGGGCGTGTCCTGTGGAGCCCCACCCCGGGTGAGCCGGCGTGACGGGTCGCCCACCGTCGTCCGGTGTCGCCGGTCCACACGATCCAACCGGCGGATCCGAAAACCGACGGCCGCGAGGCTCGGCGTATCGCCTCCAGGGGCTTGAACCTGCCGCGACGGCAGGTCCTAACGTGGCGGACGTGATCGGGAAAGACGACGCCGGGCGCCGGTGGAGCATCGGCGAGGTGGCGCGGGCGAGCGGGGTGACCGTGCGCGCGTTGCACCACTACGACGAGATCGGCCTGCTGCGCGCGAGCGAACGCACCGCGTCGGGGCACCGCCGCTACACCGGGGGCGACGTGCGGCGGCTGTACCGGGTGCGGGCCCTGCGAATGCTCGGGCTGTCCCTGGAGGAGATCTCGGACGTGCTCGCGAACTCCACGGACGATCTGGCGGCGATGCGCGACCTGCTGACGGCACAGCTCCGCGAGCTGGAGGCGCACGGCGCACGGATCCAGCGGCTCACACAGCGGCTTCACGGCCTGCTGGGACAGATCGACAGCGCGTCGATGCCCGATCCGGACCAGTTCATGACGACCCTGGAGATGATCTCTATGTTCGAGAGCTCGTTCACGGCAGAGCAGCGGGAGCAACTGGCCCGGCGCAGGGCCGACCTCGGCCCGGAGGCCGTCGAGACGGCCAGGACCGAATGGGCCGGGCTCGTCGAGGAGCTCCTGCGGCACGTACAGGACGACACCCCCGTCGACGACCCCCGGGTGCGGGCCCTGGTCCAGCGCTGGGACGCATTGGCGAGCCGGTTCCACGACGACGGCGACGACGGTGAGCGGACCAAGGCCGCGGCGCGGCGGATGTGGCGGGAGAACAGCGAGGAGATCGGCAGGACCCTCCCCTGGCCCGCGGACCGGATGCGCGACCTGGTCCTCTACCTGGAACGCTCCCGGCAGGCCGGATGACCGCGGCGCTCCGATCCCGGCCGTCGCGGCGGCCCTCCCGGCTGTTTCGGGCGAGGCCGCATGGATAGTTTTCGAGACGAGAGCGGGTGAGGAGGGCGGGTGCCGTGGGCAGGACAGCGAGCGGTCGTGTGATCGTGAGGGTTTTGGACCCGGAGGAGGCCGAGACGATCACCGAGGAGGTCGGTACGACCTACCGGGAGGCGTTCGGTGCCCCGCCCAACAGCGAGGGGGCCGCGGAGTTCGAACACCAGCGCGCCTCCTACGCCGACCTCCTCCGACGGCGGGGGTTCCGGCTGTCGGTCGCCCGGCAGGACGGGCTGCTGGTCGGCTTCGCCTACGGGGCGTTCCTGCGGGAGGGGGGCCGCTGGTGGAACGGCGTACGTGATCCGCTCCCCGCCGGGTTCACCGACGAGTCCGGTTCCCGCACCTGGCACCTGGTGGATCTGGGCGTACTGCCCGGCCACCGCGGGCGCGGCATCGCCAGACGGCTGACCGAGGCGGTGCTGGCGGGGTGCGGGGCGCAGCGGGCGGTGCTGGCCGTGGAGCCGCGGTTGAAGGACAACCAGCGGCTTTACCGATCATGGGGCTGGCGGCAGGTCGGGAGCGTGGACGCCCCGGCGTCGTCCGTCAACGACGTCTACGACATCTACGTCCTGGAAGACCTGCCCGCGGGCAGACCGTAGGAGCGCAGCCGCTCGTCCAGGCGCACCACGGCGTCGGTGCGGTTCCAGGGTGACAGGGCCTGACGGGCGTCGGCGGTGGCCGCGACCAGTCGCGGGGACCGGTTGCGGCTGGTGAGCTCGGCGGCCAGGGCCAGCTCCGTGCAGGCCTGGCCGATCTCACGTTTCTGGGCGAACGCGCGGCTGAGATACAGGTGACCGAACGCCAGGTTGCGGGAGAAGGCCGTCCCTATCGAGGTCATCGCCTCGCGCGCGCAGGCGATCGCGTTGTCGGGTTCACGCATGTCGAGGTGGCACAGGGCGCGGGTCAGCGTGAGCATGGCCGGGCCGAAGAAGTACGTCAGTCTCCGGCCGGGGTCGTCCTCCGTGGAGTCGTCCAGCCCCGAGCGGGCGGCCGACAGCGCGGTACGGCACCGCGCGTGGTCCCTGGCCCGGTTCTTGCCGTTCTCGCGACGCGCGATTCCCGCATAGGCGCGGGCGCCGACGTCGTTGGCGTAGGCGATCAGTATGGGACTGCCGGCTCGCTGCGCCCAGGCGAGTGCCCCGAGAGCGTGCTCGACCCCGAGACGCGGGTCGCCGGACCAGGTGGCCAGGTGGCTCCACTGGGCGAGGACGTAACTGGACATGAGGTCGTCGTCGGCTTCATGAGCGGCACGCCGGGCCTGGCCGTAATAGTGCTCGGCTCCGGCGAAGTCACCGGAGTTGAACAGCAGCCACCCGATGAACCGGGATATGTCGGCGAGCAGCGACATCAGTCGCCGGCGCAGGTCCTCGTCGGCGGCGCCCGCCAGGAGCCGGCGGACCAGCCCGTGCTGCGCCAGAGCCGTCTCCAGCACGGCCTGGGGACCCAGGATGTCCTCCTGCCTGATGGCGTGACGAAGGATCGTCTCCACATGCCCGACCACCTCGCCGTCGACCCGGGAGGGTGCCCGGGAGGCCGACGTCAGGCGTTCGAGGGTGTCGCGGTCCAGGTGGGCGAGAAGGGGGGAGGCGTGCGCCGCGGCGGCCGCGGAGGCGACCACGGCCAGTAGGTCGCGGCGTTTCATCCCGTCCGCCCACTGGGTGAGAGCGGCGACCAGATAGCCGAACTCCTGCTCCCGCAGAGCCGCGACCGTGAGAACCCGATCGGCCTCGTGGCCGGGCGGCTGTGTCGGCAACCCGTCCAGAAATGAGGCGATATCGGTAACGGTGAGTACGGGCCGGGGAACGGGTCGGTCCTTGGCCGCCGGGTGCCTGCCGATGCGGTCGTCGTCACGGCTGTGGTCCTCCCCATGGACCAGGTCCCCGGCCCGGCACCGGTAGATGCGGGCCAGGCGTTCCAGTCCGGAGATGGGAGGCTCGTTGCCGGTCGCCGAAGGCCAGGCCTCCCACGCCCCGAGCCGGCGTTCGCTGAGCATGTCGTCGGGCCAGCGCAGGTTCCATAGTCGGACCACCTCGGACTGCGTGTATCGGTGTGCCTCGCGGAAGCCGCGCAGCGGATTGAGCTTGAACCGGAGCTGATAGTCCGCGGCGATCTGGCTCCACGTCGCCCCGTGCTCGCGCATCTGGGTCGTGAGAACGTCCATCTGCCGCTTGAGGCTGCGGGGTCTGGGTGGCATCGCTCGCCCCTTTCGGGCGTCACTCCCCCGAGGCGGTTGTTGTTTTCCAAACGCTACGGCATTGGTTACGCCAAGTGACGGCCGATTCAAAAACCGGCGACCAGATCGCCGATTTTGGTCACGGATCACGCCGGCGGCCGGTGGTCGCGTCGTTCGGATCCGCGAAACCCCCTCCCTGACCGCGTTCTTCGCGAGCCCGCGGTAGCGGACGGTGACAGCGGGGCCGCCGGAGCGGCGGCACGTCGGGAACCCGACGCCTCCGCCCGAGGAGCGCGGGTGCGCCTCCCCCGTCGCCACCGCCGCGAACGGGTCACCTGAAGGCGCCGACGTTGCGTCGCGCCCACTCGGCGAAGGCGCGGGGGGCGCGGCCGAGGATCCGTTCCACGTCGGGGCTCACCCGCTGTTCGGCGGCCGACGGCTCTCCCAGGATGGCGAGGGTGCCGTCCACGACCGGCTCGGGCATGAAGCGCAGCATCTGCTCCCGGGCCTCCTCGCGGCTCTGCTCGACGAACCGCACCGGCGTGCCCAGCGCGTCCCCGATCGCCCGGGCCCGCCGGCGCGGGGTGATCGGCGCCGGGCCGGTGAGCTCGTACGTGTGACCGGCGTGCTCCCCCTTGCGCAGGACCACGGCCGCGACCTCGGCGATGTCGGCCGGGTCGACGACCGGCAGCCCGACGTCGCCGAACGGCGCGGCGGCGGTCCGCCGCGAGCGGATCGTCTCCGCCCACGCGAACGCGTTGGAGTCGAAGCCTCCCGGCCGCAGAACGGTCCACTCCAGGCCCGACCGCCGGACGGCGTCCTCCAACGCCCGGAGGGGAGCGTGGGAGCCGGACTCCGGTCGCGTCCCGGCGGCCTGGGAGGACTGCAGGACGACCCGCCGGACCCCGGCCGCCCTCGCGACGTCGAGGATGCCTCGCGGGTTCAGGTGCTCTCCGGCACCGGCGACGAGGAGGAACAGCGCGTCGGCCCCGTCGAGCGCGGGCCGGAGGCTTTGCGGGTCGGCCAGGTCGGCCCGGTGGTGCGTCACGCCCTCCGGCACGTCCGAAGGCCGTCGCGAAACCGCCGCCACCCGCTCCCCGGCCTCGGCGAGCGCCCGTACGAGCACCCGTCCGACGTTCCCGGTCGATCCCGTGATCACGATCATGAAAGTCCCGCCCGTCGCGAATAAGTTAGTTGACTGACTAAAAAGACCATAACCAGCAGCCGCCCGGGCTGTCTACACTCGTCAGTGAGATGACTGACTCAGTTACCGCGAAGCGGGGCAAGCGGGAGCGGCTCGTGGCCGCCGCGTCCCGGGTCCTGCACGAGCAGGGTGTCGAGAAGACGACGCTGGCCGACATCGCCCGCGTGGCCGAGGTCCCCCTGGGCAACGTCTACTACTACTTCAAGACCAAGGATCAGCTCGTCGAGGCGGCGATCGAGGCGCACGCGCTCGGCTTCCGGGCGATGACCGCCTCTCTCGACCTGCACACCGACGGCCCCCGCGACCGCCTGAAGGCGCTCCTGCGCGGCTGGATCGAGCAGCGCGAGCTCACCGCGCGATACGGCTGTCCCACCGGGAGCCTGTGCTCGGAGCTCGACAAGCGCACCGACGGCCTCGACCGCGCCGCGGCCGAGGTCATGCGGTTGCTGATCGACTATGCCGAGCTGCAGTTCCGGGAGATGGGCCGATCCGACTCCCGCGAGCTCGCGGTCGCCCTGGTCGCCGCCTACCAGGGCATCGCACTCCTCACCAACACCTTCAGGGACCCCGAACTCATGGCCGGGGAGGGCCGCCGCCTGGAACGCTGGATCGACTCGCTCGCCTGAGCCGCCACGCCGATGACGGGGTCCCGTCGGGCGCGCCGTCGGGTGCGCCGCGAAACCAACCACCGCCAAAGGCAAAAGTTCCCTCTACTCGCGGCCATATATGCCGGATCGGCACCAAGGCTCACCCGGTGGAGTGACTTAGTGTCTGATATGTGAGCATCCCGTCCCATGGGCCGCTGAAGCTGAGCGTTGGCGCGAGCACCGGCATGAAGATCGGCGCCGCGCTCCTGGCCGTGCCCTTCGTCGGCATCCCGCTGTTCGCGATCTCGAAGCTCGAACGGGCCGCCGAGCTGTCCGCCGAGGGCTCCTCTCTCGGCCTCCAGATCCTGATGGTTCCCTTCGTCGTGGTCCTGGTGGTCTTCCTCATCGTCCTCCTCGGCATCTTCCGCTTCCGGGCGGAGCTGGAGGGAAGCGTCGTGGAGGTCCACGGCGCGTTCACGACGCGCAGGGTGGACCTCGCGCGAGCCCATGTCTGGCTGGACTCCTTCCCCGAGTGCTCAAGGGCCCGCGACCTCACCGGCCGCCGGCTCCCGTACCTGTACCTGTACGCCCAGGAGCGGGGCGGCCGCAAAGTCCTGCTGCGACTGCGCGCGGCGCGCGCCTTCATGCCGCCGCACGAGCTGGCGGCCCTCGCGGGCGCCATCGAGTCGGGCCACCGGACCGGGCGGGACGCCGAGCAGGTCTCCCGGACGGCCGACCTGCTCCGGCGCCTGAGCACCGACCCCGCCGTCAGGGTTCCCTGAGGAGATCCGCCCCCGCACCGGACACCGAACGCCGGCCCTGCGCGGGACCGCGGGACGACGACCGGGAGACGGCCATGCGGTTCCGGGCTTCAGCGGGCCGGGGCACAGGTCCTAGGGTTGGCCCGTGCTGCATCTACGCGTGATCAGTCCGCCGGAGCTGTCGGACAAGGTGCTGGAGGTACTCGACGAGTGCGTCGGCGTCGTCAACATCGTGGTGTTCCCCGGTGCCGCGCGCTCCCCCGCCGGTGACCTCCTCCAGTTCGACATCGCCCGCGAGGCCGCCAACGAGGTGATCGAGCGCTTCCAGGAGCTCGGCCTGCACACGAAGGGCTCGATCGCGGCCGAGGAGGTCGACCTGGCGATCTCGGAGGTGGCCGAGCGCGCCAAGGAGGAGGCGCCGGGCGACAGCGACGACGCGGTGGTCTGGGCGGAGTTCGCCCAGCGGGTCGACGAGGACACCCGGCTCACCTGGGCCTTCCTCGTGTTCCTCACGATCGCCACGCTGCTCGCGGCGATCGGTGTGATCGTCAACTCGCCGATCCTCATCGTCGGCGCGATGGTGCTCGGACCGGAGTTCGGCGCGATCGCGGCCGTCTGCTTCGGCCTGCTCCGTACCGACAGGGACCTCATCGGCCGCGCGGCCAGGACCCTGGTCCTGGGTTTCACCGTCGCCGTCGTGATCACCTTCGTCTGCGCGCTGGTCGCGCGGGGGCTCGGCTGGATCGGCTTGGGCACCCTGGCGACCGGGCACGAGGAGATCGAGTTCATCGTCAAGTACGACAGGTGGTCGTTCATCGTCGCGCTGCTCGCCGGGGCCGCCGGAGTGCTCTCGGTCACCGCGGGCAAGTCCTCGGCCCTGGTCGGCGTCTTCATCTCGGTCACCACGGTCCCCGCCGCCGGATACTTCGCGGTCGCCGCCGCGCTGGCCCGCTGGGGCGACATGACCGCCTCGGCCGTCCAGCTCGGGGTGAACGTCGCGGGCATGGTCATCTCCGGCGTGGTGACACTCCTCGTGCAGAAGGCCTACTGGTCCCGGTTCGGGATGAGGCTGCCGGCCCGCCCGAGTGGGAGTTAGCGGCTGAGAATTGCCCTTTCGGACGATGCGAGCCTCCTTCGTGTGACGGAGGTGCGCACCTACGGCGACGGATAGTGTCCGAGCATGACTATCCTCGCCACCGAGGGACTAACCAGACGTTTCCCCCGGGTGACGGCGCTCGACCAGCTCACCGTCACCGTCGGCCCCGGTGTGACCGGCCTGGTCGGCGCCAACGGCGCGGGCAAATCCACGCTGATCAAGATCCTGCTCGGCCTGCTCGAACCCAGCGCGGGAAGCGCCCAGGTGCTGGGCATGGACGCGACGAGCAGGGGGGCGGAGATCCGCCGGGTCGTGGGTTACATGCCGGAGCACGACTGCCTGCCGCCCGACCTGTCCGCCACCGAGTTCACCGTGCACATGGCCCAGATGTCGGGCCTGCCGCGCACCGCGGCCCGCGAGCGCGCCGCCGACGTCCTGCGCCACGTCGGGCTGTACGAGGAGCGCTACCGGGCGATGGGCGGCTACTCCACCGGCATGAAGCAGCGCGTCAAGCTGGCCCAGGCCCTGGTGCACGACCCGCGCCTGGTCCTGCTGGACGAGCCCACCAACGGCCTCGACCCGCGGGGCCGCGACGAGATGCTCGCGCTGATCCGCAGGATCGGCTCCGAGTTCGGCATCAGCGTGCTGGTCACCTCCCACCTGCTGGGCGAGCTGGAGCGGGTCTGCGACCACGTCATCGTGATCGACGGCGGCAAGCTGCTGCGCTCCTCGTCCATCGGGGAGTTCACCCAGATCACCCAGACCGTGACCGTCGAGGTCGAGGAGGGCCAGGACGCGCTGGCGGCCCGGCTGACCGAGCTGGGCGAGACCGTCACCCCGCACGGCAGGCTGCTGCTCGTCCACGTCCGCGCGCCGGAGACCTTCGACGCGCTCCGCGACGCCGTCTGCGAGCTCGACCTCTGCCTCGTGCGCGTGGAGCAGGGCCGCCAGCGCATCGAGGACGTCTTCAGGGAGCCGGTCAATGTCTGAACCCACGGGTGTCATCCACGACATCGGATACCGCCACTACGAGGGGCCGCGGCTCGGCCGCGGCCACGCCACCGCAGCGCTGACCCTGCACAGCCTGCGCGGGATCTTCGGGCTCGGCCGCACCGCCCGCTCGAAGATCATCCCGTTCGTGCTCCTGGGCGTCATGCTCCTGCCCGCGGTCGTCTCCATCGCGATCATGGCGCTGGCCAAGCAGGAGGGGATGCGCTACACCGAGTACGCGGTCGTCATGCAGGCCGTGCTCGCGATCTTCCTGGCCTCGCAGTCGCCGTACGCCGTCGCGCCCGACCTGCGCTTCCGGGTGCTGCCGCTCTACCTGTCGCGCCCGGTGACGATCTGGGACTACGTCGGGGCGAAGCTCGCGGCGATGACGACCGCCATGTTCCTGCTGCTGGCGGCACCCCTCACCGTGCTCTACATCGGCGAGGTGGTCATCGACCTGCCCGGCGACACGCACACCGCCGAATACCTCACCTCCATGGCCGGCGCGGTCTGCTACGCGCTGCTGCTGGCCTGCCTCGGCGTGGCCATCGCCTCGTTCACCCCCAGGCGCGGCCTGGGCGTGGCCGCGGTCATCGCCTTCTACCTGCTCGCCTCCGCCGTGTCGACCGTGCTGTTCGCGACGCTGGAGTCGATGGGCGACGACACCACCGCCGCGTGGGCGTGGCTGATCAACCCGTTCTTCCTGGTGGACGCCGCCGTGCACGTCGGGATCTTCGGGGCGACGCCCACCGCGGGCGTCATCTACCCGCCGGGCGGCGGATCCCTGGTCGCGGGAGTGATCATGATCGCGCTGATCGCCCTGTCCGTCACGGCCCTGATCGCGCGCTACCGTAAGGCGGCCTCCCGATGAAGATCGAACTGGCCCAGGTGTCCCGCTGGTACGGCAACGTGGTCGCCGTCAACGACATCACCATGACCGTCGGCCCCGGCGTCACCGGGCTGCTCGGCCCGAACGGCGCGGGGAAGTCCACGCTGCTGCACATGATGGCCGGGTTCCTCGCCCCCTCGGGCGGCACCGTCACCCTCGACGGCGACCGCATCTGGCGCAACCACGAGATCTACCGCTCCATCGGCCTGGTCCCCGAGCGCGAAGCCGTCTACGGCTTCCTCACCGGCTGGCAGTTCGTGCTGTCCAGCGCGAGGCTGCACCGCCTGCCCAACCCCGACGACGCCGCACGCAAGGCGCTCGCCCTGGTGGAGATGGAGAGCGCCAAGGACCGCAGGATCGAGACGTACTCCAAGGGCATGCGCCAGCGCGTCAAGGTGGCCGCGGCCCTCGTCCACGACCCGCAGGTCCTGCTGCTCGACGAGCCGTTCAACGGCATGGACCCGCGCCAGCGCCTGCACCTGATGGACCTGGTCCGCGCCATGGGCACCGCGGGCAAGACCATCCTGTTCAGCTCGCACATCCTGGAGGAGGTGGAGCGGGTCGCCCAGCACATCGAGGTGCTGGTGGCCGGACGCCACGCCGCCTCCGGGGACTTCCGCGAGATCCGCCGCCGGATGACCGACCGCCCGCACCTGTTCAGGGTCCGCTCCAGCGACGACCGCCGCCTGGCGTCCGCGCTGATCGCCGACGCCTCCTCGGGCTCGGTCTCGCTGACCCAGGCGGGCCTGGAGGTGCACGCCGTCGACTTCCGGCGCTTCACCCGGCTGCTGCCCAGGGTCGCCAAGGACGCGGACATCCGGATCCTGCAGGTCTCCCCCGCCGACGAAGACCTGGAGAGCGTCTTCTCCTACCTGATCAACAGGAGCAGCTGACCATGAACGGTGTCATCGCCGGAATCTCCTACCGGGCGCTCCTCGGCCGCCGCCGGATCTGGCTGCTGATCATGCTTCCCGTGGTGCTGGTCGCCATGGCCGCCCTGCTGAGGTTCATCGGCGCCGCCGACGAGCGGACCGCGGTCACGCTCATGCAGACCTTCGCCATCGGCACCATGCTGCCGCTGCTCGGCCTGATCGCCGGGACCGGGGTGATCGCCCCCGAGATCGACGACGGCACGATCATCCACCTGCTGTCCAAGCCGATCTCCCGCCCGGCGATCGCCCGGACCAAGTTCGTGGTCGCCGCCTCGATGCTCGCGCTGTTCGCCGCCGTGCCGACCTTCGTCGCGGCCTACCTGCTGGTCAGCCTCGAATCCGGTATCGCGTACGGCTTCGCGCTCGGCTCCCTCATCGGCGGGATCGCGTACGCGGCGGTGTTCATGCTGCTGGGCGTGCTGACCCGGCACGCGGTCACGATCGGCATCGTCTACGCGCTCGTCTGGGAGGGCGTGGTCGGCAACTTCGTGCCCGGCGCCCGCAGGTTCTCCATCCAGCAGTGGGCCCAGACGATCGCCGACCAGCTGTCGTCCTCCGCGTTCTTCTCCACCGAGATCACTCTCGGCTTCGCCGTCCCCGCCCTGGTCATCGTCACCGTCGGCGCGGTCGTCTGGGCGGGCAGGCGCCTGCGGAGCTTCTCCCTCACCGGCGACGAGTAGCCCGTCCGGACAGCGTGCACCCCGTTCCAGGGGTGCACGCCCGGGTCGTCACGAGGGCGACTGCCGCAGGTGGCGGCCGCGCCTGGAGCGGCGGAGGAACAGCAGCCCGGCCAGGGCCAGCAGCCCGGCCCCCGCGCCCAGGCCCACGTATCCCAGGCGGCTCGACACGGGGTGGGCCCTCGCGTGCGCGGCCTCGGCCGCCGCGCCGGCGGGCAACTGGTCGGAGTGGGTGGCGCAGACGATCGGCCTGTCGCTTCCCTCGGTGTTCGCGCAGGCGATGCTGGCCAGGCGCAGGAGGTCCTCCGGGGTGGCCCCCACCTCCGCGACGGTGTGGAAGGTGACGTCCTTGCCGGGCGGCACGTCGGCGCTCCAGCGGACCTGCCCCTTCGAGGCCGAGCCCCCGCCGTCCGCCGAGACGAACCTGAGGCCGGCCGGCAGGGTCTGGGTGAGTTCGAGGTCGCGCACGCGGGTCGCCCCGGTGTTGCGCACGGTGACGGCGTAGGTGAGCCGATCTCCCTCCTCGGCGGAGGTCCGGCCGTTGTCGATGCTGATGCTCAGGCTCGGTACGCCCCCGGTCACCGCCTTACCCGCCCTGCCCCCGGCACCTCCGGCGTCCCCGGGGTCCTCGGGGCGCGGTTCGAGGACGGCCGCCGCCGATGACGGTGCGGCGAGGGCGACGACCAGGGCCGCGCCGAGCCCGTAGCGGACCGCGGCGCGCAGCGTGCCGGTGGAAGGACGGATCATCGTGATCAGTGCCATGGCTTTCTCCTTCACGTTGCTCGTGTACGGGGAGTCCCGGGGCTTCCCTGGATGGCGCGGCGTCATTTGACCGTCGCGACGTAGGTGAGCGTCCCCGAATAGGTGCCGACCTGGACGAAGGGGATGTAAGCCTCGAAGTCGGTGCCGATGGCGTCTCCGTCGGGGGCGGACGCAACCGGCTGGTCGTGGACGAGCACCGGGACGGTGGTCGAAAGGGGCTGGAAGGCCGACGTGCCGCTCTCGCGCACGCGCAGGTTCCCGATCGGGATGGTGGAGTCGTTGCCGGGCTGGTCGGAGGTGAGCTCGGGGGACGCCGCCCGCACGGTGACGGTGTGGCCGTCGAAACTGTTCGTGATGACCGTCATGGTCACGGCCCGGCTGTCGCGGACCGTCGAGTCCGGTTTGCCGGTCAGGGTGAAGGTGCTGGTCAGGTCGACGAGGGTGATGCTGGTGGGGGTCACGGCGATCTGGACGGAACAGCCGGGGTCGGTGCCGCCGGCGGGGCGGGTGCTGCCGATGGTCGCCGAGGTGACCTGGTTGTCGAGGATCGCGTCGCCGGTGTTGACCAGGGTCACCGTGTACTGGACGGCCTCTCCGGCCACGACGGAGGCGCCGGTGTAGTCCGTCTGCCCTGTGTTGGCCTGATCGGGGACGCCGCCGAGAACGGCGAGAAGCGAAAGCACGGCGCGGCACCCCTCGATCGATCACGATGTCGGCGGCCTCGCGCCGCGTGGGCATCGTGACGACCGGAGTGACCGGATGGCCACCGGGGCTCGTGGCCATTCGGCACGATGAGCGGTTTCTTGGCGGGAATCCCTCCCCAACCACTGAAAGTGTCCGATCGATGACTCAGAGTGTCAATCAATGCGAAGTGTGGCGTGGCGCCGGACAAGCTGGACACAACGGGCCACGAGCACGAAGCGCGTCAAGCGCGGCGGAACGGGTACCGCGCGAGCCGGGCGGTGCCGGTCACGAAGCCCTCGCGCAACGGCCGGTCACGGAGACCGGGGTGACATACCGGACACTGCGGACCGGACACGAAGGTCATGCGTCAAAGCCGGGCGCCACAAAGGCCGGGCACGAAACGAAGCACGGCCCGCACCGGAGTACGGGCCGTGCTTCGATCGTTCAGACGCAGGCCGTGCGGACGACGTCGGCCAGCCTGCCGGCCAGCTGCTCGGCCTGTTCCGCCGAGGCGGCCTCGACCATGACGCGGATCATCGGCTCGGTGCCGCTGGGCCGGATCAGCACGCGCCCGGTCTCTCCCAGCTCCGACTCCGCGGCGCTGACCGCGGCGGCCAGCTCCGGAGCCGAGGCCTTGGACCGGTCGACGTCCTTCACGTTGACCAGGACCTGCGGCAGGCGGGTCATCACCGAGGCCAGCTCGGCCAGCGACTTCTTCTCCCGCGCCACGACCGCCAGCAGGTGCAGCGAGGTCAGCAGGCCGTCCCCGGTGGTGGCGTGGTCGAGCATCAGGACGTGGCCGGACTGCTCGCCACCGAGGTTGTAACCGCCGGCCCTCATGGCCTCCAGGACGTAGCGGTCGCCCACGGCGGTCTCGACGACGTCGATACCGGCGTTCTTGAGCGCGATCTTGAAGCCCAGGTTGGACATGACCGTGGCCACCACGGTGTCGCCGATCAGCTTGCCCTCGGCGTGCATGGCCATGGCCAGCACGGCCATGATCTGGTCGCCGTCGACGATCTCACCGGTGTGCGAGACGGCCAGGCAGCGGTCCGCGTCGCCGTCGTAGGCGATGCCAACGTCCGCGTTGCGGGAGACCACGATCTGCTGGAGCTTGTCCAGGTGGGTGGAGCCGACCCCCGCGTTGATGTTGAGACCGTCGGGGCGCGCCCCGATCGTCTCCACGGTGGCTCCGGCCCGCAGCAACGCCTCGGGAGCCACCATGTGGGCGGCGCCGTGGGCGCAGTCGAGGACCACGTTCAGGCCGTCGAGACGGCCGTCCACGGTGGACAGCACGTGGGACACGTAGCGGTCGGCCTCACCGTACGCCTCGCGTACGCGGCCGACCGAGGCACCGACAGGACGCTCCCACTTCTCGCCGAGCCGCTGCTCGATCTCGTTCTCCACCGCGTCGGGCAGCTTGTAGCCGCCTCGGGTGAGGAACTTGATCCCGTTGTCGGGGGCGGGGTTGTGGGAGGCGGAGATCATCACGCCCATGTCGGCTCTGAGAGCCGTCGTCAGGTAAGCGACCGCCGGGGTGGGCAGCACGCCGAGCCGGAGAACGTCCACACCAGACGACGCGAGGCCGGCGACCACCGCGGCCTCCAGGAATTCTCCTGAAGCCCGAGGGTCCCGGCCCACGACGGCGACGGGACGGCCCCGCCGCCCGACGCTGGTATTGAACGCCCCGGCATCGCCGAGGACATGAGCCGCGGCCACGGACAGGTCCATGGCGAGCTCGGCCGTGAGGTCGCGTCCAGCGACCCCACGTACCCCGTCGGTGCCGAAAAGGCGCCCCAACGCTTAACGCTTGCTGTACTGCGGAGCCTTGCGGGCCTTCTTGAGGCCGTACTTCTTGCGCTCGGTGGCGCGGGCGTCACGGGTCAGGAAGCCGGCCTTCTTCAGCGGCGGGCGGTTGACCTCGACGTCCAGCGCGGTCAGCGCGCGGGAGAGACCCATGCGCAGGGCACCGGCCTGGCCGGTCACGCCGCCGCCGTTGATGCGGGCGATGACGTCGAACTGCTCCTCGGCACCGAGCACCACGAAGGGCTCGTTGACGATCTGCTGGTGGACCTTGTTCGGGAAGTAGTTCTCAAGCGTACGACCGTTGATCGTCCACTTGCCGGTGCCCGGCACGATGCGCACGCGGGCCACGGATTCCTTGCGGCGGCCCGTGCCGTACGAGTTGCCGGTGGTGATGGGCTTGCGGACGGCGACGTCGCCGCTGGCGGTGGACTCGGAGGTGTACTCGGAGGGGAACTCCTCCGCGGAGTACGCTTCCTGCTCGGCCTCGACGGGCGTCTCGACACCGGTGGACTCAGCCACGGTTCTCCTCTAACTTTCCTACTCGGCGTCGGCCATCGGCCAACGCTGCTGGCGACAAGCAGCTAGTGACTACTGGGCGATCTGGGTGAGCTCGAAAGACACCGGCTGCTGCGCCTGGTGCGGGTGCTCGGAACCGGCGTAGACCTTGAGCTTCTTGATCATCTTCCGGCCGAGGGCGTTCTTGGGCAGCATGCCCTTCACGGCCTTCTCGACGGCGCGGTCGGGACGCTTGTCCATGAGCTCGCCGTAGGTCATGGAGCGCAGACCGCCCGGGTAGCCCGAGTGGCGGTAGGCCTTCTTCTGCTCAAGCTTGTTACCGGTCAGCGCGACCTTGTCGGCGTTGATGACGATGACGAAGTCACCGGTGTCGACGTGGTTGGCGAAGGTCGGCTTGTGCTTACCGCGAAGCAGGATCGCGACGTGGCTGGCCAGCCGGCCAAGCACGATGTCGGTGGCGTCGATGATGTGCCACTGACGCTCGACTTCGGCAGGCTTGGGTGTGTACGTGCGCACGGTCGTATGCCTTCTTTGGTCGCGTCTTCGGCGCTGTCGGAGAGGACAGCAACATGGTCGGTAGGTGCGGGCACACGACAGCCCGGACCTTCCGTCTCCAGAAAAAGAGGAGATGACGCCGGACGCGCCGCGTATCGGTCTGCAAGAGGAGACCAATTCGCACACAACGAACTAGCAGGATACCGGCACGGGAGAGTGCTTGCAAAACGACATGACTCTCCGCCGGTACCCCTGGCAGTCTACCCGCCCCCAAGCGGTGCCCGGGAACCGCCACGCGGGACGACGGAATCCGACGACCGCCGCAAGGGGTCGTCACCAGGGCCGGGACCCGGCGGCACGGCCTCTCCCCGCACCCCCGGGGAAGGGCGCCGGACGGTGATCTCGGGACCGCCGCGCCGGAACCTTCACGGAACGGTTCCAATATGTTCTCAGCATTCCCTTCTTCCTCACCGCAAACATCCCTATCTTTGATAGCGGTATGTGGCAGCTTCCTCACCCCGGGCATACCCAGCGAGCGCGCCTGCGTCGTATGGGGGTGTTCGCGTGCCTGCTGGCGGTCCTGCTGATCGGCTTCATCATCGGTCGGGGCAGCCGCGACGAGAACGCCGCGGACCAGATCTACTTGAACGACACCGGGCCGACGAGGCCCGCACCCAGCGGCGCCCTGGCCGGACAGGTCGAGCGCGCCCCGCTCGCCCGGGTCGCCCGCGCCTCCGTCGCCCCCACCACCCCCCAGGACCGGCGCCCGCGGCCCACCCCGAGCGCCGACGCGTCGCCCGGCGGCTCCGGGAAGGACGGCCCCTCCCGCTACCTGCTCAACGGCGACGGCGGCGACGGCGCCACCTCCGTCCTCGGCGCGATGGAGCGCGAGGTCGTCCGGCTCGTCAACGTGGAGCGCAGGCGGGCCGGGTGCGCACCGCTCCGGATCGACAGGCGGCTGACCTCGTCGGCCAGGAGGCACTCGGCCGGGATGGCGGCCGCGGGAAACCTCTCCCACAACTCCGCCGACGGCACGTCCCCCTGGGAGCGGATGGAGGCCACCGGCTACCGCGACGGCGGCGCGGAGAACATCGGGCGCGGCTACACCTCTCCCGACGAGGCGGTGCGCAGCTGGATGGGGACCAGCGGCCACCGGCGCAACATCCTCAACTGCGAGCTCACGGCCACCGGGGTCGGGGCCGTCCAGGGCCCCGACGGCCCCTGGTGGACCCAGGACTTCGGATACTCCTGAGCCAACCGGCTCCGATACCGGGCTACGCTCGGCGCATGGGTTTTCCCGTGGAGCCGCCGCGCCGCCAGCCTTACAACCGGCCTGACGCGTCGCCGCCCGCACAGGGCCAGCACTGGTTCGACGCCTCGCCGAACAACCGCGCCGCCGAGCCCCCCCAGCAGGCCTCCCGGCCCACCGGGCCGCGGGAACGCCCCGCGGAACCCCCCAGGGAACGACCCCGCCAGGAGATGTGGAGCCCGTACGACGAGGGGCCCCGCTCACGTCGCCCGATCTTCATCGCGGCCGGGGCGTTCGCCGCGCTGGTCGCCGCGGGCATCGGCCTGGCCGTGCTGGCCAACTCCGACCCCGCCCCGGTGCCCGGCGCGACGGGCCCCACCGCCGAGGCCCCCCTGATACCGCCCGCCAGCACCGCGGAGGGCAAGTTCGGCTTCGCCTCCTCCCGCGCCGGCGACCCGCACCTTCTCACCCTGAACGAGGTGTTCAAGCGCAAGAAGGTGAAGATCGGCGGGCAGACCTACCTGATGACCACGCGCAGGACCGACAAGAAGTGCGACAAGGCGGTGGTCGGGGAGAAGCTCCAGAAGGCCCTCACCGCGGCCAAGTGCAACCAGCTCCTGCGGGCCAGCTTCCGCGACGCCTCGGGGAAGATCATCGGCACCGTGGGAGTCGCCAACCTCAAGACGTCGGCGGGGGCGTCCAAGGTCGTCTCGGTCGGCTCCGGCAAGGAGCGGGAGGAATACCTCAAACCGCTCCCAGGTAAGGATAAGGTCACCAAACTTCTCGGCACCGGTGAGGCGTTCGTGGGCGAGTGGCGCCACGGGCACTACGCGGTGATGGTCTGGTTCCAGTACAAGGACGGCCATCTGCCGAAGAAGACCGAGGTCAAGAAGCTGAACCAGGCGGCCTTCGGCGCGGCGGACGCGACCGTCACCCCCGCCCTGGAGGCGCGATCACTGACCGGAAAACGCCCTTGACCATGGGTTCATACCGCCGTTTTGCGGCATGAATCCGGCAGACGATACGGCCATACTCGCATGACGATCTCCGGCTGTCGCTAGGCTGCGTCGTATGCGTGGCCAGGAATCCGGGTCCGAGCACCAACGTGAAGCCGAGGGTTCGGCAGCACCGGCGACGCCGCCGCCGAGTTTCGGCCAGCCCTCGCCCCACGTGCTGCGGACCGATCTCACAGGTGACGAGCAGCCCCACAACCCTTCGGCGTGGCCGGAGGTGACTCCCGGGGCGGCTCAACCATGGACGGTCCCCGGCGACGGGGCCCCCTACGACTGGTACGCCCAGCCGGAGGACGACCCGCCCGCCCCCTGGCCCGGCCCCTCGCACGCCGCGCCCCGGCCGGAGCCGCTCCCGTCTTCGGAGCCCTCCGGTCCCCCGCGGCCCGAGTTCTCCCCCGAGCCCTCCGATCCCGCCGGGCCCGGGTTCCCGCCCGGCCCCTCGGGGAGCGCTCGGCCGGATCTCCCCTCCGAGCTCTCAGGCCCGCGGCCCGAGCTCCCGGACCCGCGGCCCGGGTTCCCGCCCGCTCCCTCCGGCCCCACCTGGTCGGAGTTCTCCCGGCCCGATCCGGCCCCTCCGGCGTGGATCAACTCCCCCACGCCCCCGGAGCCCTCCCCTCCCGCCTGGCCGGCCCCGCCGAACCCGGGCGGCTCTTCGGGCCCGTCCTGGCCCGGCGCCCCAGGCTCGGACGCGACCTCCCCCGCCTGGCCGCCCCCGCTCCGGGACGAGACCACCTCACCCACCTCACCCGCCTGGCCCTCTCCCGCCGACCGTCCGTCCGTGCCCTGGCCCGGTACCCCCGGATCCGGCGGCTCTTCGGGCCCGTCCTGGCCCGGCGCCCCAGGCTCGGACGCGACCTCCCCCGCCTGGCCGCCCCCGCTCCAGGACGACTCCTCCCCCGCCTGGCCGGCGGAGCCGGCCGCCCCCCCGCGGCCCGGCGAGGTCGGCGAGGGCGAGCGCCACGAGCACGGGGGTTCCGCGCCGCGGAGCGACCAGCCGTTGTCCACCGCGCCCATCGTGCCGGGCGCGCCGCCCTGGCAGCCGCCGCCCGCCTTCACCGCCGCGGCCGCGGGCATGCAGGTCTGGCCCTCGTCCGGACAGGAGGCCCCCTGGCCCGCCGCGACCGGCGAGCCGGTGTGGACCGATCCTGAGGAGAGCGCCGCCCGCCCGGGAGAGCCCGGCGACGTCGCCGTGTGGCCGCCGGACGCCGCCCCCCACCAGGAACCGGGTGAGAGCGGCGACACCACGGTCGACGTCCGCGCCACCGGGCCCGCCGCGCCGGCCCACCCCGCGCCGGGGGACCTCCTGGAGGACGGCCACGGCCTCGCACCCCGGCAGGACCCGCCCGCTTGGCAGGCCCCCGCTCAGCCCTCCGCCCCGCAGGTCTCTCCTCAGCAGACCCCCGCGCCCTCACCGGCCGGCCCGCCGGACGAGGCCCCTCCCGTCCTGTCCGGCCCCGCTCCGGCGGTTGCGTCCCCGATGTCCCCCGTGTCCGCGCCCGTGGCGCAGCCCGGCACACGGCCGGGACCGGAGCCGGCCTCGCCGGTGCCCACGCCTCCCCTCGACCAGGCCGCCCGCGACCGGGCACCGTCCCAGGCCGCCGATCCCGGCCCGGAGGCGGCACAGCCCTTCCCCTCCTCGGACCAGGCGACCCCGCCGGGCGGCATCCCCGTCGTCACCGGCGTCGCGCCGCCGTTCCCGGTCCTCCCGCCCCCGCCGCCGGTGACCTCCGCGCCCGCGGGCGAGCCGACGGCGGTCCTCGGGACCGGCCCGGCGACGACGCGCGGGGCGTTCACCCCGATCTCGGCGTTCACCCCCGAGCCCCCGCCTCCCGCCCCCGCGCCGGCCCGCAGCAGGGCGAGTACGACGCTGATCGCGGCCGTGGTCGCGGTCGTGGTGGTCGGCATCGGCACCGGTGCCTTCTTCGCCTACCAGTCGTTCAGCGCCAAGCAGTCGGCGAACGCGACGGACCCGATTCCCAGCTCCGGAACCCTCGACCCCACCGACGACCTGGACATCACCGGCGAGCCCGAGCCGATCAACACCACGATGCTCAACTCAGAGAAGACCGACCCGGGCACGATGACCGTGGCCGCCGCCTTCGGCAAGAAGGTGTCCGTGGCCGGGACGACCTTCACCAGGGTCAAGACCGACGTCACCGAGCAGTGCCACAAGGCCGCGTCCGGCAAGTTCGCCGGCACCCTTCGCAGCCAGGAGTGCCGCCGGGTGCTGCGGGCGACGTACGTGGACAGCAAGCGGCGATACGCCGTGACCACGGGGATCGCCGTGCTGCCCACCCGCGAGTCCGCGGTCGCGGCCGACAAGGCCAAGAATCTCGGCAGCAACCTGTGGTTCCGCGGCCTGCCCTCGGCCGCCGGCACGGGCGGCGAGCGGGTGCACATCGCGGGCGGCTACGCGGCCGGGATGGTGTGGGGCCGCTACATCGTGTTCAGTTACGCCACCTTCAGCGACGGGCACACGCCGACCGCCAAGGAGAAGGGGCTGGGCAAGGTCAGCGGCGCCTTCCGCGACCAGACCGCGAAGGTCGTGGAGCGCCGCGTCACGAGCTGAGCGTCCGCACCCGGCGGGTCTCCGCGGCCCGCCGGGCGAGCTCCTCGGCGCCGGGATAGCGCACCTCCTCCAGGCAGAGCCCGTGCGCGGGCGCGACGTGCACCCCCGAGTCCCGTACGGCCCTCGCCAGCACCCCGCCCGGCCAGTCGACCGGGAGCCGCCCCTCGCCGACGGGCAGCAGAGACCCGACGAGCGCCCGGACCATGGAGTGGCAGAACGCGTCGGCCGTCACCGTCGCGACGACGAGCCCGTCCTCGCGGGCCCAGTCGAGCCGCTGGAGCTCGCGGATCGTGGTCGCGCCCTCGCGTTTCTTGCAGAACGCGGCGAAGTCGTGCTCGCCGAGCAGGGCGGCGGCGGCCGCGTTCAGCCTGTCCACGTCGAGGGGCCTGTTGTACCAGACGACCTCGCGGCGCCGGAGCGGGTCGACCCCGCCCGGGGCATCGGAGATCCGGTAGGCGTACCGCCTCGACAGCGCCGAGAACCGCGCGTCGAAGCCCTCAGGAGCCACCGTGACGAGACGCACACGCACATCGGGCGGCAGGACCCCGGCGAGCCTCCTGCGCATGGCGGAGAGCCTCTCGGCGAGCTCCGCCGCGGATCCCGGCTCGGGGCCCTCGCCCGCGGCCGCCCCTCGGCGGCCGCGGCCGTCCAGCGCGCCGAGCGCGCCGGGGTCCAGGTCGACGTGGGCCACCTGACCGCGGGCGTGCACGCCTGCGTCGGTCCGCCCGGCCACGGTCAGCGCCGGGGGCTCGGCGAGCCGCAGGATCCTGCCGAGCGCCTCCTCGATCTCCCCCTGGACCGTACGCCGCCCGGGCTGCTTGGCCCAGCCGGAGAAGTCGGTGCCGTCATAGGCGAGATCCAGCCTCAGCCGTACCACGATGGTTCCTTTCTGGAACTCTCACGGGCTCACGTCGCCCCCGGGCCTCCCGGGCATTCCCGGGAGAGCGTCCGGAGACCTTCCGGGAGACCGCCTGGAGAACGGAAAGGGCCCGGCGCCCCCCGCTGAGGAGGTGCCGGGCCCGTTCACGGGGCCTGAGAGATCAGGCGTTGTCCTTCTTGGCCTCGGTCTCCTCGGCGGGAGCCTCGGTCGTCTCCTCGGAGGCCTTCGTCTCCTCGGTGGTCTCGGCCTTGGCCTCGTCGGCCTCGCCGGCCTTGGTCTCCTCGACCTCGGTCTCCTCCGCCTTGGGCGCGGTGGCCTTGGCGGCGGCCGGGGCCTGGCCGACCTTGACCGCGTTCAGCGGCTCGGACACCAGCTCGATCACGGCCATGGGGGCGGCGTCACCCTTACGAAGGCCGATCTTGGTGATCCGGGTGTAGCCACCGGGACGCTCGGCGAAGGTCGGGGCGATCTCGGTGAAGAGGTGGTGGACGACGCTCTTGTCCTTGACGATCGTCAGCACCTGGCGACGGTTGTGCATGTCGCCCTTCTTCGCCTTGGTGATCAGCTTCTCCGCCACCGGACGCAGACGCTTCGCCTTGGCCTCGGTGGTCTTGATCCGGCCGTGCTGGAACAGCTGGGTGGCGAGGTTCGCCAGGATCAGCCGCTCGTGAGCCGGGCTGCCGCCGAGACGGGCACCCTTGGTGGGCCTAGGCATAACGTTCTCCTTGGGAGTAAACCCGCCCCGGCCGTACGAGGTACCGGGGTCGGGCCGGGGGCCGGAGGGCCCCCGTCATCGTGAAACTCGGTGACACCGGAGGTGACGAGGGGTCACCCGGTGCCGCGGGACGCCCGCGAGACGTGACGCTGCGGGACGTCCCGGAACTCAGTACTGCTCGGTCTCGACGTAGGCGCTGTCGTCGTCGTCGTAGCCGCCGCCGGCCACCGCGCTCGGGTCGAACCCGGGCGGGGAGTCCTTGAGCGCGAGCGTCATCTCGTGCAGCTTCTGCTTGACCTCTTCGATGGACTTGGCACCGAAGTTCCTTATGTCGAGAAGGTCCTGCTCGCTGCGGGCCACGAGCTCACCCACGGTGTGGATGCCCTCGCGCTTGAGGCAGTTGTAGGAGCGGACCGTGAGGTTCAGCTCCTCGATCGGCAGCGCCAGGTCGGCGGCGAGGGCCGCGTCCGTCGGCGACGGGCCGATGTCGATGCCCTCGGCCTCGACGTTCAGCTCGCGGGCGAGACCGAACAGCTCGACGAGGGTCTTACCGGCGGAGGCCACCGCGTCGCGGGGCTTCATGCACGGCTTGGTCTCGACGTCCAGGATCAGACGGTCGAAGTCGGTGCGCTGCTCGACTCGGGTCGCCTCGACCTTGTAGGTGACCTTGAGCACCGGCGAGTAGATGGAGTCGATCGGGATGCGGCCGATCTCCTGGCCCGGCTGCTTGTTCTGCGCGGCGGAGACGTAGCCGCGACCGCGCTCGACGGTCAGCTCCATCTCCAGCTTCGCCTTGCCGTTCAGGGTGGCGATGCGCAGCTCGGGGTTGTGCACCTCGACACCGGCCGGGGGCGCGATGTCGGCGGCGGTGACGTCACCGGGGCCCTGCTTGCGCAGGTACATCACCACGGGCTCGTCGTGCTCGGAGGAGACGACCAGGTCCTTGAGGTTCAGGATGATGTCGGTGACATCCTCCTTGACGCCCGGCACGGTGGTGAACTCGTGCAGCACACCCTCGATGCGGATGCTGGTCACGGCCGCGCCCGGGATGGACGACAGCAGCGTGCGGCGCAGCGAGTTGCCGATGGTGTAACCGAAACCCGGCTCCAGCGGCTCGATGATGAACTTGGACCGGGTCTCCTCGAGGGACTCCTCAAGGAGGGAGGGACGCTGAGCGATCAGCATGGTGAGATCTCCCTTGCATGGCGGCGCCCGCTATTTGACGCCGCTCGAACAACAGCATAGGTGCCGTACGGCGGATCGCCGCACGGCACCTACAGGAGCCGCTACTTGGAGTAGAGCTCGACGATCAGCTGCTCCTGGACCTGGGTGTCAATCTGCTGACGGACCGGAAGCTGGTGGACCAGGACGCGCAGCGCGTCCGGGACGACGCCCAGCCACGCCGGGTACGTCTTGTCACCGGCGGTGGCGCGGGCCACCTCGTAGGGCAGGAGGTTGCGCGACTTCTCGCGGACCTCGACGATGTCGTGCTCGCGCACGCGGTACGACGGGATGTCGACCTTCTTGCCGTTCACCAGGATGTGGCCGTGACGGACCTGCTGGCGGGCGGCGTCGCGCGACTCCGCGAAACCGGCGCGGTAGACCACGTTGTCGAGACGGCTCTCCAGGATCTGGAGGAGGTTCTCGCCGGTCTTGCCGGTCTTGCGGTTGGCTTCCTCGTAGTAGTTGTGGAACTGCTTCTCGAGGACGCCGTAGATGCGGCGGGTCTTCTGCTTCTCACGAAGCTGGAGCTGGTACTCAGACTCCTTGGGACGGCCGCGACCGTGCTCACCCGGCGGGTAAGGACGGATCTCGATGGGGCACTTCGCGGACTCGCACTTCTTGCCCTTGAGGAAAAGCTTGGTCTTCTCCCTGCGGCAGAGCTTGCAGTCCGCACCCGTGTAACGAGCCATTTTCTATCTTCTCCTGGGCGTCAGACGCGACGGCGCTTGGGCGGACGGCAGCCGTTGTGCGGCACGGGGGTGACGTCCTGGATGGACCCGACCTCGAGGCCGGTCGCCTGCAGCGACCGGATCGCGGTCTCACGGCCGGAGCCGGGGCCCTTGACGAAGACGTCGACCTTGCGCATGCCGTGCTCCATGGCGCGGCGGGCGGCGTTCTCCGCGGCCATCTGCGCCGCGAACGGGGTGGACTTACGAGAGCCCTTGAACCCGACGTGGCCGGCGCTGGCCCAGGAGATCACGTTCCCACTCGGGTCGGTGATCGAGACGATCGTGTTGTTGAACGTGCTCTTGATGTGGGCGTGCCCGTGAGCGACGTTCTTCTTTTCCTTGCGGCGCACCTTCTTGGGTGCACCCTGGCGGCTCTTAGGAGGCATTCTTTGCCTTCACTCCTGAGGTCTTCGGTCCTGCGGCTACGCGGACTACTTCTTACCGGGCTTCTTCTTGCCGGCCACGGTCTTCTTCTTGCCCTTACGGGTGCGTGCGTTGGTCTGCGTGCGCTGACCGTGCACGGGAAGGCCACGGCGGTGCCGAATGCCCTGGTAGCACTGAATCTCGATCTTGCGACGGATGTCGGCCTGAACTTCGCGACGGAGGTCACCCTCGATCTTGTAGTTCGCCTCGATGTAGTCGCGCAGCGGCACCAGCTCTTCGTCGGTCAGCTGGTGAACCCGCAGGTCGCCGTTGACGCCGGTGGCCTGAAGGGTCTCGAGCGCACGAGTGCGGCCGATTCCGAAAATGTAGGTGAGAGCGATCTCCAGCCGCTTGTCGCGGGGGAGGTCTACACCAACCAGGCGAGCCATGGTCGGGCATTCTCCTTCGTTATGGCGGAGGTCCTGCGCCTCACTTCCCCTCCCCATGCCCGGGGTGAGGGCCCCGGCCTCCGACCGGGGGTCTCCTGCGGGGTACGGCGCGAGCCGCCGGCGCAGGTGTGAGACACGATTACGTGAAAGCCCCACATGGATCGAGTCCGCCTCTTAGGAGCGGACTCTCACGGGGCCTTGTTTGGAGCGACTAACCCTGGCGCTGCTTGTGGCGCAGGTTGTCGCAGATCACCATGACGCGACCGTGCCGGCGAATCACCTTGCACTTGTCACAGATCTTCTTGACGCTCGGCTTGACCTTCATAGTCCTATTCGTCCCTCAGACGCGCTTACTTGTATCGGTAGACGATCCGCCCACGACTGAGGTCGTAGGGGCTCAGTTCGACGACAACCCTGTCGTCAGGAAGGATCCGGATGTAGTGCATCCGCATCCGCCCGCTGATGTGGGCCAGGACCTTATGGCCGTTGTCGAGTTGCACCCGGAACATCGCGTTCGGGAGCGACTCAACCACAGTGCCCTCGATCTCGATGGCGCCGTCTTTCTTGGCCATGTCCCTCGCGTTTCACTGATCGGTCGTCTGAGGCTTCGGAACACTAAGCAGCCGCGACCCAGCGCTTCGATGAGAGCGGCGGTTGCGACACCGCCGATGCGCAATGGTCATAGTGAACCGAAGAAGGAGTGTACGGCACCGGGCGAGGAAATGCGAAACACACGGCCGGTACCTTGACACAACCGCTACAAAGGATACCGCAGATCCCGAGCGGGACGGACGGCACGGCTCGACGCGCGAATACTCGTTTCGCCATTGTGGCACGTCCGGCCAGGTCAGGCCAGCATCCCGGCTCCCGCTCCCCGCCCCCGATCCGCCCGCTCCTCCCCCGACGTGCCACCGATCCGCTCTCAGGCCGCTCCCGGTCCGCCCTCCGGGTCCGCGCGGCGAGGCTCCATCCGGGTGATCGCCTCCGTCAGGACCACCCGGCAGGCCTCCTCGGGACCGGGAGCCCGCGTGAGCGTCCCCATCGTCCCGTCACCTCCTCGGCACCGGAAAACCTCAGGGCATCGGAAAGCCCCCGGGCACGGGAAAGCCCCCCGGCGACCCGGCGCCGGGGGGCTTGCTCGACCAACCTTATCGATCAACGTTTCCCGATCGACTTCTCTCGGCCGACGCTTCTCGACCAACACCCCTTGATCAACACCTCTCGGCCAACGTCCCGCGGAAGGGCCCCCGCCCTCATCGGATGACCTTGACCACTCGGACCGTCCCCCCGGAAGGAGTGGGGAGGGATCAGAAGGCGTCACCCCAGCGACCGCAGTCGTCGAACTTGTTGCCGCCCTCGCAGACCCGGATCTTGAAGTCGTCGAAGCCGTTGCTCTTCTTGAACCCGCCGAACTTGTTGAAGCCGGAGTTGCCGAAGGTGCTGAACACCTTGCTGTGCGAGCCGAACTTGTCGTGCCACTTGAACCACACGTAGCTGCGCTGGCGGTCGCGGTCGCGGTCGAACAGGTTGCCGTAGAACCAGTAGCGGCCACCGCTGCTGGTCCAGTAGCCCTTGAAGTAGGAGCGCTTGCCGAAGCTCTCGCCGCCGCCGAAGCCCGAGTAGTACGGACCGAAGAAGTGCTTGCTCGACGTCTGCGTCTCCTGGACCGCGACGGCGGACCCGGCCGGGGCCTGCGAGGCCGAGGCCATCGCCGACGGGGCGGCGAGGACACCCGTGGCCAGCGAACCTGCCAGCGCCGCTCCGACCAGGGCTGTACGGATCTTGCTCATTGAATCTTCCTCCTGTGAACCGGGGTCCGGCTGTCCGGACACCGCTCACGTTAGGAAGATTCAATCCCTCCTTCTGCGGAGGAATGCACACTCAACGCCCAGAGTGCACTATTACGGGTTCCGTCCTCGCCCCAGGACCGTGGCGACCGTCGTCACCAGCAACACCACACCCCACGGGCCCATGACCCACAGGGGCCACGGGTACGGGAAGTCGTCGCCGGTCACCCCGATGATGAGCCAGATCATCCAGTTGATGCCGCTGGCCGTCGCCCAGACGGACCAGGCGGCCGTCAGGCCCTTGTCCTGCGCGCCCTTCACGCTGCTCGCCTTGGCGCGCTCAGGGGCCCGGGAGGGGGCCTCGGGGAGCCGGCGCAGGTCGACGTCCGGAAGGTCGGAGGTGAGGACGGCGAGTTCGCCGTACGTCTTGCTGGTGTAGAGCTGCTCCAGACGCTCGTCGAACTCCTCCGTGGTCAGGCGTCCCTGGGCGTAGTGCTCCCTCAGGACCGAGGCGACCTTGTCGCGATCTCCGTCGGAGGCTCGCATCTCCGGACCAGCCGCCATGTCACCACATCCGCTCGCCGGCGGGCCCGAATCAGCCCGCGTCTCCCAACAGGTCGGCAAGCCGCTCTTTCCCCCCGTCAAGGGCGGTCAATACCCAAGGTCCATTATGTGTCACGGCGACGCTGTGTTCGAAGTGTGCGGAGACCTTTCCGTCGATCGTGACCACGGTCCAGTCGTCGGCCAGCACCTTGGTCCTGTCCGTCCCGAGGTTGACCATCGGCTCGACGGCGAAGCACATGCCCGGCTCGAACTTCGGGCCCCGGCCGGGCTTGCCGTGGTTGGCCACCCACGGGTCCATGTGCATCTCGGTGCCGATGCCGTGGCCGCCGTACTCCTGCGGGATGCCGTAGCGCCCCTGGGAGCGGACGTACTTCTCCACCTCGTGGCCGATATCGGACAGATGGCGGCCCACGGTGAGCGCGGCGATGCCCCGCCACATGGCCTCCTCGGTGACCCGCATCAGCTCGGTCAGCTTGGGATCCACCTCGCCGACCGGGACCGTGACGGCCGAGTCGCCGTGCCAGCCGTCCAGGATGGCGCCACAGTCGATCGAGATGATGTCGCCCTCCCGCAGCGGGCGGCGGTCACTCGGGATGCCGTGGACGACCTCGTGGTTGACCGAGGCGCAGATCGTCGCGGGAAAGCCCTGGTAGCCCTTGAAGGAGGGGATCGCCCCCTCGTCCCTGATGGCCTTCTCCGCGATCGCGTCCAGGTCCAGGGGCGTCATGCCCGGCTGGACGCTCTCCCGCAGGAGTTGCAGGGTACGGCCGACCACGAGACCTGCCGCCCGCATCTTCTCCACCTGCTCGGGCGTCTTCATCTGGATTCCATGCTTGTTCTTCTTGAACACGTGCACACCCCCTGGGGTGGTTCAACGGGCGGTCCGGGAGCCCAATTCCCCCGATTCTGCCCTAAATGACAGCACGCCACCCATGAGAAACCCATGGGTGGCGTGCTCGGTGCTATCGCTTCGCTAGCCGATGAAGGGGTTCAGAGCCTCCATCGCGCGCTGGGTGACCTCTTCCACCGGACCGGTGGCGTCCACGCCGACCAGGATCCCCTCGTCGGCGTAGAAGGAGACCAGGGGAGCGGTCTGCTCCTGGTAGACCTCCAGGCGGTGCCTGACGGTCGCCTCCTTGTCGTCGTCCCGCTGGTACAGCCGGCCGTTGCAGGCGTCGCAGACGTCGTCCTTCTTGTCATCGAAGTCGACATGCCAGATGCGGCCGCACTGGCTGCAGGTCCGGCGTCCCGCGAGCCTGCGGACGACCTCCTCGTCGTCGACCACGAGCTCCAGGACGATGTCCAGACCGACCTCGAACTCGGCGAGGATCTTCTTCAGGATCTCGGCCTGGGGCACGTTCCTGGGGAAGCCGTCGAGCAGGAAACCGTCCTGCGCGTCTTTCTCGGCGAGGCGGTCGCGGACCATCGCGATGGTGACCTCGTCGGGTACGAGGTCGCCGCGGTCCATGTATTCCTTGGCAAGCTTGCCGAGCTCCGTGCCACCCGAGACATTGGCGCGGAAGATGTCACCTGTCGAAATCTTCGGGATCGACAGGTTCGATGCGACGAACTGGGCCTGTGTCCCCTTACCCGCTCCGGGGGGCCCGACCAGGACGAGGCGCACTACTTCAGGAAGCCTTCATAGTTGCGCTGCTGCAGCTGGCTCTCGATCTGCTTCACGGTGTCGAGGCCGACACCAACCATGATCAGAATGCTCGTCCCTCCGAACGGGAAGTTCTGACTCGCACCGACGAGCGCCAGCGCGACGATCGGCACCATGGAGATCAGGCCCAGATACAGCGCGCCAGGAGCGGTGAGTCGCGTGAGCACGTAGTTCAAGTACTCAGCCGTCGGGCGGCCCGGACGGATGCCCGGGATGAACCCACCGTACTTCTTCATGTTGTCGGCGACTTCAACGGGGTTGAAGGTAATCGACACGTAGAAGTACGTGAAGAAGACGATAAGCAGGAAGAAGGTGATCATGTACGTCGGGGTGGTCCCGCCGCCGCCGAACTCCTGCGAGATCCACTGGATGATCGGGTGCGGCTCTTCCTGGGTGTTCGTGAAGAGCGTCGTGATCAGCTGCGGAAGGTAGAGCAGCGAGGAGGCGAAGATGACCGGGATGATGCCGGCCTGGTTGACCTTCAGCGGGATGTAGGTCGACGTCCCGCCGTACATCCTGCGGCCGACCATGCGCTTGGCGTACTGCACCGGGATCCGGCGCTGCGCCTGCTCCACCATCACGACCAGGGCGATCATCGCGATACCGACGACGATGACCACGGCGAAGACGAAGGCGCCCTTTTGGCGGGCGATGTTCAGCAGCTCGGACGGGAAGACCGCGATGACCTGCGTGAAGATCAGGATGGACATGCCGTTGCCGATGCCGCGGTCGGTGACCAGCTCGCCCAGCCACATGACGACGGCGGTGCCGGCCGTCATGGTCAGCACCATCGTGACGATGGCGAAGACGTTGTCCTTGTCGAGGAGGATCTCCTCGCGACACTGCGGGAACAGCTGGCCGCTGCGGGCCAGGGCCACGAAGGCGGTCGACTGCAGCACGGCCAGGCCGACCGTCAGGTAACGGGTGTACTGCGTGATCTTGGTCTGTCCGGCCTGCCCCTCCTTCTTGAGGGCTTCCAGGCGCGGGATGACCACGACGAGCAGCTGAAGAATGATGCTCGCGGTGATGTACGGCATGATGCCGAGGGCGAAAACTGAAAGTTTCAGAAGGGCGCCGCCGCTGAACAGCTGCACCATTCCGTAGATGTTGCCCGCGTCCCCCGCCTGCGCCTGGGTGAGACAACGGCTGATGTTCTCGGTATGCACACCCGGAGTCGGCAGGACCGACCCAAGTCGGAACAGCGCGATGATGCCCAAAGTGAAGAGCAACTTCTTACGCAGGTCCGGCGTACGGAACGCTCGGGTAAATGCGGTCAGCACGGTCCCTCCTGCGCGCCTGAAAGGCGAGGTCGGTCAGCGATGGTGCGGGGGTGTTCCATCTTTGCCATATCCAGTCAATGAGCCCAAGGAAATGAGTCGAGGCCCACTGTCCAGCGAACTCTAACGCACTACGGGCGCGGGAGCCCATTACGAGCCCCCGCGCCGCGTGATGATAACGCCTACAGCTCGGAGACGGAGCCCCCGGCAGCGGCGATCTTGTCCTTGGCCTTGGCCGAGAAGGCGTGCGCCTCCACGTTCAACGCCACGGAGATGTCACCGGTTCCCAGAACCTTGACGAGCTGGTTCTTACGAACCGCGCCCTTGGCGACGAGCGCGTCGACGGTGACGTCGCCACCGTCGGGGAACAGCTCGCCGAGCCTGTCAAGGTTGACGACCTGGTAGGTCGTCTTGAACAGGGCGTTGGAGAAGCCCTTGAACTTGGGCAGGCGCCGCTGCAGCGGAACCTGGCCACCCTCGAAGCCGAGCGGGACCTTGTTCCTGGCCCTCGTGCCCTTGGTACCACGACCCGCGGTCTTGCCCTTGGACGCCTCGCCGCGGCCCTTACGGACCTTCGACTTGTTGGCGCCGGGGGCCGGACGCAGGTGGTGGATGCGGAGCGGAGTGTTCTCTGCCATGTCTAGTCGACCTCTTCCACGGTGACGAGGTGCGTCACCACGGTGACCATGCCGCGGATCTCCGGGCGGTCCTCCTTGACAACGACGTCGCCGATTCGCTTCAGACCGAGCGAGCGCAGCGAGTCACGCTGGTTCTGCTTGCCACCGATCTTGGAACGGACCTGGGTAATCTTCAGGCGTGCCATGGACTAGCTCACCGCCTTCGCGGCCGCGGCCTCCGCGAGACCCTCGGCGCGAGCCTTGAGCATCCGCTTGGGGGCGACGTCCTCGATCGGGAGACCACGGCGGGCCGCGATCTCCTCGGGGCGGCTGAGGCCCTTCAGGGCCGCCACCGTGGCGTGCACGATGTTGATCGGGTTGTCCGAGCCGAGCGACTTGGACAGCACGTCGTGGATACCGGCGCACTCCAGCACGGCGCGCACCGGGCCACCGGCGATGACGCCGGTACCGGGCGAGGCCGGACGCAGGAAGACGACGCCCGCGGCCTCTTCGCCCTGCACGATGTGCGGGATGGTGCCCTGGATGCGGGGCACCTTGAAGAAGTGCTTCTTGGCCTCTTCGACACCCTTGGCGATCGCCGCGGGCACTTCCTTGGCCTTGCCGTAGCCGACGCCGACCATGCCGTTGCCGTCACCGACGATGACGAGGGCGGTGAAGCTGAAGCGACGACCACCCTTCACGACCTTGGCCACTCGGTTGATCTTCACAACGCGCTCGATGTACGAGACGCCCTTGTCAGCGTTTCCACCGCGGCGATCGTCACGACGACCGTCACGCCGCTCGCCACCGGCGGCGCCACCGCGACGCGGAGCTCCAGCCATTAGTGGTTCCTCTTCTCATTCGTAAGACGGGCCATCGGGTGCGATCCTGGATTGCGATCCTGGGACGGAGTCATCAGAACTCCAGTCCGCCTTCGCGTGCGCTGTCTGCCAGCGCCGCGATGCGGCCCGCGTAGCGGTTGCCACCCCGGTCGAACACGACCGCGGTGATCCCGGCTGCCTTGGCCCGCTGAGCGAGAAGCTCGCCGACCTGCTTGGCCTTGTCGGTCTTGGCGCCCTCCGCCGAGCGCAGGGAGGCGTCCATGGTGGACGCGCTCACCAGCGTGTGGCCCTGGGTGTCGTCGACGATCTGCACGAAGAGGTGCTTCGTGGAGCGGTTGACGACCAGGCGCGGACGCGTGGCCGTACCGGCCACCTTCTTGCGGACTCGGCCGTGGCGGCGGGCCCGCGAGACGGCGCGGGCGGCCGTGTGCTTGCCGAACGCAGTCTTGCCAGCCATGCCTACTTACCAGCCTTTCCGACCTTGCGGCGGATAACTTCACCCTGGTAGCGCACGCCCTTGCCCTTGTACGGGTCGGGCTTGCGCAACTTGCGGATGTTCGCGGCGATCTCGCCGACCTTCTGCTTGTCGATGCCGTCCACGTGGAACAGCGTCGGCCGCTCGACGCGGAAGGTGACACCCTCGGGGGCGTCGACGATCACCGGGTGGCTGAAGCCGAGAGCGAACTCGAGCTGAGTCGGGCTCTTGGCCTGCACGCGGTAACCGACGCCCACGATCTCCAGGGTCTTCGAGTAACCCTGGGTCACACCGGTCACCATGTTGGCGACCAGGGTGCGGGACAGGCCGTGCAGCGCACGGACCTTGTTCTCGTCGTTGGGGCGGGTGACGTTCAGGTTGCCGTCGTCACCCTTGGCGATCGCGATGGGTTCCGCGACCGTGTGTGAAAGCGTGCCCTTGGGACCCTTGACCGTGACGTCCCGGCCGTCGATGGCGACGTCCACTCCGTTCGGTACGGGGATGGGCAGCCGTCCGATTCTTGACATGCTGTTCGTTCTCCCCTCTACCAAACGAAGGCGAGGACTTCCCCGCCCACTCCACGCTTGCCGGCCTGCTTGTCCGTCATGAGACCGCCGGACGTCGAGATGATCGCGACGCCCAGTCCGCCCAGGACTCGGGGCAGGTTGTCCTTCTTTGCATAAACCCGCAGGCCGGGCTTGGAAACCCGGCGCAGGCCCGCGAGGGACCGCTCACGGGTCGGCCCGAACTTCAGCTCCACCACGAGGTTCTTTCCGACCTTGGCGTCTTCGACGCTCCAGGACTGGATGTAACCCTCCTGCTGGAGGATCTCGGCGATGTGCGCCTTGATCTTCGAGTACGGCATCGCCACACTGTCGTGGTACGCCGAGTTCGCGTTTCGCAGACGCGTCAGCATGTCTGCGATCGGGTCCGTCATCGTCATGGCCGGTGGCCTTCCTCACCGCGGTTTCCACAGGGGACCTACGGTGCGGTCATGGGCGCCTGTAGTCGGCGCCCGGTGAATACGACTTCTATGTGCGGCCGGTGCCACGCGCGGGCCCGTGATCGCTCACGGGGCCGCGCGGAAGGCTACCAGCTCGACTTGGTGATGCCGGGCAGCTCGCCCCGGTGCGCCATCTCGCGGAAGCAGATGCGGCACAGGCCGAACTTCCTGTAGACGGCGCGGGGACGACCACAGCGCGAGCACCGAGTGTACGCCCGGACCTCGAACTTGGCCTTGCGAGCAGCCTTGACCTTGAGCGACGTCTTCGCCATGATCAGGCCTCCTTGAACGGGAATCCGAGCTGCTTCAGCAGCGCCCGGCCCTGGTCGTCGGTCTTAGCGGTGGTCACGACCGTGATGTCCATACCACGCTGGCGGTCGACCTTGTCCTGGTCGATCTCGTGGAACATGACCTGCTCGGTGAGACCGAAGGTGTAGTTCCCGTTGCCGTCGAACTGCTTGGGCGACAGACCGCGGAAGTCACGGATTCGGGGCAGCGCCAGCGAGAGCAGCCGGTCGAGGAACTCCCACATGCGGTCACCGCGAAGCGTGACGTGCGCGCCGATCGGCATGCCCTCGCGCAGCTTGAACTGGGCGATGGACTTGCGGGCGCGGACGACCGCCGGCTTCTGGCCGGTGATCACGGTGAGGTCGCGGACGGCGCCTTCGATGAGCTTCGAGTCGCGCGCGGCCTCGCCGACGCCCATGTTCACCTTGATCTTGGTGATGGTGGGCACCAGCATGATGTTCTCGAACTCGAACTGCTCGTTCAGCTTCGCGATGATCTCTTCGCGGTAGCGCTGCTTGAGGCGCGGGAGGGCCCGCTGTCCGGTCTCGGTGGTGTTCGCGGTCATCAGTTGTCCTCACCCGTCTCCTCGGAAGCGGCCTTGGCCGACTCCTTCTTGGCGGGCTTGTCGTCCTTGGCAGGCTTCTCATCCTTGAGCTTCTTGACGTTGCTCACGTGGATGGGAGCCTCCAGGGTCTGCACGCCACCGGTCTTGGCGCCGCGCGGACCCTGGTTGGTCTCCTTGGCGTGCTTCTTGACCATGTTGACGCCCTCGACCACCACGCGCTCATCGCGCGGGTGGGCGGCGATCACACGGCCCTTGGCACCCTTGTCCTTGCCGGCGATGACCAGGACGAGGTCACCCTTCTTCACATGAAGCTTCGGCATTACAACACCTCCGGCGCGAGCGAGATGATCCGCATGAACTTCTTGTCACGCAGCTCACGTCCGACGGGACCGAAGATGCGGGTGCCCCGGGGGTCACCGCTGTCCTTGATGATGACGGCGGCGTTCTCGTCGAAGCGGATGTAGGAACCGTCGGGACGGCGGCGCTCCTTGACGGTGCGGACGATGACGGCCTTGACCACATCGCCCTTCTTCACGGTGCCGCCGGGGATGGCGTCCTTGACCGTGGCGACGATGATGTCGCCGATTCCCGCGTAACGGCGGCCCGAGCCACCGAGAACACGGATGCAAAGGACTTCCTTCGCACCGGTGTTGTCGGCGACCTTGAGCCGCGACTCCTGCTGGATCACTTGAACTCCTGTTTGTCTCGCCGGTTCTCACCCGTGGGTGAGCCTTGCGGAACCTGATGGTCTTTTTCCCCCGGCGACAGCCCTTCTCAGGACCGCCACCGCAGGCGGGGCGAAGATCGCTTCGCCCCCTTGGACGCCGTCATGGGGGGTGACGGTGTCACCCCCCACGAGGCGCGTTGCCTACTTGGCCTTCTCGAGGATCTCGATGACCCGCCAGCGCTTGCTGGCGGACAGCGGCCGGGTCTCCATCAGGAGGACACGGTCGCCGACACCGCAGGTGTTGGCCTCGTCGTGCGCCTTGTACTTGGTCGTCCTGCGGATGACCTTGCCGTACAGGGGGTGCTTGACGCGGTCCTCGACAGCGACCACGACAGTCTTGTCCATCTTGTCACTGACGACCAGACCCTCACGGGTCTTGCGGTAGTTCCGCGTCTCGGTCGTGGTTTCCGTGGCCTCAGCCATCGATCGACTCCTTCTCTACCGTGACGATTCCGAGCTCCCGCTCGCGCATCACGGTGTAGATACGGGCGATCTCGCGGCGGACGGCACGCAACCGCCCGTGGCTCTCCAACTGGCCGGTCGCTGCCTGGAAGCGGAGGTTGAACAGCTCCTCCTTGGCTTCCTTCAGCTTCGTGACCAGGGTGTCCTGGTCTTCCACCCGCAGCTCACCGGCGGTCAGGCCCTTAGCCATCACGCCTCACCCACTTCACGCTTGACGAACCGGCACTTCATCGGCAGCTTGTGCATCGCACGACGCAGGGCTTCGCGAGCCACCGGCTCGGCGACACCCGACAGCTCGAACATGATGCGGCCGGGCTTGACGTTGGCGATCCACCACTCCGGCGAACCCTTACCGGAACCCATGCGGGTCTCGGCGGGCTTCTTCGTGAGGGGGCGGTCCGGATAGATGTTGATCCAGACCTTTCCACCACGCTTGATGTGACGGGTCATCGCGATACGAGCCGACTCGATCTGGCGGTTGGTCACGTAGGAGTGCTCAATCGCCTGAATGCCGAACTCGCCGAACACGACCCTGGTGCCGCCCTTGGCGGCGCCGTGACGGTCGGGCCGGTGCTGCTTGCGGTGCTTGACCCTGCGCGGGATCAGCATGGTCAGCTCCCTTCAGCACCCGGCTGCGCAGCCGGGCCGGTCTCGGGGGCAGCCTGCGAGGCCGCCTCGTTCCTGGGGGCGGAGGCGCGGTCGCCACGGCCGGCACCCGCGCCACGACGGGCGCCACCGGCGCCGCCACGACGGGGGCGGTCGCCGCCACCGGCACCGGGGCCACGACGGTCGTCGCGGTCACGACGCTGGCCGGCACGAGCACCGGCGGCGGCCGCCTCGCGCTCGGCGCGGCTGGTCGGAGCCTCACCCTTGTAGATCCACACCTTCACGCCGATACGGCCGAAGGTGGTGCGGGCCTCGTACAGGCCGTAGTCGATGTCCGCGCGGAGGGTGTGCAGGGGCACGCGGCCCTCGCGGTAGAACTCCGAACGGGACATCTCGGCGCCGCCGAGACGACCGGAGCACTGCACCCGGATGCCCTTGGCGCCGCTCTTCATCGCCGACTGCATCGCCTTGCGCATGGCACGGCGGAACGAGACACGGCTGGACAGCTGCTCGGCCACACCCTGGGCGACGAGCTGAGCGTCGATCTCAGGGTTCTTGACCTCGAGGATGTTCAGCTGGACCTGCTTCTTGGTCAGCTTCTCGAGGTCACCGCGGATCCGGTCCGCCTCGGCGCCGCGGCGGCCGATGACGATGCCCGGACGGGCGGTGTGAATGTCGACCTGTACCCGGTCGGTGGTCCGCTCGATCTCCACCTTGGAGATGCCGGCCCGCTCCATGCCCTTCTTGAGCATGCGGCGGATCGCCACATCCTCGGCAACGTACGACTTGTAGAGCTTGTCGGCATACCACCGGCTCTTGAAGTCGGTCGTGATGCCGAGGCGGAACCCGTGCGGGTTAACCTTCTGACCCACTAGCGGGTCCTCCCCTTCGGCTCGCGGGACTCCACGATCACGGTGATGTGGCTGGTCCGCTTGTTGATCCGATAGGCACGACCCTGAGCACGGGGACGAAACCGCTTCAGCGTCGGGCCCTCGTCGACCCAGGCACGGCTCACGAAGAGCGTGTCACGGTCGAGCTTGAAGTTGTGCTCCGCGTTGGCAATGGCGCTCGAGAGCACCTTGTACACGGTCTCGCTCGCCGACTGGGGAGCGAACTGCAGCACGGCCTGCGCCTCCGAAGCGGGCAGCCCGCGAATGAGGTCCACCACACGGCGGGCCTTCATGGGCGTGTGGCGCGCGAACCGCGCCTGAGCCCTGGCTTCCATCGCTTACTCCTCTTACCCTTCGTTTTGGTCGAGTCCGTTTCGCCTTGTGAGGCTCGACGTCCTCTTCCTGAGGCGCTTATCGCCGGCTGCGGCGGTCTTCCTTGACGTGGCTGCGGAAGGTTCGCGTCGGAGCGAACTCACCCAGCTTGTGGCCGATCATCGACTCGGTGACGAACACCGGGACGTGCTTACGGCCGTCGTGAACGGCGATCGTGTGACCAAGCATGTCGGGCACGATCATGGAGCGCCGCGACCACGTCTTGATGACGTTTTTGGTGCCCTTCTCGTTCTGGACATCCACCTTCTTCTGAAGGTGGTCGTCCACGAAGGGACCCTTCTTAAGGCTACGTGGCATTTTGGCTGCTCCTACCGCTTCTTCCGCTTGGTACGACGGCGGATGATCAGCCGGTCGCTGGCCTTGTTCGCCGCACGGGTACGTCCCTCGGGCTTGCCCTTGGGGTTGACAGGGTGACGACCGCCGGAGGTCTTACCCTCACCACCACCGTGCGGGTGGTCGACCGGGTTCATCGCGACACCGCGGACGGTGGGGCGCTTGCCCTTCCACCGCATCCGGCCGGCCTTGCCCCAGTTGATGTTGGCCTGCTCGGCGTTGCCGACCTGGCCGATCGAGGCCCGGCAGCGAACATCGACCTGGCGCATCTCGCCGGAGGGCATACGCAGCGTGGCGTACTGGCCCTCCTTGGCGAGGAGCTGGATCTGCGCGCCGGCGGACCGGCCCAGCTTGGCGCCACCACCCGGACGGAGCTCCACCGCGTGGATGAAGGTACCGGTCGGGATGTTGCGCAGCGGGAGGCAGTTACCCGGCTTGATGTCGGCCGTGGGGCCGTTCTCGATGTTGTCGCCCTGCTTGAGGCCGGTCGGGCAGAGGATGTAGCGCTTCTCCCCGTCGGCGTAGTGCAGCAGCGCGATGCGGGACGTGCGGTTCGGGTCGTACTCGATGTGAGCGACCTTGGCCGGGATCCCGTCCTTGTCGTGACGCCGGAAATCGATGATCCGGTAGGCGCGCTTGTGGCCACCACCCTGGTGACGGGTGGTGACTCGGCCGTGGACGTTACGGCCACCCTTGCTGTGCAGGGGTGCAAGCAGCGACTTCTCGGGCGTGCTGCGCGTGATCTCGGCAAAGTCCGAGACGCTGGCGCCGCGGCGACCCGGGGTCGTCGGCTTGAGTTTACGGATGCCCATCTTTTTCGTTCATCCTTCGTCGGTTAATCCGGTCGAATGCCCCTCACCAGGCGGCGAGGGGCTTTCTCCCTGTACTTACTGAGCGAGCGCGTCAGCCGATCTGGCCGAAGATGTCAATCCGGTCGCCCTCGACCAGGCTGACGATGGCTCGCTTGGTGGCCGGGCGCTGGCCGTAGCCGAACCTGGTCCGCTTCCGCTTGCCCTGGCGGTTGATGGTGTTGACGCTGGCGACCTTGACACCGAAGATCTTCTCAACGGCGATCTTGACCTGCGTCTTGTTGGCCGTCTTCCGCACCAGGAACGTGTACTTGTTGTGCTCGTCGATCAGGCCGTAGCTCTTCTCGGAGACAACCGGCTTGATGATGATGTCGCGCGGGTCGGCGATCTTCTCCATCAGGCGTCTTCCTTCCCGCTCTTGCTCAGACGCGCCACGATCTGGTCGTAAGCGTCCTGAGTGAAGACGACGTCGTCGTAGCAGAGCACGTCGTAGGTGTTGAGCTGCCCGGCGTCCAGAAGGTGGACCTCGGGAGCGTTGCGCAGGCTCAGCCAGCTGAGCTCGTCACCCTCGTCGACGACGACCAGGACGCTGCGGGCCTTGGTGAGCCTGCGAAGCGACTCGAGAGCCGCCTTGGTCTTCGGGGTCTCCCCCTCGACCAGACCGCTGACCACGTGAACGCGGCCGCCGGTCGCCCGGTCGGACAGGGCCCCGCGCAGGGCGGCGGCCTTCATCTTCTTGGGAGTCTTCTGGGAGTAGTCCCGCGGAACCGGGCCGTGGACGGTGCCACCGCCGGTGAACTGCGGGGCGCGGGTCGAACCCTGGCGGGCGCGGCCGGTGCCCTTCTGGCGGTACGGCTTCTTGCCGCCGCCTCGAACCTCACCGCGGGTCTTCGCCTTGTGGGTGCCCTGCCGGCGAGCGGCGAGCTGGGCCACGACGACCTGGTGGATCAGCGGGATGTTGACCTTCGTGCCGAAGATGTCCTCCGGCAGGTCGACGGTGCCGGCCTTCTCACCGCGTACGTCGAGGACGTCAATGGTGCTCACTTGGCAGCCCCCTTCTTGGCGGCGGTGCGGACCAGGACCAGGCTGCCGTTGGCGCCGGGGATCGCACCCTTGATCAGGATGAGGCCCTTCTCGGCGTCCACGGCGTGAACCTTGAGGCTCTGGACGGTCGTGCGGACGTTGCCCATCCGGCCCGCCATGCGCACGCCCTTGAAGACGCGGCCGGGGGTGGCGCAGCCACCGATGGAACCGGGCGAGCGGTGCTTGCGCTGCGTACCGTGCGAGGCGCCGAGGCCCTTGAAGCCGTGGCGCTTCATGACACCCGCGAAACCCTTGCCCTTGCTCTTGCCCGTCACGTCGACGAACTGGCCGGCCTCGAAGGTGTCGGCGAGGAGCTCCTGGCCCAGGGTGTAGTCGCTCGCGTCGTCGGTGCGGATCTCCGCGAAGTAACGGCGCGGGGTGATGTCGTGCTTGCGCAGGTAGTCGCCGAGCGGCTTGTTGACCTTCCGCGGGTCGACCTGGCCGAAGCCCAGCTGGACGGCGGTGTAGCCGTCCTTCTCGGCGGTGCGGACGCGGGTCACGACGCACGGGCCAGCCTCGACGACGGTCACCGGGACCATCCGGTTGTCCGCGTCGAAGACCTGGGTCATGCCGAGCTTCTTGCCCAGGACGCCCTTGATCTTGTTAGCCATGTCAGTGCGTTCCCTCAGAGCTTGATCGAGATGTCAACGCCGGCGGGAAGGTCGAGTCGCATGAGCGAGTCGACCGTCTTCGGCGTCGGGTCGATGATGTCAATCAGCCGCTTGTGCGTGCGCATCTCAAAGTGCTCGCGGCTGTCCTTGTACTTGTGCGGCGAGCGGATGACGCAGTACACGTTCTTCTCGGTCGGCAGCGGCACCGGGCCCGCGACCTTGGCGCCAGTCCTTGTCACCGTCTCGACGATCTTCTTGGCCGAGACGTCGATGACCTCGTGGTCATAGGCCTTGAGCCGAATGCGGATCTTCTGTCCCGCCATAATGGCCTCGGTGTCCTTCACTGTCGTCTGAAAAAGTTACGTGCGGCCTGTTGCCGCTGTGTCATGGCCGGGTCCGTCCGGGACGGTCCCGCCACGTCGTGCCGGAGCACGTCGCGCCCTGGGGCGGCGTTCTCCGCACATGCCCCACGTAGCAGACGCTGTGAGTCCGCGCTTTCTTCCGTGATCTGGCAATTAGTTCGGTCATCCTTCGGCCGAACCAACTGCGAGATCACGGTTCGTGGGGTCCTGCCGGGGTCCGCGCCCTGCGGCGCGGTCCCCTCGTGGGGAGGCGGCCGGCCCTGCGTCGAGGGCCGACCGCCACTCCGCGATCGTACTACTTGATGATCTTCGTCACTCGACCCGCACCGACGGTGCGGCCACCCTCACGGATGGCGAACTTGAGACCGTCCTCCATCGCGATGGGCTGGATCAGCGCGACGTTCATCTCCGTGTTGTCGCCGGGCATGACCATCTCGGTGCCCTCGGGGAGGTTCACCACGCCGGTCACGTCGGTCGTACGGAAGTAGAACTGCGGGCGGTAGTTGTTGAAGAACGGGGTGTGGCGGCCGCCCTCGTCCTTGCTCAGGATGTAGACCTGGGCCTCGAACTCGGTGTGCGGGGTGGTCGTGCCCGGCTTGATGATGCACTGGCCGCGCTCGACGTCCTCGCGCTTGATGCCGCGCAGGAGCAGACCGACGTTGTCACCCGCCTGGCCCTCGTCGAGGAGCTTGCGGAACATCTCGACACCGGTGACCGTGGTGGTGGTCTTGGTCTCCTTGATGCCGATGATGTCGACGGTCTCGTTGACCTTGACGATGCCACGCTCGATACGGCCGGTGACGACCGTGCCGCGACCGGTGATCGAGAAGACGTCCTCGATCGGCATCAGGAACGGCTTGTCGGTCTCACGGGTCGGCTCGGGGACGTTCTCGTCCACGGCGGTCATGAGCTCGATGATCGAGTCGCCCCACTTGGCGTCGCCCTCGAGCGCCTTCAGCGCCGAGACGCGGACGACCGGCAGGTCGTCGCCGGGGAACTCCTGGGCCGAGAGGAGCTCACGGACCTCGAGCTCGACGAGCTCCAGGATCTCCTCGTCGTCCACCATGTCGGACTTGTTGAGGGCCACGACGATGTAGGGGACGCCGACCTGGCGGGCCAGGAGGACGTGCTCCTTCGTCTGCGGCATCGGACCGTCGGTGGCGGCGACCACGAGGATCGCACCGTCCATCTGAGCCGCACCGGTGATCATGTTCTTCACGTAGTCGGCGTGACCGGGGCAGTCCACGTGGGCGTAGTGGCGCTTCTCGGTCTGGTACTCGACGTGCGCGATGGAGATCGTGATACCACGAGCCTTCTCCTCGGGCGCCTTGTCGATCTTGTCGAACGGGGTCGCCTCGTTGAGGTTCGGGAAACGCTCGTGGAGCACCTTGGTGATCGCCGCGGTCAGAGTGGTCTTGCCGTGGTCGATGTGCCCAATGGTGCCGATGTTTACGTGCGGCTTGGTCCGCTCGAACTTGGCCTTGGCCACTGCTCTCTCCTTAGAGATTCTGACGTGACTTGCGTCTTCATATTCGGGCTTGGGGAGGCCGGCCCTTCTCGGAACCGGCCGGCGAGAGGTATCTCGCCCCGCACCCCTCCGGTGGCGGGGTGACGATCTCTCGCCTCCCGCACTCGGAACGGTGCTGGACTACTCGCCCCGCACCTTCGCGACGATCTCCTTGGCGATGTGCGCAGGCACTTCCGCGTAGGAGTCGAACTGCATGCTGTAGCTCGCGCGTCCCTGCGTCTTGCTACGGAGGTCTCCCACGTAGCCGAACATCTCAGAGAGCGGCACGAGCGCCTTGATGATCCGGGCGCCGGAGCGCTCGTCCATCGCCTGGATCTGCCCGCGGCGACCGTTGAGGTCACCGATGACGTCACCCATGTAGTCCTCGGGCGTGGTGACCTCGACGGCCATCATCGGCTCCAGGATTACGGCGTCCGCCTTGCGCGCGGCCTCCTTGAAGGCCATCGAGCCAGCGATCTTGAAGGCCATTTCGGACGAGTCCACCTCGTGGTAGGCGCCGTCCTGCAGGGTGACCTTGACCCCGACCATGGGGTATCCGGCGAGAACACCGAACTCGGCAGCCTCCTGGGCGCCCGCGTCGACCGAGGGGATGTACTCCCTCGGGATACGGCCACCGGAGACCTTGTTCGAGAACTCGTAACCGTCGTTGCCCTCGCCCAGCGGCTCAATGTCAATGATGACCTTGGCGAACTGGCCGGAACCACCGGTCTGCTTCTTGTGGACATAGTCGACCTTCTCCACCTTGCGGCGGATGGTCTCCCGGTAGGCCACCTGAGGCCGGCCGATGTTGGCCTCGACCTTGAACTCGCGGCGCATCCGGTCGACGAGGATCTCCAGGTGGAGCTCGCCCATACCCCAGATGACCGTCTGCCCGGTCTCGTCGTCACGCCGGACCTGGAAGGACGGGTCCTCCTCGGCCAGACGCTGGATCGCGGTGCCCAGCTTCTCCTGGTCACCCTTGGTCTTGGGCTCGATGGCGACGCTGATGACCGGCGCCGGGAAGTTCATCGACTCCAGGACCACGGGGTGAGCCGGGTCCGACAGGGTGTCACCGGTGGTGGTGTCCTTCAGACCCATGACGGCGACGATCTGACCCGCGACGGCCGACGGGCGCTCTTCGCGCTTGTTGGCGTGCATCTGGTAGATCTTGCCGATCCGCTCCTTGCGGCCCTTCACCGAGTTGACCACGGCGGTGCCGGTCTCGAGCGTGCCCGAGTAGATGCGGATGTAGGTGAGACGGCCCAGGTGCTGGTCGCTCATGATCTTGAAGGCGAGCGCGGAGAAGGGCTCGTTCACGTCGGCGTGACGCTCGATGACCTCCTCCTCCTTGCCGACCGCGTGGCCCTTGAAGGCCGGGATGTCGATCGGGGCGGGGAGGTAGGCGACGATCGCGTCGAGCAGGGGCTGGACGCCCTTGTTCTTGAACGCGGTGCCGGTCAGGACCGGGTTGATGGCGCTGGCCAGCGTGGCGCGGCGGATGGCCGCGACCAGCTGCTCCTCGGTGGGCTCGACGCCCTCCAGGAAGAGCTCCATCAGCTCGTCGTCGTTCTCGGAGACCGTCTCGACGAGCTTGTCACGCCACTCGCGAGCGATCTCGGCGTGCTCGGCCGGGATGTCGACGGTCTCGTACATCTCGCCCTTGGCCGCCTCGGCGCTCCAGAGCAGACCCTTCATCTTGACCAGGTCGATGACGCCCTTGAAGTCGGCCTCGACGCCCCAGGGAAGCTGGATGACGGCGGGGGTCGCGTTCAGGCGGCTGATCATCATGTCGACGCAGCGGTGGAACTCCGCGCCGACCCGGTCCATCTTGTTGACGAAGCAGATCCTGGGCACTTCGTAGCGGTCGGCCTGACGCCAGACCGTCTCGGACTGCGGCTCGACACCGGCGACGCCGTCGAACACGGCGACGGCACCGTCGAGGACGCGGAGCGAGCGCTCCACCTCGATCGTGAAGTCCACGTGGCCCGGCGTGTCGATGATGTTGATCGTGTGGCCGAGCCATTCGCAGGTCGTGGCAGCGGAGGTGATGGTGATACCACGCTCCTGCTCCTGCTCCATCCAGTCCATCGTGGCTGCGCCCTCGTGGACCTCACCGATCTTGTAGTTGATACCGGTGTAGAACAGGATGCGCTCGGTCGTCGTGGTCTTGCCCGCGTCGATGTGGGCCATGATCCCGATGTTACGGACCTTGGCCAGGTCAAGAGCGGTCGTGGTGGCCACTTCTCTCGCGTCCTCGTCGTCTCGTCGAACCCGCTGTTACCAGCGGTAGTGGGCGAAGGCCTTGTTGGACTCGGCCATCTTGTGGGTGTCCTCGCGCTTCTTGACGCTTGCGCCGAGGCCGTTGCTGGCGTCGAGCAGTTCGTTCATGAGGCGCTCGGTCATGGTCTTCTCGCGGCGGGCGCGGGAGTACTGCACCAGCCAGCGCAGGGCCAGGGTGGTGCTGCGCGCCGCGCGCACCTCGACCGGGACCTGGTAGGTCGCGCCACCGACACGGCGGCTGCGGACCTCAAGGGTGGGCTTGACGTTGTCCAGCGCGCGCTTCAGGGTGACGACCGGGTCGTTGCCGGTCTTCTCCTTGGCGCCTTCGAGGGCGCCATACACGATGGACTGGGCGATGGATCGCTTGCCGTCCAGGAGCACCTTGTTGATGAGCGCGGTGACCAGGGGCGAGTTGTGAACCGGGTCAGCCATGAGCTGACGACGGCCAGGAGAACCCTTGCGAGGCATTCCTACTTCTCCTTCTTCGCGCCGTAACGGCTACGGGCCTGCTTGCGGTTACGGACACCCTGGGTGTCGAGCGAGCCGCGGATGATCTTCTTCTTCGGGGTCGTGGTGTAAACGCGCATGCAGGTGCCGCGTCGCTGAGGGCTGGCCTTGAGCGCCGGGGTCTTGGTCTTGGTGACCTTGTCCTGGCGGCCCTTGCGGACCAGCTGCTGAATCGTGGGCACCGCGTCTCCGTTCGTGCTAGCCGGTAATTCGAATGTGATGCATTTTGCAGGTACTGCCGGTGTCATGACCTGCGGTTCTTTCATCCCCTCCGACCCACGCGGTCGGGCGTGTCGCGTAGGTTCCGCGCCACATCCCGGTTAAGGCCGGTCCGGTGGAGGAGGCCACGCGGCGCCTCTGCCGACTCCCCAATGGGAAACCTGTCGACGCGCACGCATGAAGGCCCATGAAGACATGGGCACGAAGGAAAAGACTACCCAGCCCAACGCAACACGTCAAAACGGTTGCACTCGCCAGGCGCCGGCGTTCGTGTCATGACTCCCGCGATCGGTTTCCGACCGACCGCTTCTGGGTCCGTGTCGAGTTTACCCGCCGCGGAGCACTTCTCCGGCCGTTCTCCGCATTAACGTACGGCTTTCACCGCAACATTCCGGTCAAGAAAGGTCCACATCCCCAGCTACCGGGCCTGCGGGAGGGAAAAGCACCGGCGCCGGGGAGAGGCGCGCGGAAAAGGCGACGGCGCCCGGCCCCCTTCCGGGGACCGGGCGCCGTTCGTGGCCACTCTCGGCCGGCTGCGACCGCTTAGCGGTTGTACTGCCCGAAGTCGTACTCCTCCAGCGGCACGGCCTCACCGGAGCCCGAGCCGAAGGTGTAGTCGGCCGCGGAGCCGTCGTAACCGCCGACGGTGTACATGGCGGCCTTGGCCTCCTCGGTGGGCTCGACCCGGATGTTGCGGTACTGGGGCATGCCCGTACCGGCCGGGATGAGCTTTCCGATGATGACGTTCTCCTTGAGGCCGAGCAGCGAGTCCGACTTGGCGTGGATCGCCGCGTCGGTGAGCACTCGGGTCGTCTCCTGGAAGGACGCCGCGGACAGCCAGGACTCGGTGGCGAGCGAGGCCTTGGTGATACCCATCAGCACCGGGCGTCCGGAGGCCGGCGTGCCGCCCTCCGCCACGCACTCGCGGTTGATCCGCTCGAAGCGCGGCCGCTCGACGAGCTCACCGGGCAGCATGTCGGCGTCGCCGGACTCCAGCACGTTCACGCGCTTGAGCATCTGCCGCACGATGATCTCGATGTGCTTGTCGTGGATCGACACACCCTGCGAGCGGTAGACCTGCTGGACCTCCGCCACGAGGTGCAGCTGCACGGCCCGGGGGCCGAGGATGCGCAGCACCTCGTTGGGGTTGACCGCACCGGCGATCAGCTGCTGGCCGACCGTGACGCGCTGCCCGTCGGAGACCAGCATGCGCGACCGCATCGACACCGGGTACGCGACCTCCTCGGAACCGTCGTCCGGGACGATCACGATCTTCCGCGTCTTGTCGGTCTCGTCGATGCGGACCCGGCCCTCGGCCTCGCTGATCGGGGCGACACCCTTGGGGACGCGCGCCTCGAAGAGCTCCTGCACACGGGGCAGACCGTGGGTGATGTCGGCGCCCGCCACACCACCGGTGTGGAAGGTCCGCATCGTCAGCTGGGTGCCGGGCTCGCCGATCGACTGGGCGGCGATGATGCCGACCGCCTCGCCGACGTCCACGAGCTTGCCGGTCGCGAGCGAGCGGCCGTAGCAGGTGGCGCAGACACCGATCTTGGCCTCGCAGACGAGCGCGCTGCGGGTCCTGACGGTCTCCACACCGGCCTCGACCAGCGCGGTGACGTGGATGTCGTTGATGTCGACGCCCACCGGCACGATGATCTTGCCGTCCACCTCCACGTCCTCGGCGAGGATGCGGCCGTGCACGTTGCTCTCGGCGTTCTCCGCCTTGACCAGGTTGCCCTGGGCGTCGCGCTCGCCGACGTGCAGCGGGACGCCGCGGTCGGTGCCGCAGTCGATCTCGCGGACGATGACGTCCTGCGCGACGTCCACCAGACGACGGGTCAGGTAACCCGAGTCGGCGGTCCGCAGCGCGGTGTCCGCCAGACCCTTCCGCTGGCCGTGGGTGGAGATGAAGTACTCCAGCACCGACAGGCCCTCGCGGAACGAGGCCTTGATCGGACGCGGGATCGTCTCACCCTTGGTGTTGGACACCAGACCACGGATTCCGGAGATCTGCCGGACCTGCATCAGGTTTCCTCGGGCGCCCGACTGGACCATCATCCAGACCGGGTTGGTCTTCGGGAACGCCTTCTGCATGTCGTCGGTCACGTCACTGGTCGCGTGCGTCCAGATCTCGATGAGCTCCTGACGGCGCTCCTCGTCCGTGATCAGACCGCGCTCGTACTCACGCTGGACCTTGTCGGCCCTGCGCTCGTACGTCTCCATGATCTCGGCCTTGTTCGGCGGCGCGATGACGTCCTCGATGGAGATCGTCACACCGGCCCTGGTCGCCCAATAGAAACCGGCGTCCTTGAGGGCGTCGAGCGCCGCGGCGACCTCGACCTTGGGGTACTTCTCGGCGAGCTCGTTGACGATGACCGACAGCTGCTTCTTGCCGACCTGCGAGTTCACGTACGGGTAGTTCGCCGGCAGGGTCTGGTTGAACAGGCACCGGCCCAGGGTGGTCTCCAGGCGGTAGCTGTCACCTGCCTCCCAGCCCTCGGGACCGGCCCAGCCGCGGGGCGGCGGGACGTCGCCCTTCATCCGGATCTGGATCAGCGACTGGATGTCCAGCTCGCGGCGGTCGAAGGCCATGAGCGCCTCCGACACCGAGCCGAAGACCCGGCCCCTGCCGACACCGTTCTCGTCCTCGTCCTTGAGCGTGGTCAGCGAGTAGAGGCCGATGATCATGTCCTGGGTGGGCATGGTCACGGGCTTGCCGTCGGCCGGCTTGAGGATGTTGTTCGTCGACAGCATCAGGATGCGGGCCTCGGCCTGCGCCTCGGCCGACAGCGGCAGGTGCACGGCCATCTGGTCACCGTCGAAGTCCGCGTTGAACGCGGTGCAGACGAGCGGGTGGATCTGGATGGCCTTGCCCTCGACCAGCTGCGGCTCGAAGGCCTGGATGCCCAGGCGGTGCAGGGTCGGCGCGCGGTTGAGCAGCACGGGGTGCTCGGTGATGACCTCTTCGAGGACGTCCCACACGACCGGCCGGGCCCGCTCGACCATCCGCTTGGCCGACTTGATGTTCTGCGCGTGGTTCAGGTCGACCAGGCGCTTCATCACGAACGGCTTGAAGAGCTCCAGCGCCATCTGCTTGGGCAGACCGCACTGGTGCAGCTTCAGCTGCGGGCCGACGACGATGACCGAACGGCCGGAGTAGTCGACTCGCTTGCCCAGCAGGTTCTGGCGGAACCGGCCCTGCTTGCCCTTCAGCATGTCGCTGAGGGACTTCAGGGGGCGGTTGCCGGGACCGGTGACCGGGCGGCCGCGGCGGCCGTTGTCGAACAGCGCGTCGACGGCCTCCTGGAGCATCCGCTTCTCGTTGTTCACGATGATCTCGGGGGCACCGAGGTCGAGAAGCCTCTTGAGGCGGTTGTTCCGGTTGATCACCCGGCGGTACAGGTCGTTCAGGTCCGAGGTCGCGAACCGGCCACCGTCGAGCTGCACCATCGGGCGCAGGTCCGGCGGGATGACCGGGATGCAGTCGAGGACCATCCCGTTGGGCGAGTTGCGGGTGTTCAGGAACGCCGACACGACCTTGAGACGCTTGAGCGCGCGGGCCTTCTTCTGGCCCTTGCCGCTGCGGATCGTCTCGCGCAGGTTCTCGGCCTCGAGAGCGAGGTCGAAGTTGGTCAGACGCTCCTGGATGGCCTGGGCGCCCATGCCACCGCGGAAGTAGCGGCCGAAACGGTCGCGCATCTCGCGGTAGAGCAGCTCGTCGCCCTCGAGGTCCTGGACCTTGAGGTTCTTGAAGCGGCTCCAGACCTCGTCCAGCCGGTCCAGCTCGCGCTGGGCCCGGTCGCGCAGCTGCCGCATCTCGCGCTCGGCGCCCTCGCGGACCTTGCGGCGCTGGTCGCCCTTGGCGCCCGCGGCCTCAAGCTCGGCCAGGTCGGTCTCCAGCTTGCGCTGGCGAGCCTCGATGTCGGCGTCACGGCGCTGCTCGATGTGCTGCCGCTCGACGGAGATCTTCGCCTCGAGCGACGGCAGGTCACGCTCGCGCATTTCCTTGTCGACGTGCGTGATCATGTAGGCCGCGAAGTAGATGACCTTCTCGAGGTCCTTCGGGGCCAGGTCGAGCAGGTATCCCAGACGGGACGGGACACCCTTGAAGTACCAGATGTGCGTGACGGGCGCGGCCAGCTCGATGTGGCCCATCCGCTCACGACGCACCTTGGCGCGGGTCACCTCGACGCCACAGCGCTCACAGATGATGCCCTTGAAACGGACGCGCTTGTACTTACCGCAGTAGCACTCCCAGTCGCGGGTCGGACCGAAGATCTTCTCGCAGAAGAGTCCGTCCTTCTCGGGCTTGAGCGTCCGGTAGTTGATCGTTTCGGGCTTCTTCACCTCGCCGTGCGACCACTGGCGGATGTCGTCGGCGGTCGCGAGGCCGATCCGAAGCTCGTCGAAGAAGTTGACGTCGAGCACTATGTAATCCCCTCCTCAGCTTCTAGATCAGACCTCTTCGACGCTGCTCGGCTCACGCCGGGACAGGTCGATGCCGAGCTCCTCCGCGGCGCGGAAGACGTCCTCGTCGGTGTCGCGCATCTCGATGGACATGCCGTCGCTGGAGAGCACCTCGACGTTCAGGCACAGCGACTGCATTTCCTTGATGAGCACCTTGAACGACTCCGGGATGCCCGGCTCGGGAATGTTCTCGCCCTTGACGATCGCCTCGTAGACCTTCACGCGGCCCAGGACGTCGTCGGACTTGATGGTGAGCAGCTCCTGCAGGGCGTAGGCGGCGCCGTACGCCTCCAGGGCCCAGACCTCCATCTCACCGAAGCGCTGGCCACCGAACTGGGCCTTACCGCCGAGCGGCTGCTGAGTGATCATGGAGTAGGGGCCGGTCGAACGGGCGTGGATCTTGTCGTCGACCAGGTGGAGCAGCTTCAGGATGTAGATGTAGCCGACGGAGATCGGGTGCGGGAACGGCTCCCCGGAACGGCCGTCGAACAGCTGGGCCTTTCCGTTCGCGCCGACCATGCGCCCGCCGTCCCTGTTGACCAGGGTGTTGTCGAGCAGACCGATGATCTCTTCCTCGTTGGCACCGTCGAACACCGGCGTGGCCATGTTGGTGCGCGGCTCGACCTCGGCGAAGCCCTTGTCGCGCAGCCGCTCGGCCCACGCCTCCTGGATGCCGGTGATGTCCCACCCTCTGGCGGCGATCCACCCGAGGTGGGTCTCCAGGACCTGGCCGACGTTCATTCGGCCGGGCACGCCCAGCGGGTTGAGGATGATGTCGACGGCGGTGCCGTCCTCGAGGAACGGCATGTCCTCGACCGGAAGGATCTTGGAGATGACGCCCTTGTTGCCGTGCCGGCCGGCCAGCTTGTCGCCGTCGGTGATCTTACGCTTCTGGGCCACGTAGACGCGGACCAGCTCGTTGACGCCGGGGGGGAGCTCGTCGCCCTCCTCGCGGCTGAACACGCGGACGCCGATGACCTTGCCCTGCTCGCCGTGCGGCACCTTCAGGGAGGTGTCACGGACCTCGCGGGCCTTCTCACCGAAGATCGCGCGAAGCAGGCGCTCCTCGGGGGTGAGCTCGGTCTCGCCCTTGGGCGTGACCTTGCCGACGAGGATGTCGCCCGGGACGACCTCGGCGCCGATGCGGATGATGCCGCGCTCGTCGAGGTCGGCCAGGACCTCCTCGGAGACGTTCGGGATGTCCCGGGTGATCTCCTCGGGGCCCAGCTTGGTGTCGCGGGCGTCGACCTCGTGCTCCTCGATGTGGATCGAGGACAGGACGTCGTCCTGCACCAGGCGCTGGGAGAGGATGATCGCGTCCTCGTAGTTGTGGCCCTCCCACGGCATGAACGCCACGAGGAGGTTCTTGCCCAGGGCCATCTCGCCGTCGTCGGTGCAGGGACCGTCGGCGACGACCTGGTTCACCTCGATCCGGTCGCCTTCCTTGACGATCGGCTTCTGGTTGAAGCAGGTGCCCTGGTTGGAGCGCTTGAACTTGGCGACCCGGTAGGTCGTGCGGGTGCCGTCGTCGTTCATCACCGTGACGTAGTCGGCGGAGACCTCCTCGACCACGCCCGCCTTGTCGGCGGTGATGACGTCGCCGGCGTCGGTCGCGGCACGGTACTCCATGCCGGTGCCGACCAGCGGCGCCTCGCTCTTGAGCAGCGGCACCGACTGGCGCTGCATGTTGGAGCCCATGAGCGCGCGGTTGGCGTCGTCGTGCTCCAGGAAGGGGATCATCGCGGTCGCCACGGACACCATCTGGCGTGCCGAGACGTCCATGTAGTCGACCTCGTTGGCGCGCAGGGACTCGAACTCCCCGCCCTTCCTGCGGACGAGCACGCGCGGCTCGAGGAACGTTCCGTCGGGACCGATCGGCGTGTTCGCCTGGGCGATGACGTGCCGGTCCTCCTCGTCCGCGGTCAGGTAGTCGACCTGGTCGGTGACCCGGCCGTCGACGACCTTGCGGTAGGGGGTCTCGACGAAACCGAAGGAGTTGACCCGGCCGAAGGAGGCCAGCGAGCCGATCAGACCGATGTTCGGTCCTTCCGGCGTCTCGATCGGGCACATGCGGCCGTAGTGCGACGGGTGGACGTCACGGACCTCGAAGCCGGCCCGCTCACGGGACAGACCACCGGGGCCCAGCGCGGACAGACGACGCTTGTGCGTCAGGCCGGCCAGGGGGTTGGTCTGGTCCATGAACTGGGACAGCTGGGAGGTGCCGAAGAACTCCTTGATCGACGCCACGACCGGGCGGATGTTGATCAGGGTCTGCGGCGTGATCGCCTCGACGTCCTGGGTCGTCATCCGCTCGCGGACGACGCGCTCCATGCGGGCCAGGCCCAGGCGGACCTGGTTCTGGATGAGCTCACCCACCGTGCGGAGACGGCGGTTGCCGAAGTGGTCGATGTCGTCGGTCTCGACGACGATCTCACCGTTGGCGCCGGGCATCTCGACCTCGCCGGCGTGCAGCCGGACGATGTACTCGATGGTGGCGACGATGTCGTCCTCGGTGAGCGTGCCCTGGGTGATCTCGCTGTCGACCCCGAGCTTCTTGTTGATCTTGTATCGGCCGACCTTGGCGAGGTCGTAACGCTTGGAGTTGAAGTACAGGTTCTCCAGCAGCGTCTGCGCCGACTCCTTGGTCGGCGGCTCGCCCGGGCGCAGCTTGCGGTAGATGTCGAGCAGAGCGTCGTCCTGGCCGGCCGTGTGGTCCTTCTCCAGGGTGGCGCGCATGGACTCGTACTGACCGAAACGCTCAAGGATCTGCTCGCTGGTCCAGCCGAGCGCCTTGAGCAGGACGGTGACGGCCTGCTTGCGCTTGCGGTCGATGCGGACACCGACGCTGTCACGCTTGTCGATCTCGAACTCGAGCCAGGCGCCCCGGGAGGGGATCACCTTGCATCCATAGAGGTCCTTGTCGGAGGTCTTGTCGACACTGCGGTCGAAGTAGACGCCCGGGGACCGGACCAGCTGGGAGACGACGACACGCTCGGTGCCGTTGATGATGAATGTGCCCTTGCCGGTCATGAGCGGGAAATCGCCCATGAACACGGTCTGGCTCTTGATCTCACCAGTGGTGTTATTGATGAACTCCGCCGTGACGAACATCGGGGCGGAGTAGGTCATGTCCTTGTCTTTGCACTCATCGACTGAGTACTTGGGCGGCTCGAACCGGTGATCGCGGAACGACAGGGACATGGTCCCGGAGAAGTCCTCGATGGGACTGATCTCCTCAAAGATCTCTTCGAGGCCCGACTGGGCCGGAACGTCCTTGCGCCCGGCCTGGCGAGCCGCCTCGACCCGCCCCTTCCACTTCTCGTTGCCGAGCAACCAGTCGAAGGACTCGGTCTGAAGAGCGAGAAGGTCAGGAACTTCTAGCGGCTCCTGAATTCGTGCGAAAGACACACGACGGGGACCGGCGGGTACGGCGAAGGCGTTGCGCGAGGCTGCCAACAGATGTCCTTCCGAGGGCTCGCGGCGGACTGACTACACGCACGCCAGACGACCATGCATCAGAGCACCAAAAGAAGCGGGTCGTCAAAGGGCAGCGCAAAGGGGCAGTGTAGCCGAACGGCATACACCTGTCCACTTCAGTCTCGCTGCAAGCTCCACGTTGGTCGCAGCATCGCCCGTCAGAGCCGAAACGTCAAGCCCGGGAGCTGACATTTCGGCCGGGAAATGGCCCAGACCTTGGGAGTTTTCCCACCGGGTGACCTGCGTACACCACAAGGCCGGAGACGATGCCCGACCTGGTGCGGCTGACGCTGAGTCACTCGGCGGATCGAACGCTAGCCGAGGGATCGACTGACGATCGACGCTGCCATGGCCGATGTACCCAACCGTGTGCCCAACCTAAACCAAGCCTTTACTAACAATTGGGTAAAGCGACGCGCCGATCAAGGTGGCGGAGGGTCTCCGAGCAGCGTGGAGAGCTCCGAGACCAGCCAGCGGGAGTCCTTCTTGACCATGATGAATCTGGCCCGGTTCTGGCTGACGACCCGGCGGGGCTCCTTCTCGCCCTCGGGGGTCCTGACGGTGCTCATGCTCATGAAGAGCAGCACCTCGACCCTGCCGAAGTCACCGGACTCCACCGACTCCACCCCGGCCCCGGTCACCGCGGCCTGCTGCACCGTCTTCTGCTTTCTCGCCTGCGCGGCCATGCTCCTGGCCAGCTGCCGGTAGTGCAGGCTGAGCGCCCCGGTGGTGTATCCGCCCGCTCTTGCGAAATCCTGTTCGATCGTACGATAGTCGTACGACAGCATGTCGGGGGCGACCGCGCGGGCCGCGGCGAGCGCCTCCCGCCCCGCCGTCTCGTCCGCGCGCAACCGGCTCAGGTCGGTGAACATGATCCAGACGGCCGCCGCGAGCGCGAGCGCGACGGCGACCATGAGCCCGATCGCCAGCCGGGAGACACGTCTCACAGCACCAGCTCCGCTTTGGACACCAGCCAGGCTCCCCCTACCTTGGTCACTTCCATGTTCCACCGGTAGAACCGCTCCTGCGGAGCGTCCTTGCTCCCGTCCCGCCGGACCACCGCGTCGCCCACCACCATCACCTGGGCGGTACTCCCCCTCAGTGAGACCAGCCCTGAGGCCCGCAGCGCGCCTGTTTGGAGGATCTTGTCCTTGACCGTGCTCTTCTTGAGCTCCGCGGCGGTCCTGGCGTACTCGGCCCTGGCCGCGCCCGTAGAGGTGCCGAGGATGCGCCCGATGTCGTCGTCGACGCTCCTGTAGCCCACGGAGAGCAGATGAACGGCGTGGGCCCCCGCCGCCCGCAGCGCCGCCTGCCTGTCGTCAGCGGCCGTCTGGGCGTCGCGCAGGGTGGCACCGACCCAGAACGCGGCGGCCAGCAGTCCGGCGATCAGCATTCCCAGCATCGGTACGGCGATCCTGAGCGGTCGCCGGGAGCGGCGCGAGCGACGGGAGCGGGTGGCGTGCACTGCCATGCGTCTCTCCCATCGCACGGTCTGCGGAACGCGGGCCGGCGAGCGCGGCTGCTTCGCCGCCCGGGACGGCATGCTCCCCGATCGCCGGATCATAACCCGCCACGCAGATTCACATAACGGCCTTCGCGCACATGCCCCGGGCCATTTCCCCCGCCCCGCTCGACCACGTACGAACCGGCCGGACGCGGAAACACGAAAAGAGCGGGCCACCGGCACCAGGTGGACCCGCTCTTTTCGATGAAACGAACTACTTGACGGTGACCGAAGCGCCGGCGCCCTCAAGGGCGGCCTTGGCCTTCTCGGCCTGCTCCTTGTTGACCTTGCCGTCGAAGACGGACTTGGGAGCGCCGTCAACGAGGTCCTTGGCCTCCTTGAGGCCCAGGCTCGTCAGGGCGCGGATCTCCTTGATGACCTGGATCTTCTTCTCGCCGGCGGCCTCGAGGACGACCTCGAACTCGTCCTGCTCCTCGACCTCTTCGACAGCGGCCGCACCGGGGGCGGCGGCGGCGACGGCGACGGGGGCGGCAGCCTTGACGTCGAAGGTCTCCTCGAAGAGCTTCACGAAGTCGGACAGCTCGAGGAGAGTCATCTCCTTGAAAGCGTCGAGCAGCTCGTCGGTGCTGAGCTTCGCCATGATGGTTCCTCCATACGGATCTGAACTACTAAAGAAAGTTGGGACCGCGGTTTGCGTTAATCCCCTGTGACCGCCTGCGCGGACCTACTCGCCGGCGCCTTCGCGCTTGGCGCGCAGGGCCTCGGCCAGCTGAGCCATGTTGGTGGGCAGCGCGTTGAAGACGGCGGCCGCGTGGCCCTGCTTCGCCTTCAGTGCGCCGGCCAGCTTCGCGAGGAGAACCTCACGCGACTCGAGGTCGGCAAGCTTGCTGATCTCGTCCGGCGTCATCGACCTGCCGTCGACGACACCGCCCTTGATGATCAGGAGGGGATTGGCCTTGGCGAAGTCACGCAGACTCTTGGCAGCCTCGACCACGTCGCCGTTGACGAACGCGATCGCCGACGGACCCGCGAGCAGGTCGTTGAGCTGGTTGAACCCGGCCTCGGTGGCCGCGATCTTGGTCAGCGTGTTCTTCACCACGGCGAACTTCGCATTCTCACCGAGGGAAACGCGCAGCTGCTTGAGCTGAGCGACGGTGAGACCGCGGTATTCGGTCAGAACGGCAGCATTGGAGCCGTCGAAGCTGCTCTTCAGCTCAGCGACAGCCGTTGCCTTTTCTGCCTTCGCCATGGGCCTCCTTCCAGATGTGCCGCCGGGGCAAAGGGCCCAGAGAAGCGAACAAGCCCCGGCGCAGGCGCACGGGGCTCACATGAGGAGGTTAGTCCAGATGAAAACTCACATCACAACCTACGCGGGCCGTCCACTGACGTGGATCCTTAAGTCGTCAGGCCATGCGGCTTGACGACGACCGGCGGTCTTCGGCGTTGACAGCTTACGTCCTCCCGTCCCGAATGCCAACTCGGCGTCCCCCGACGGAGACCCACGGAAAAGGCTCGCGCCCCCGGCCGGTGGGCCGGGGGCGCGAGCCTGGGGGAAACGTCAGTTTCCGCCGCGGTGCTCGGGCAGGTCGCCCACCTGGTCGGCGGGCGGGGCGGTGATCTCCACGGGCTCGTTGAAGCCCTTGAAGAGTGCCGTCAGGTTGAACGTCGCGTCCTTCTCGGAGCCGCTGAGCGTCACCTTACGGGGCAGGCTCTGGGCGTCGGCCCAGAGGTCGAACTTCACGTTCTTGGCCTGCGAGAGCTGCTCCTGGAGCTTCTCACGCTTGGCCGGGTCGATCAGCTGGGCGGCCTCGGCGACCGGGAAGGTGCCGCTGTAGTGCGTCGTGTCGACCCCGCCGACCGTCTCGGTGCCGACCGCCTTGACGTCCTTCGACGCGGTCAGCAGCTTGACGGTGCCCGCCAGGTCGAACTGCTGGGCCTGGTCCATGAACTTCCTGATCTCGGACTGCCCCTTGGCGTCGAGCTCGCTGAGCGACACCTTGGTCCACGGCTTGGTGGTGCCGGCGAACCTGTTGATGAGCTCGGACTTCACGTAGACCGTGTCGCCCGACAGGATGGCCCGCGCCCCACCGGGCACGTTCTGCCCGCCGAAGGTGATCGTGTCGAGCCTGATGTCCGTGGCCAGCTGAGGCTTGCTTTGGTAGAGCATGCTGCCCTGGACCTTGCCCGCGCCCTTCTCGCCGCCGCTGGCGTCGAGAACCACGTCCGCGGAGTAGGAGGTGACCTCCTGGGCCTTCTGTGCGCTCTGCTGCACCGCGTCCGCCGCGGCGAGTTTGATGTTTCCGAGGGAGCTGGTGCCCTGCGCACCGCATCCCGCGACCGCGACGAGCGCGGCCGCTCCCAGTGCAAGTGCGGGAGCCAATCGGCGCATTTCGTCTTCCACCCTTTCGTTCCCCCGATGATCCTGATAAAGACACTACGCGTCGACAAAGCCTGGCGCGTCGTCCGGGAGAACGAAGAAAGGCCTCAACCGAATGGCCATTCGGTTGAGGCCTTCCGCGGAAGACGTCTGGTATCAGGCGTCGAGCTCGGCGGTCAGCGCCCGCGTCTGGTTGGGGTCGACCTGGATGCCGGGGCCCATGGACGTGGAGAAGACGACCTTCTTGACGTAGCGTCCCTTGGCCGCGGACGGCTTGAGACGCAGCACCTCGTCGAGGGCGGCGGCGTAGTTCTCGATGAGCTGGCGCTCGCCGAAGGACACCTTGCCGATGATGAAGTGCAGGTTCGCGTGCCGGTCGACACGGAACTCGATCTTGCCGCCCTTGATGTCGGTGACGGCCTTGCCGACGGCCGGGGTCACGGTGCCGGTCTTGGGGTTCGGCATCAGGCCACGGGGGCCGAGCACGCGGCCCAGACGGCCGACCTTGCCCATGAGGTCCGGGGTGGCGACGACGGCGTCGAAGTCGAGGCGGCCCTTGGCGACCTCGTCGATCAGCTCGTCGGCACCGACGATGTCGGCACCCGCGGCGCGAGCCTCCTCGGCACGGTCACCGGTCGCGAAGACCAGGACCCGGGCGGTCTTGCCGGTGCCGTGCGGGAGGTTGACGGTGCCACGGACCATCTGGTCGGCCTTGCGGGGGTCGACACCCAGCCGCAGGGCCACCTCGACGGTGGCGTCGAACTTGGCGACGCTGGTGTCCTTGGCCAGCTTGGCCGCCTGGGCCGGGCTGTACAGGGTCTCGCGGTCGACCTGCGCCGCCGCGTCGCGGTATCCCTTGCTGCGCTTCATGTGATCACTCCTGTGGATCCGAGTGTTCGTGGTGCGGGCCAGCGCCTGGCCCCTCCACTTACTTCGATGTCTGATGGTCGGCGCGATCGAGATCGCGCTCGCCGCCGGTCCCCGCCGGTCTCGCGGATGCGGTTCGCCGCCGCGAGGTCACCGCCGATTCCGTACGGCGGATGGTGCTAGTCGACGATCGTGATGCCCATCGACCGGGCGGTGCCGGCGATGATCTTCTCGGCCGCCGCGACGTCGTTGGCGTTGAGGTCCTGCATCTTGGTCTCGGCGATCTGGCGCAGCTGCTCCTTGGTGAGCTTGCCCACCTTGTCCTTCTGCGGGACGGCCGAACCCTTGGCCACACCGGCGGCCTTCTTGATCAGCTCAGGCGCCGGGGGCGTCTTCGTGACGAAGGTGAAGGTGCGGTCCTCGTAGATGGTGATCTCAACGGGGATGATGTTGCCGCGCTGGGCCTCGGTGGCAGCGTTGTACTGCTTCACGAAGTCCATGATGTTGACGCCGTGCGGACCGAGGGCGGTACCGACCGGCGGCGCGGGCGTGGCCTGGCCGGCGGGGAGCTGGACCTTGACCAGCGCGGCGAACTTCTTCTTAGGAGGCATGCTTCTCTCCGGGTCCTTGCTTCTCTGAACGATGTTCCAGATCCCGCGACCGCGGGGCTCACGGCAAGTGCGCATTGGCCAGTGCCGCGAACGTGGAACCATCCCCGCGACCGCGGGGCAGACTGATGAAGTCTACGCGACCGGTTTAGATTTTCGAGACCTGGTTGAACGAGAGCTCGACCGGGGTCTCGCGACCGAAGATCGACACGAGCACCTTGAGCTTCTGCGACTCGGCGCTGATCTCGCTGACCGTGGCGGGCAGCGTGGCGAACGGGCCGTCCATGACGGTGACGGACTCGCCGACCTCGAAGTCGACCGTCGCGGCGGAGGCCTTCGCGGTGGACTTCTTGACCTCTTCCGAGGGCTCCGGTGCGAGCAGCTTGGCGACCTCTTCGAGGCTCAGCGGGCTCGGCTTGTTGGAAAGGCCCACGAAACCGGTCACACCGGGCGTGTTACGCACCGCGGACCAGGACTCGTCGGTGAGCTCCATCCGGACCAGCACGTAGCCGGGCAGCACCCGCTCCTTGACCAGCTGGCGCTTGCCGCTCTTGATCTCGGTCACGTGGTGGGTGGGCACCTCGACCTGGAAGATGTAGTCCTCCATGTTGAGGGACTGCGTGCGGGTCTCGATGTTCGACTTCACCCGGTTCTCGTAGCCGGCGTAGGAGTGGATGACGTACCACTCGCCGAACAGGCTCCGCAGGTGCCGCTTGAACTCCTCGACCGGGTCGACGTCGGGAAGGACGTCACCGTCCTCGTCGACGGCGCCGGCCGGGGCCTGCTCGGCCTCGGTTTCGGCGTCGGCGTCGGTCTCGGCGTCGACGTCCTGCCCGTCGGACTCGTCAAACGAATCCTCGGTGACGTCGACGGCCTTCTCCAGCTCGTCCTCGCGCTCTTCGCGGGGCTCGCCGGCCGACTGTGCAGACTCGGACACGGTGCTCTTTCTCTTTTCGTCGATGGCTGATGGACTCGTCCGCGGGGCTGTCTCGCCCGCTGGAGACCGCGGCTCAGGCTCCGCCGAAGATTCTCAGCACGCCCTCGGTGAACAGCGCGTCCAAAGCCGACACGATCCCGACCATGATCAGAACGAAGACCAGGACGATGATGGTGTACGAAATGAGGTCCTTGCGCGTAGGCCAGATGACCTTACGCAGCTCGGCGACTACCTGACGGTAGAAAAGGGCGGGAGAAGTGCGCTTAGTCTTCTTCTCACCGCTCGGCTTGTCTGCGGTTTCGCCGCGCGTGTCGATCGCCACAGTCCTCACCTGAATCCATCGAGTCCAACGCACATAAGCGGCGCGCTGGACGCCTGATGCGCGGACCGCTCCTAGCAGGGCACGAGGGACTCGAACCCCCAACCGCCGGTTTTGGAGACCGGTGCGCTACCAATTGCGCTAGTGCCCTAAGACATGAACCACCATACATCGGTTGGACCGAAGTTTGTCCGTGGCTCACGGTCTTGACCGCCGGTTCACGCATGCGGCGGAAAGACCATGCCGGAGTCTACGTGTGAATGGCCACCGCGTCGAACCGACAGGCGATCGCCCAGGTCAGAGACCTTTCCCGGTGCTCGTACCGCTTGCGGGGAGGAGCGTCCGCATGGTGGATATGCGGCGGAAACATCGGCACAGGTCTGTAACCATGGAGGTATGACCCGTCCTCGCATCTCAGCGCGCATCTCCGCGATCTCCGAGTCCGCCACGCTCGCCGTGGACGCCAAGGCCAAGGCGATGAAGGCGGCGGGCCGCCCGGTCATCGGCTTCGGCGCCGGTGAGCCGGACTTCGCGACTCCCGGCTACATCGTCGAGGCGGCCGTCGAGGCGTGCCGGAACCCCCGGTTCCACAAGTACACCCCGGCCGGCGGCCTTCCCGAGCTGAAGCAGGCCGTCGCCGACAAGACGCTCCGCGACTCCGGCTACCGGGTGGAGGCGGCCCAGGTCTTGATCACCAACGGCGGCAAGCAGGCCGTCTACGAGGCGTTCGCCACGCTGCTCGACCCGGGCGACGAGGTCCTGGTCGTCGCCCCGTACTGGACGACCTACCCCGAGGCGATCAAGCTCGCCGGCGGCGTCCAGGTCGACGTGGTGACCGACGAGACCACCGGCTACCTGGCGGGCGTGGAGCAGCTGGAGGCGGCGCGCACCGACCGCACCAAGGTCCTCCTCTTCGTCTCGCCGTCCAACCCGACCGGCGCGGTGTACACCCCCGAGCAGGTCGCGGAGATCGGCCGCTGGGCCGTCGAGCACGACCTGTGGGTCGTCACGGACGAGATCTACGAGCACCTCACGTACGGCGACGCCACGTTCGCGAGCATCGCCACCGTGGTCCCCGAGCTGGGTGACAAGGTCGTGGTCCTGAACGGCGTCGCCAAGACCTACGCGATGACCGGCTGGCGGGTGGGCTGGCTGATCGGCCCCAAGGACGTCGTCAAGGCCGCGTCCAACCTGCAGTCGCACGCCACCTCCAACGTCTCCAACGTCGCCCAGGCCGCCGCGCTGGCCGCCGTCACCGGCGACCTGTCGGCCGTGGCGGAGATGCGCGGCGCCTTCGACCGGCGCCGCCGGACCATGGTCCGGATGCTCAACGAGATCCCGGGCGTGCTCTGCCCCGAGCCGCTGGGCGCGTTCTACGCCTACCCGTCGGTCAAGGCGCTGCTGGGCAAGGAGTTCGGCGGCAGGCGCCCGGCGACCTCCGCCGAGCTGGCCGAGATCATCCTGGAGGAGGCCGAGGTGGCGGTCGTCCCCGGTGAGGCCTTCGGCACCCCGGGCTACTTCCGCCTGTCCTACGCGCTCGGCGACGACGACCTCACCGAGGGCGTGAGCCGCCTCGCCAAGTTCCTCGGCCAGGCCGGCTGAGCACGACGGCTCCCCGGCCGGCCGGGCACGACCTCCGTACGCGCCGGGCGGGCTCGGCCTCCCGGGGCGTGGGCCGCGGCGCCCCTCGAAGCGGTCACACTCTCGCGGGGCGTAGGTCACGGCGCCCTCGATGCGGTCAGTCCCGCAGGGCGTAGGTCACGGCGCCCTCGAAGTGGGAGGCCGCGCCCTCGTTGAAGGCCCGCGCGTAGGCGACCTCGCCGATCAGGCACACCGCGCGGGCCCCGACGGCCTCGCGGAGCGCGGTCAGGATGTCGGCCTCGGCGGCGGGCGGCCCGAAGGTGGTCCAGATGCGCTGCGCGGCTCCCAGGAGCCAGGCCGCGCGGTGGCCGTCCTCCGCGGCGGCGGCGATCCTGGCGAGCTGGTCGATGGCGAGGACGCTGCCGACCGTGTCCCTCAGCCGCCATTTGACCTCCAGCGCCGCCCTGGCCGCCGCGGAGGCCTCCGCGATGTCTCCCCGGCCGAAGAGGGCCAGGGAGAGGACGTAGTCGTCCATGGCGCGCTGTGACAGCTCCCCTCGTACCTCGTGGCGGGAGCGCGCCTCGCGCAGGATCCTCACCGCCTCGTCGAAGTCGCCGCCGAACGTGGCGGTCATCGCGAGGAAGGAGGGCAGGAAGAGCATCCCCGGCGAGGTGGGGTCCAGCCCGGCGGCCACGCGCAGCGCGTACGCCCGCGCGCTCTCCAGGTCCAGGTCACCGGTGAACAGGCGGGCCTCGGCGAGGGCGAGGAGGGCGTGTGCCTCGGCGTCGGCGTCACCGTGCCGCCGGGCGCTCTCGAGGCCCTCCTCGGCCCTGTCGCGTGCCAGGGACATGTCTCCCCGGATGAGCGCGAGATGGGCGGCGACCCAGAGCGGCCTGGACCTGGCCCGGTCGGTGACGGGGGCGGCTGCCAGGGCGCGGTCGAGATAGTGGCGGCCCTCGCGGACGAGCCCCAGATGGCACCAGAGCACCCACAGGGCCCCGGCCAGCTCCAGGGCGCCGTGGTGGTCGCCCGTGGCGAGGCAGCGGTCGAGGGCCGCGCGGATGTTGGGCAGTTCCCCGCGCGCCCAGCAGGCCCATTCGAGCTGGTGCGGGCCGTACCATTCGGTGCCCATGCGCCGGGCGGTGGACAGGTAGTGGTCGCGGTACCTGCGGGCCATCAGGCCGCTCTCGCCCAGCTCGGCGAGCCAGCCCCGCCCGTAGTCCCTGATGGTGTCGAGCAGGCGGTACCGGTCCCCCACGCGGGCGACGACGGATTTGGCCGCGAGCGTGGCGAGGACTCCGGGGACGTCGGGCAGGCGCTCGTCCTCGCACACGCCGCGCGCCGCCTCCGTGCCGAAGGCGGCGGGGAAGACCGACAGGCGGGCCCAGAGCAGGCGTTCGGCGGGCGTGCACAGCTCGTGGCTCCAGCCTGCGGCGGTGCGGAGGGTGTGGTGGCGGACGGGGAGCCCCTCACCGTCGGCCAGCAGCTTGAAATGGATGTCGAGCTGGTCGGCGAGCTGGGTCGCCGACAGGCCGCGCATGTGGCTGGCGGCCAGCTCGATGGCGAGCGGCATGCCGTCGAGCCGGCGGCAGAGCCTGGCGACGGCCATCATGGCCCGCTCGTCCGTGCGCAGCCCGGGGGCCACGGCCCTGGCGCGGTCGAGGAAGAGGCTCGGCGCGTCGTGGTCGGCGAGGTCGGCGGCCTCGGGCGGGGGGACGGGGAAGGGCTCGACGACCATGACGACCTCCAGCGGCAGGCCGAGCTCCTGGCGGCTGGTCACGATGATCTGGACGTCGGGCGCGCCGGTCAGGACGGCGACGACCATGGCCGCACAGGACTCGATCAGGTGTTCGCAGGTGTCGAGGACGATGAGGAGACGCCGGTCGGCGAGATACTCGATGAGGGACTCCAGGGCGGGGCGTTCGGCCTGGGTGTGCAGGCCGAACACTCCGGCGACGCCGTGGATGAGCAGGCCGCCGTCGCTCTCCGCGGAGAGCTCGGCCACCCAGACGCCGTCGGGGTAGTCGTCTCGGACGTTCCGCGCGGCCCGCAGGGCCAGCCTCGTCTTGCCGACGCCCCCGGGGCCGCGCAGGGTGAGCAGGCGCGTCCGGGTGAGGAGTTTCGCGATCTCGTCGAGTTCGGTGGCGCGGCCGACGAAGCTGTTCATCTCGGCCGGCAGGTTGCCGCAACGCGTCAAGAAAGTTCTCCCTGGAGTGCGTGTTCCACGGCTTCGCGCAGGCTGATCGAACCTCCCCACGCCTCCAGCCGGTCGAACTCCGCCCTGCCCAGGCGCCCGCGCAGCCTCAGCTCGGCCGCGCGGATCCGGCTCGCGATCATGGGCGAGCGGCTGGGCGGGACACCGGCGCTCTTCCACGCGGCGTCTGACGCCCCGAACATGGCGGCGGCGAAGGTGTCGTCGGCGCACGCCTCGGCGATCACGACGAACACCTCCAGCGCCTCCATGAGGGAGATGCTGTCGCCGAACAGGCGGGCCCCGCGCAGGGAGGCGCAGGCGAACTCGACGGCCGAGGCGGTGTTGCCGAGGGCGTGCTCGGCCTGGGCCAGGAGGAGGTCGAGGCGGATGAGCGTCCAGTAGTCGCCGCAGGACTCGCAGAGCTCGCGTCCCTCGCGCAGGACGGCGACGGCCTGGTCGTGGTGTTCGGCGAGCATCATGGCGGTGGCGACCACGGTGTAGGTGGGCAGGAAGCCGGGGAAGACGTTGCCGGTGGAGCGGTGGCGCACCCGGGCGTGCTTGATGAGCCGCAGGGCCTCGACCACGTCGCCCCTGACGACGGCCAGGTGGGCCTGGAACTGGCTGACGTAGGCCGTGGCGTAGCCGTCGGCGTCCTCGGCGGCGCATTCGGTGAGGATGCGCTCGGCGCGTTCGAGGTCGCCGCGCTGGATCGAGACCCAGGCGTGCACCCAGAGGGCCTTGACCCGCTCGGGGCTGGGGGTGTGGTCGAGATCGAGGCCGCGCTGGAGGAGGTCGTCGCCGGGTGCCTGCATGCCGCAGCACGCCCACAGGAACCACAGGTTGCCGACCAGGTCGAGGCCCTTGCGGTACTCCGGCGGCCGGGAGTAGCAGTATTCGATGGCGCCGCGCATGTTGCCGCATTCGAGGACCAGCCTGCGGTACCACTCCAGCTGGCGGCCCTGCCAGCTCATCTCGGCGCGGGCGGACAGCGCGAGGAAGTGGTCGCGGTGGCGGCGCTGGGTCTCGTCGGTCTCGCCGAGCCGCTCCAGCCAGACCACGCCGAACTCGCGGACGGTGTTGAGCAGGCGGTAGCGGACCCCGCCCTCGCCCTCCTCGCGGACGAGGACGGACTTGTCGAGCAGGCCGAGCAGCCCGTCGAGGACGTCCTTGACGGCGAGGGCGCCGCCGGCGCAGACCTCCTCGGCGGCCTCGATGTCGAAGGTGCCGGCGAAGACCGAGGCCCGCGCCCACAGGAGGCGCTCCTGCGGGGTGCAGAGCTCGTGGCTCCAGCCGAGGGCGACGCGCATGGAGCTGTGCCGCCGGGGAGCGGCGGCCCGCCCGCGCGGGGTGGCGCCGGCCCTCTCGGCGTGGATCTCGCGCTCGGCCGCGGGCGTCGTACGGCCTTCGAGGGCCGCGGCGATCTCGTCGGGGGAGGTCACGTGGCCGTCGAAGGCGGCGAGCCCGGCGGTGGAGATCGGGCGGCCGTCGAGAGTGGCGGCGAGCCCGTCGAGGGTGCCGGGGCCGCCGGGGATGCCGTCGGCCACGGCGAGCCGGATCGCCAGCGGCAGGTTGTCGAGGCGCCGGCAGAGCTCGGCCGGATCGGTGCCGCCGAGCCGGTCACCGGCGAGGGCGGTGATCAGATGGACGGCGTCGGCGTCGGGCAGGCCGCCGACCGGGTAGAGGTGCTCGCCGGGCAGGCCCAGCCGCTGCCTGCTGGTGGTCAGGACGCGCAGTCCCTCGACCGAGCGGAGCAGCAGGCCGACCAGGATGCCCGCGGTGCCGACGACGCGGTCGCAGGTGTCGAGGACGAGCAGGGTCCGGCGCGCGAGGAACTCGTCGACCAGGGCCCGCAGCGCGGGGACGCCGGGCTCGCGGTGGGTGCCGATCGCGCCGGCGAGCGTCTCGGCCAGGGAGTCGAGGTCGGCGGGGGCCTCCGACAGCTCCACGACGTGGACGCCGCCGGGGAACGCGGGTTCGAGGGTGCGGGCCAGCCGCAGGGCGAGACAGGTCTTCCCGACCCCCGCGGGGCCGGTCAGCGTGACGTGCCGGACCCTTTCGAGCAGCGCGGATACGTCGGCGAGTTCCGTTTCCCTGCCGACGAAGACGTCCGCTTCCATGGCAGCCCCAGCGTCCTGACAACGTGTGCCTCCACGGTCGCACGGAGACGTGGTCCGCTGAAAGCCCGTTTCCTAAATTTCCTCGATATAACAGGGGATCGGATATGGATGGGTGTGCCCTGAACCCGGTAACCCCCGCCCGAAATAACACCTTAAAACCTATAAATAGGCAATTGGGAAAGCAGCGCGAAACACCGGGGAGGATGGGCGGGGGCCTGCGCGTTCCCGGCCAGGTCCCCGGCGCCGTGCGGTGACGCGCACGGACCGGGATCGCAGCGACGCCGTACCCCGTACGGCAGGAAACCCGTCAAGGCCGCCCCGTCTCCTTCCGCCGCCGGCAAGGCCCCTCCAGCCCTCCCCGGCACGCGAACGGATCGTCAGGTCGAGGCCAAAAACCGCGGGGCCCTCGATCGGGGCCGCCCGGGGTACGGCACCATATTGAAATGCCACGTCCCCTCAGCGAACTGCCCAAGGCGCACCTGCACCTGCACTTCACCGGCTCCATGAGGCACTCGACCCTCGTCGAGCTCGCCCGCGAGCACGGGTTACACCTTCCCGACGCGCTCGAGGAGGACTGGCCGCCCCGGCTGCGCGCGACCGACGAGCGGGGCTGGTTCCGCTTCCAGCGGCTGTACGACATCGCGCGCTCGGTCCTGCAGCGGGAGAGCGACGTCTACCGGCTGCTGCGCGAGGCCGCCGAGGACGAGGCCGCCGAGGGATCGCGCTGGCTGGAGATCCAGATCGACCCCTCCGGGTACGCGTCGAGATTCGGCGGGCTCACCTCGGCCATGGAGCTGATGCTCGACGCGACGCGCAGGGCCGCGGACCACGCGGGGATAGGGATCGCCGTCGTGGTGGCCGCCAACCGCACCCGCCACCCCCTCGACGCCAAGACGCTCGCCCGCCTCGCCACGCACTACATGGACCAGGGCGTGGTCGGGTTCGGGCTCTCCAACGACGAGCGGCGCGGACGGGCCCGCGACTTCGACGGGGCCTTCCGGCTGGCCAAGCGCGCCGGCCTGCTGGCGGTGCCGCACGGCGGGGAACTGCTGGGCGCGGCCAGCGTGGCCGAGTGCGTCGACGTGCTGGACGCCGACCGTGTCGGGCACGGGGTGCGGGCGGCCGAGTCGCCCAGGCTCATGGAGCGCCTCGCGGCCCGGGGGATCACCTGCGAGGTCTGCCCGACGTCCAACGTCGGTCTCGGGGTGGCCGAGCGCGCCGAGGACGTGCCGCTGCGGCGCCTGTTCGAGGCGGGGGTGCCGATCGCGCTGGGCGCCGACGACCCGCTGCTGTTCGGCGCCAGGCTGCTGCCCCAGTACGAGCTCGCCAGGCAGGTGTACGGCTTCTCCGACCTGGAGCTGGCCGAGCTGGCCCGCCAGTCGGTACGGGCGTCGGCGGCTCCGGACGACGTGCGCGAGAAGCTTCTCCAGGAGATCGACGACTGGCTGGCGCCGGAGGGCTGAGCGGGCGGTCCCCGGCTCCGACGCGCCACACGGCCCCCGGCCGCCGACGCGTCCGGCCGGCGGATCCGAGCGGGCGATCTCCAGCCGGTCGGCCGGTCGGCCGCCAACGCGCCGGGCCGGCGTCAGCGGACCGAACGGGCGATCTCCAGGGCGCGGCCGAGCTCCCCGACGCCCTCCAGGCGCAGGCCGACCCGTCCCCGCTGCCAGATGAGGGTGGGCCCGGCCGGGCGAGGACGGACCGCGGCCTGACCACCGCTCCTGGGCAGGTAGGTGAGGCCGTGGTGGACCGGGATCCACTGCGCCTGCGAGGCGCCCACGCCGGTCTCCTGCGGCCAGGGCGGGCCGAGCTCCTTGCGGAAGACGAGATGGAGGGTGCCGTCGTACTCGTCCAGTCTCAGACCGGGCCAGAACAGCGACACCACCCTGCCGCCGTCGCTCACCCTGACCTCTGTGGGAGCGCCGAGCGCGGCCGGGAGGGAGATCGGGAACGCCACCTGTTCCCGGGCCCGCTCCAGGGTGACCCGCCGCTCGCCGGGCAGCGGCTGGGGCACCCCCGAGGGCAGCGGCCCCGGGCCGCCGGTCCTGAACTCGACCCCCGCGAAGCGCAGGATCTCCGCGACCGCCGCCCTTCCCGCGGGCGTCGCCCCCAGCAGCAGGGCGACGAGGATCGCGGCGGCGGCGACCGCCGCCCGCCGGCGCGCCCGGCCGCCGTCCCGCAGCGCCTCCCACCCGCGCCGGAGGGCGCCGGGAGCGCCGGGGGCCGCGGGCGCCTCGGGGACACGCGTCCCGGGAGCGGCGGTTCCAGGGGCCGTCGCCGGTGTCTCTGGGACGGGTGCGTCAGGGGCCGGAGTCTCGGTAACCGGTGTCTCAGGGGCCGGCGTCTCGGAGGCGAGGGGTGATTGGAGGCGGGCCCGTACGGCCCGCGCGACGTCGGCGGGGGGCGGGGACGGGACGTCGAGGGACCGGCCGAGAGCGAGGAGCCGGGCTTCGAGGTCGTCAGGTGAGGTCACGGGCCACCTCCTCGCGCAGACGGGCCAGGCCGCGGGAGGTCCGCGACTTGACGGTACCGACGGGAAGGTCGAGCACCTGGGCGGTCTCGGCCTCCGACAGCTGTAGGAAGTACCGGCAGACCACGGTCTCGCGTTCCCGTTCGGGCAGCGTACGCACCGCGTCGAGGAGCCGCGCCCTCCGGTCGGTCGCCACCGCCGCCTCCTCGGGCCCCTCGCCCGGCTCGGGAACGGCGTCCGTGAGCCGCGCGGCCAGCCTGTCGCGGCGTCCGCGGGAGCGGGTCAGGTTGTGCGTCTCGTTGGCCACGATCCGCAGCAGCCAGGGGCGGAAGTGCGCGTCCCTGCGAAAGGAGGCCAGATGGCGGTGTGCCTTGACGAACGCCTCCTGGACCACGTCCTCGGCTTCGTCGGCGGCCCCGAGCATGGCCGCGGTGCGGTGCGCGATCGCGCTGTAGCGGGTGACCAGCACCTCGTAGGCGTCCAGATCACCGGCCAGCGATCGGGTGATCGCCTCGTCGTCGTCCGTCGGGGGCTCCTTCGCGGATGTCGTGAGAGATTCCACCGCATACGAGCCGTTTGCGGAAGTCCCTGTCCGCGGGCGCGCGGAATCGCCCGCCGGGGGCGGGGCGGCTTCGGCGGTCAGTGGAGGGCATAGGCGACCGCCGCGTCCGGGTCGGCCTCGTAGCCCTCGGCGAAGACCGCGTCATAGGTCTCGTCGCCGAGCAGCTGCCTGGCCGTCCGCTCGGCGACGGTCCTCGGCTCGGACATGCCCTCCGAGCCGAAGCCCGTGAGCCCGAAGGTGGCCCACAGCCGTACCCCCGCCCCCTGGAGCCTGGCCGTGCGCCGGCCGTCGCCCTCGACCGCGGCGATCACCGCGAGCTGGTCGACCGCGAGCGCCACCCCGGTGGCGTCGCGCAGGCGCCACTTGACGTCGAGCGACTGGCGGGCGGCCTCCGCCGCCTCGGCCACCCTGCCGAGGCCCAGCTGGGCGATGGACAGGACGTAGTCGCCGCAGGCGCGGGCCCAGCGCTCGCCGCGCGCGTCACAGAGTCGCTGCACCTCCTTGAGCACCGAGACCGCCCTGTCGAACTCGCCGCGCCAGGTGACCGCCATCGCCGCGGTCACCAGGGCGAGGGGTTCGCTGACGGTGGCGGCCTCGGCCCGGCGGAAGTACTCGCGGACGAGCTCGACGCGGGGTTCGACGTCCTCCAGGGCTCCGGAGCACAGGGAGCCGCTGGCCAGCCGGAGCTGGGCGTGCCCGGCCGCCGCGTAGTCGCCCCAGTCGAGGGCCGCCGACAGCGCCGCCTCCGCCCGGCGGCGGCCCAGTTCCAGCTCTCCCCTGGCGATGGCCACGCAGCCGTCGGCCCACAGGAGCCGGGGCAGCCCGGGATCGGTGACGGGAGCCGCCTCGATCGCCCGCGTCATGTGGTAGCGGCCCTCGTTCAGCCGGCCCAGGCAGAACCAGAGGATCCAGAGCGTCCCGGCGAGCTCGACGGACGTCGGGGAGGCGGGGTCGAGGGCGAGGCGGAGGTCGGTCATGGAGAAGGCGAGCCTGGCGGCCCACTCCTCCTGCCCGGGGCCGTACCAGTCGGCCTCGGCCCTGCGCGCCAGGTCGAGGTGGTGGTAGCGGTGCCGCTGCACCAGCCGGTCCTCCTCGCCGAGCAGGGCGAGCCGCTCCCTGCCGTACTCCCTGACCGTGGCGGGCAGCCGGTAGCCGCCGGGCACGCGGACGAGGAGGAACCTCTCCGCCAGGCTCGCCAGCAGGTCCGGTACGTCGTCCAGGTGCTCGTCGCCGCACACCCACTCGGCGGCGGCCGTGTCGAAGCCTCCCGCGAAGACCGAGAGCCTGGCCCAGAGCAGGCGTTCCCGCGGGGCGCACAGCTCGTGGCTCCAGCCGATCGCGGCGCGCGCGATCCGGTGGCGGGGGATCCGCGCCCGGCCGTGGAGGACCTCGAAGTGGTCGTCCAGGTGATCGGCGAGCCGCTCCACCGGCAGGGATCCCAGCCATCCGGCGGCCAGCTCGACGGCGAGCGGTACGCCGTCCAGCCTCCGGCAGATCCTGGCCGCGGCCACCGTACCGGCCCGGGTCGTCTCCAGGCCGGGCGCCACGATCCCGGCCCGGTCGAGGAAGAGGCGAAGCGCGTCGTTCTCCTCCGGCTCCTCCGGCTCCTCCGGGGGTTCCTTCTCCGGCTCCGACCTCTCCGGCGTCCTCTCCGCCCTCGGGTCCTCCGGCGCCGTGCCTTCCGTCCATCGGGCGGCCGCCCCCGGGCCGGGTGCCGCGAAGGGCTCGACGGGGAGCAGCGCCTCCTGCGGCAGTCCGAGCGGCCGGCGGGAGGTCGCGATGATCCGTACGCCGGGTGCCGCCGCCAGGATCTCCGTGACGAGGTCGCGGCAGGCCGGCAGGAGGTGCTCGCAGGCGTCGAGGATCAGCAGGAGTCTCCTGCCCGCGAGGAACTCGACGAGCGTCCCGGTCTGCGACCGCGCGGACCGCTCCGGGAGGCCGAGGACGGCCGCGACCGTATGGGCGAGCAGATCGCCGTTGCGCTCGCCGGAGAGCTCCACCAGCCAGGTGCCGTCGGGGTGGTGCTCCTGCCGCTCCCGCGCGGCCCTGACCGCGATCCGCGACTTGCCGATGCCCCCGACACCGGTGACCGTGGTCAGCGGCGTACCGGCCAGGAGCTCCAGCAGCCGCCGCACCTCGCTTTCCCTGCCGATGAAGCCATTCGTCTCCGCGGGCAGGTTCCCGCGCCACCATTGGATCTGTTCCATCGATTCGCGCTCCTTTTTCCACTCACCGGGAATCGCACCGTTTTCAAATCACGAACCGGTCGGCCCGCCATTTCCCAGAGGGGTTTCCTTGTCCCCCGGTGCAAATCTCCCCGCCGGGTCGAGGCCGAACTTCCTCCGTACGGCGTGAACCGTGGAAATGCTGGTGCTTTATGGCTGATTCGGCGGAGCCGGTAATCGGGGTGGAGCACGGGGCGTGCCGCCCGGCGGGCCCGGCCGGTGCTCGCCGCGAAAGGGCTCGTCATGGAGGGACGGCACCGGCCGTGAAGCGTTTAAGGGGCCGCCGCGAGGGAAGCGCCACTAGACTCTGGCTGTCCCTGGTCGTGGCCTCGCCGCGGCCTTTCCGTAAGCGAGCTGGACGGAACCGCATGTCTGGGTATGACCGCGTAGTGCAACCCGCGGCCGGTGACGAGGCCCTGGAGAACCACCTGGGTGGGGACGAGGCCAAGAACTACCGGCAGTACGAGCTCGACATGGTCGCCCCGCACGTGGGCCGGTCCATGCTGGAGATCGGCTCCGGGCTCGGCCACTTCGCCGAGGCGTTCCTGCCTCGCCTCGACCGGCTGGTGGTCAGCGACTTCGACCCCTACTGCGTGGAGCAGCTGCAGAAGCGCTTCGAGGGCCGCGACGACATCGACGTGCTCCAGTTCGGCCTGCCGACCGAGATCCCGATCGGTGAGAAGGTCGACACCGTCGTGATGATGAACGTCCTGGAGCACATCGAGGACGACGTCGAGGCCCTGCGCTCCCTCGCCAAGGTCACCCTCCCCGGCGGCCGGATCGTCATCTGGGTGCCCGGCTACATGCAGCTGTACGGGGACTTCGACCGCAAGGTCGGCCACGTCACCCGCTACACCCCCGCCACCCTGCGCAGCACGGTCTCCAAGGCGGGCCTGGACATCGACGTGCTCAAGCCGATCAACTTCCTGGGCGGCATCGCCTGGTGGGCCGCCGTCCGCCGCGGAGGCGTCGGCTACCCCGACCCCCGCCTGGTCAAGATCTACGACCGCACGGTGGTGCCCCTGACCCGCCTCATCGAGCGCTTCGTCCGCCCGCCGTTCGGGCAGACCGTCTTCTGCGTCGCCCGCGTTCCCAAGTAGTCCCGGGCGAGCGCCCACGTAGCCCACAGCGCCCACAGCGCCCACAGCGCCCCCACAGTGCCCCCACAGTGACCACGGTGACCCGCGCGCGGTGCCGCTCCTTTTCAGGAGCGGCACCGCGCGCGGCCTTTTCACGGCTCCACGGCTCTCAGGGAATTCCCAGGATCCTCCTTCGAAGATCACAGCTCGGGACGATTGCCTGATCGACGTCTTCCCATCGGGAGACGTTCCCGGAAGGACCACCATGAAGAGGAAACTGGCACTCGGCGCCGCGGCCATTACGGCGTCGATCATGCTGACGGGCTCCACCGCCTGGGCGACCGGCACGACTCCCCCCGTGCCCACCGGCGTGACCGCCATCGCCGACCAGCTGCTCAAGGCCGACTCCACGCTTCGCGGGCCGCGGCTGCGCTCCCACTACAACCTGTGGGTGGTCGGCATCCACGGACGGGCCACCGTCAGGGACAAGAAGTCGACGTTCATCGACTACACCTGGCAGCGAGGTGTGATCACCGCCAAGGGTGAGAACAAGCTGACCGTCAAGAGCAAGGACGGACTCGTCTGGAACTGGAACCTCGACACGTCCACGAGGTTCCGCAGGCTCGGCGTCCGCGCCGACCTGACCAAGCTGGTCGTCGGGGACGGGGTCTTCGTGATCGGCGTCCCCACCTCGACCGACCCGACGGCCGCCGCGGTGTTCGTACCGCGTGACCGCGCCCTCCTGGACCCGCCGGTCACCACTCCGGGGAGCTGACCGGGGACTCCGGAGGCCCGGCGGAAGCTGACCGTGAAGCGGTGGGATCACCGAGATGCGCCGGAATTCCACCGCTTCGCGGCGGCCTCCAATTGAGGACTAACAGCTACGAAATAGGACGAAGTACGGATCGGTAGGCAAGAATGGGGCCTCCATGAACGAGCGCACCATCCTCGTCGTCGAGGACGACCCCAACATCCGTGACATCGTCGAGGTCGCCCTGCGCTTCCACGGCTTCGGGGTGACGGGCGTGGCGACCGGCGGGCAGGCCCTCGACGCGGTGGAGGGCGGCTCCCCCGCGCTGATCGTGCTCGACGTGATGCTTCCCGACGTCGACGGTTTCGAGGTGTGCCGGAGGATCAGGGCCGCGGGCCTGCACACCCCGGTGATCTTCCTGACGGCCAGGGACACCCCCACCGACACCGTGCGCGGCCTCACCCTGGGCGGCGACGACTACGTCACCAAGCCCTTCTCCGTGGAGGCCCTCGTCGCCCGCGTGCGGGCGGTGCTCCGCAGGACGGCCGTCTCCGACGACCTTGGCGGGACGCTCAGAGTGGCGGACCTGGAACTCGACGAGTCACGCTGGGAGGCACGGCGGGCCGGAGTCGCGCTGGACCTCTCCCCCACCGAGTTCCGGCTGCTCGCCTTCCTGATGGAACATCCCGGACTGGTCCTGACGAAGCGTCAGTTGCTGGAACACGTCTGGGGCTACGGGGGTTCGTCGCAGGTCGTCGAGACGTACATCTCCTACCTGCGCCGCAAGCTCGACCCGCTCGGCCCGCCGCTGATCCACACCCAGCGTGGAGTGGGTTACGCGCTGCGCCCGCCCCGGGGCACCTGATGTCGCTCAGGGCGCGGCTGCTCGCGGGCCTGCTCGCGGTGAGCACGGCCCTGCTGGTGATGCTGTCCATCGTGAGCGTCCTCGTCCTGCGCGGGCACCTGATGGAAAGACTCGACGGGCAGCTGCGGGCGGCCACCGCGACCGCCGCCAAGCGGATCGTCGCCGCCCCCGGCGGCCAGCTCGCGCAGACCCTGACCGGGTCCACCTACGCCGTGGCCGCGATGAACCTCAACTCGGGCCGGGCCAGGCTCGTCAACGGGGACGCGCCCGCCGCCGCGACCGTACCGCGGCTGGTGGAGAGCCTCGGTGCCGCCCGCCTGAAGGTTCAGGCCGAGAGCGGGGAGGCGTTCGTCCTCGACACGACGGGCGACCAGCGCATGATCGCGCGGGTGGCCGAGGCCAGGCAGGGCAACCGGCTGGTGGTCGTCGCCGTCCCGCTGGAGTCCGTCGAGGCCCCGATCCGGCGGCTCGTCATCGCCGAGCTGCTCACCGGCGGCGCGCTGATCCTGGTGCTGGCGCTCGCCGGCCGCGCCCTGATCACCAGGGGGCTCTCACCGCTGGCCAGGATCGCCGGGGCGGCGTACCGGATGGCCGGGGAGGGCGACCTGTCGGTCCGGATGCCCGAGGACCCCTCGGAGGTCGGGCGGATCGGCACGGCCGTGAACCTGCTGCTCGACCGGATCGCGGGGGCCTTCAGGGATCGCTGGGCGTCGGAGGAGCGCGTCCGCCGCTTCGCCGCCGACGCCTCGCACGAGCTGCGGACCCCGCTGTCCACCATCCGGGGGTACGCCGAGCTCTACCGGACCGGGGCGCTGCGCGCCGAGGACATGCCCAGGATCATGGGCAGGATCGAGGACGAGGCCACCCGGATGGGTGATCTCGTCAGCCAGATGCTCGACCTCGCCCGCCTGGACAGGAACGCCGGGCTCCAGCTCACCGAGACCGATCTGGCCTCGGTGGCGCGCGACGTGAGCGCGGACTGCACGGCCATCGAGCCGGAGTCGCCGATCGTCGTGGACGCCCCGGAGTCGCTGACCGTCACCGCCGACGAGGCGAGGATCCGGCAGATCCTCGTCAACCTCCTGGCGAACGTGCGAGCGCACACCCCCGCGGGGACGACGGCCACCGTGCGGGTCGCGCGGCGGCCGCCCGGCGGTGCGCTGATCGAGGTCTCCGACGACGGCCCCGGGATGTCCGCCGAGCAGGTGGACAGGGCCTTCGACCGCTTTCACCGGGGCGGGGAGCGGATGCCCGACGGTGCCGGGCTGGGACTGTCGATCGTCAAGGCGATCACCGACGCGCACGGCGGCGGCTGCTGGATCACCTCGGCCCCCGGAGAGGGCACCCGCGTTCACGTCGAGCTTCCCGAGCGCCCCGTTCCGGCGGGGCCGGCCGGTCTCGCCGGGTGAGCGCGGTCCGGAACCGGCGGCGAACAAATCGGTTGCACGCCTCGGTGGGCCGCCGTATGTTCGACCGCATGTGGACCAACTCCTAGGAGCCGGCGTCGATCGGTCCTCGCCGATCCGCCCGCACTCAGCCCTCTGGCCCCGTTCGTCCGACGCGGCAGCTGAGTCGTCCGACCCGGGATCTCACCGCGTCGTCACATTCTTCAAGGAGTCCATATGCGAATTCACGCTGCCCACGAACTCGCGCAGAAGCGCGGCGGGAAGTCCAGGACCGCCAAGACCCCCAAGCCCCGCACCCCGCTTCCCGAGCACGTCGTGCCCCCGGCGCCCCGGCACCTGCCGATGCCCCCGGCGCCGATGAGACCGACCCACCAGCCGCGCCGGATCCCCGGCAAGGGCGGCCGCTGACCTTCGGGCCCCTTCGCGAAGCTGACCTGCCGGCCCCGTCGCGAAAACACGGAAGGCCCCGGTCCTGGATTCCAGGACCGGGGCCTTCCCCACCTCACGGGCGCCTCACGAGCCCACCTCGCGGGCGCCCCGTGAACGCTCGGGTGCCCCGAGTGCCTCAGGGCGCCGGCGTCACAGACGCTCGATGATCGTGACGTTGGCCTGGCCGCCGCCCTCGCACATCGTCTGCAGCCCGTACCGGCCGCCGGTCCGCTCCAGCTCGTGCAGGAGCTTGGTCATCAGGATCGCGCCGGTGCCGCCCAGCGGGTGACCCAGGGCGATCGCGCCGCCGTTCGGGTTGACCTTCGCCGGGTCGGCGCCCAGGTCGTTGATCCACGCCAGCGGGACGGGGGCGAACGCCTCGTTGATCTCGGTGACGTCGATGTCGTCGATCGACAGGCCCGCCCTCTTCAGCGCCTTCTGCGTCGCCGGGATCGGCGCGGTCAGCATGTAGACCGGGTCGTCGCCGGTGAGCGCCAGGGTGACGATGCGCGCCCGGGGGGTCAGGTTGTGGTCGCGGACGGCCTGCTCGGAGGCGATCAGGATCGCTCCCGAGCCGTCGGAGATCTGCGAGGAGGTGGCGGCCGTGATCATGCCGTCGGGCTTCAGCGTCTTCAGCGACGCCATCTTCTCCAGCGTGGTGTCCGGGCGCGGGCCCTCGTCGTCCTCGACACCGTTGATCGGGGCGATCTGGTCCTTGAAATAGCCGTTCGCGACGGCCTTCGAGGCCCGCTGGTGGCTCTCGTACGCGAACCGCTCCAGCTCCTCGCGCTTGAGACCCCACTTCTCGCACATGAGCTCCGCGCCGCGGAACTGGGAGATCTCCTGCTTGCCGTACCGCTCCACCCACTTCTCCCCGAACGGGAAGGGCATGCCCTTCTCCAGGGCGGCGGTGATGCTCGACCCCATGGGGACGATGCTCATGGATTCCACCCCGGCGGCGACGACGAGGTCCTGGGTGCCGGAGAGCACCCCCTGGGCCGCGAAGTGGATCGACTGCTGGGAGGAGCCGCACTGGCGGTCGATGGTCACACCGGCGACGCTCTCCGGAAGGCCCGCCGACAGCCACGCGTTGCGCGCGATGTCCATGCTCTGCGGGCCGAACTGCATGACACAGCCCATGATCACGTCTTCGACCGCGGACGGGTCGACGCCCGTACGCTCGACGAGCGCGCCGAGGGTGTGCGCGGCCAGATCGGTGGGGTGGACGGCGGACAGACCGCCCTTCTTCTTGCCGACGGGGGTGCGGACCGCCCCGACGATGTACGCCTCTGCCACAGTGCCTCCTGCTTGCGGAACCGAGCTGCCTGCGAAACCGAGCAATGTTCGGTTATTAGGAGGTTACAACAGAACTTTCGCCCGCGCCCTGGACGGGAGCGGCGCGCACGGCGGCGAGGATGATCGCGTCTTTCCGGAGCACCGGAGGAATCCGAGACCCGGCCCGGCCCGAGCGGTCCGTTCAGGCCTTCTTCGTGCTCGTCATGGTCGCGTAGGCGATGACGTTGTCGGTGTAGTGGCCGGTCGCGCGGTTGTAGGTGCCGCCGCAGGTGATCAGGTGCAGCTGGGGGGTCGGCGACCGGCCGTACACCCGCTGGGTCGGGAACACCGACTTCTCCGCCTGCTCCAGGCCGCCCACGGTGTAGACGGCGATGATCCCGTCCTTGCGGTGCACCTCGATGACGTCGCCGTTGCGGATCTCGTCGAGACGGCTGAACACCGCGCTTCCCGAGCGCGTGTCCTTGTGCCCGAGCATGATCGCGGGACCCGCCTCGCCGGGAGTGGGTCCCGAGCGGTACCAGCCGACCAGGTTCGGGTGGCCGACCGGCGGCACCTCGATGGCGCCCTTCCTGTCGAGCCCGACGGACCTGACCGGCGCGTTGACCCCGAGCCGCGGGATGACCAGGCGCACCGGGGACGAGGGCTGCATGGCCGGGGCCGCGGGCAGGCTGGGCAGGGGCGGCGGCGCGGTCGGGGGCGCCTGGAAGTAGGGGTTCGCCGGTGCCGCCGCCAGGTCGCGGGGCGGCAGCGTGGTGCGCTGGTCGGCCAGACCGTACTCCTCGGGCGAGGCCAGCATGTAGAGCAGGCCCACCAGCACCGTGACCACCCCGGCGATCCCGGCGAGGATGAGCACCGACCGCATCATCCGGCTGCCGGGGGGCTCCTCGTACGGCGGACCGTACCCCTGGTGGGGGCCCGGCGGCGGGTACGGCGGCTGGACCGGGACCGGCCGGTAGTGCGGCGGCGGCCCCGGGGGCGGCCAGCCGCCCGGCGGCGGGGGGGTGGTCATCCGGCCACCCCGATCAGCCGCGACCGGCGGTGCGACGCCGCAGCACGAGCCCGCCGATTCCGGCGAGGGCCACCGTCAGCACACCGCTGAACATGATCATCCGAGCGTCGGGCCCGGCGTCACCGCCGCCGCCCGTGGAGGCGGCGCCCTTGGGGGTCTCGTCGATCTGCTCGTCGGAGTCGGGGTCGGGTACCGGGTCGGAGGTCTTGGTCTGGGTGACGGTGAGGGTCGGCCTGGGGGTCGCGCTGGCACTGGCACTGGCACTGGCGCTCGCACTGGCACTGGCACTGGCACTGGCGCTCGCACTGGCGCTCGCGCTGGGGCTGCCCGTCCCCACGGTCACCCGCAGCGCGGCGGGCGAGGCCTGGGCGGCCTGGGGAGGGGCGCAGTCGAGCAGCTCGGCCTCGCTCCCGGCACCCGCCGCGCCGGCCGCCAGGAGCAGGGTGAACGCGTCGGGCTGGAAGGCGACGACCCCGGTCGCGAGGGGGGTCACCGTGACGACCAGCGGAGGCGCGGTGACCGGCTGCCCGGCGACCGGGGGCGCGGCGGTGACCAGGATCGGGCGGAGCTCCGTGGGGAGCGCCAGGACTCCCGCGGGGCTGGCGCTGATCTGCATCTCCGCGTCGGCGACGAGGCTCGCGCCCGCCGGGGCCGGCGCGGACGGGGTGAGGGAGGGAAGGGCGGCCGGCGGGCTGATCTTCCAGGTCGCCACCAGGGGGGAGTTCACCACTCCCGCCGCCGGACCGGTGAGGTCCATGGTGAAGGTGTACGTCGCCGACGGTGACGGCGCACCGGCGAGCGTGCAGGTGTAGGCCACCGGTGTGGGAGCGGCGTAGATGGAGGCGAGCGCGGGAAACGCACCGAAGATGCCTGCGCCCGCCGTAGCGATCACGGCCGTCTTGACCGCGACGCGCAGCCGCGTCTTGGACTTCAGCACAGTTTCTCCTCGTTCCAGCTTGATCGGCCGGCCTCACACCGGCCGCCGAGGCTTACAGGTTGTGGTCAAGGTTCGGCATAGATCCTACGAACACAGACCGCGCCACGCGAGCAAGTCGGCTAAACGGACACAAATTCCCATCTATCCCACAGCAAACGACACCGTACATCGGTAAAGCCCGTCGTGGCGGGTCGGGCCGGACCCCGGCCGGACACGGAACGTGCGGGAGACACCTCACGGAGCCCGCCCGAGGGTCCCGCCGCCCGGGGGGACGGGCGGCCCGGGGTTGGCAATCAGCGTCCGGATATATGTAAAAAACCAGGTCAAAACTGGTGTGGCCACACTTAAAGATCACCCTACGGAAGCCCCATCGGGCAGGGTGGAACCTGCGGTGGGCCCGATTCGGACGCTCCGAATATCCGTTTGGGTTGTTGAAATATTTCATCGACACACCCACCGTGGTCATCGGCCCGTTCATCTGACCGGGGCCTCGCGTTCGCCCGCGAGGTCGCCGCGCGGGCTGGACGGCGTCCGGCGGCTCGACCGGTTCCCGTTCGGGAAGGATTCGGTGGAAGGCGTGCGAACGGGTATACGGGGCATGAAGAGCATCACCGCGCCCTCGGCCCGGTGGGCCGCGAGGATCACTTCGCCGCCCCGCGGGCGTGAGGACTCCCCGGCGGCACGCCGCGTCGTCCGAAGGGTTCCGCCGAACGCCTTCGCCGAACAGCGACGATCATCCCCGGGCTCTCCGGTAAGCCTTCCCCCGCCCGGCCGCGAGCCCCTTCCGGGGCTCTCCCCCAGCGGATGGATCAGCGATCACCTTGAGGTTTCCCCATTGGAAGGACTGAGATGAGCACGCCGGTTGCATCGCGGGCGCGCGGCGGGCAGGTGCCCCGCCGGCGGATCCCGGTGAGATGGATCGCCGTCGCCCTGGCGGTGGCACTCCTGGCGGCCATCGGGTTCAGCACTCAGTACCGCTCGGCGGAGTCCGTCGCGGCGGCGGGTCCCCGGCGTTTCGACCCGGCCGCGTACGGAGCGCGGACGTACGAGGACAAGGTCGTGCCCGCGATCGAGAGGAAGGCCGTCGAGCTGCCCGTACTGGTGAAGGCCATGAACGCCGACGTGGATGCGGCCGGGAAGCGGTACGGCGTCCGGCACGGCAACGGCCCCTACACCTTCGCGGTCGAGGGCGCCGGCACGGCCGGGACGGTGAGGTCGGGACTGATGCACGTGACCGTGCCCGGCCTTCCCCCCGACACCCGGGTCTCGCTGCAGGTCGGTCCGATCATCAACGGCACGGCACTGCGGGACGCGGTGGGGTTCATCAGCTTCGGGCAGTTCCTCGATCAGGTGGAGTACGCCAACGCCGCCACCGCGCTGAACGACCAGATGCGGGAGAAACTGCTCAAGAACCTGGACGCACCCCGGCTGGAGGGCAAGAAGATCTCCTTCGTCGGGGCCTTCAGCTTCCTCACCCCCTCCGTCGTGACCATCACCCCGGTCTCGATCAAGGAGATCGCGTGAGGACCCCGACCACCACCGTCCTGAGCGCCCGGGACGTCACCAAGGTGTACGGGAACACGCACGTGCTCCGGGACGTCGACTTCGACGTCGCCGCCGGCCGGGTGACCGCGCTGTTCGGCGAGAACGGGGCCGGCAAGTCGACCCTGATGAGGATCCTCTCCGGGATCGAGCACCCCACCACCGGCCATGTCGAGCTCGACGGGGAGCCCGTCAGGTTCGTGTCGCCCCGCGACGCCGCCGACCAGGGCGTCGCGATCGTCCACCAGGGGCTCAGCCTCTGCCCCAACCTGAGCATCCAGGACAACCTGTTCCTGGCCAGGGAGATCCGCGGGGGCCCCTGGGTGATCGACCGCTCGTCCCAGCGGGCCACCGCCGCGGCGGTCCTCCACAGCCTGGAGGAGTATCTGGATCCCGACCGGCTGGTCGGTGACCTGACTCCGGGCGAGCAGCAGATCGTCGAGATCGCGAGGGCACTCCTCCAGGAGGCGCGGGTACTGATCATGGACGAGCCCACCTCGGCGCTCACCGCCCCCGAGGTCAAGGTCCTGTTCCGGATCATCAAGGAGCTGGCCTCGAACGGCGTGGCGATCGTCTACGTCTCCACGCACCTGGAGGAGGCACTGGAGATCGCCGACGACGTCGTCGTACTGCGTGACGGGCGGCTGGTCGCCACGGCGGACGCCGACAACGTCGGCGTCCGGTGGGTCGTGGAGCGGATGACCGACCGCGACCAGGGCGACCGGTTCCCGCGCGGTACCGCGGTCGCCGGGGAGGAACTGCTGACCCTGCGCGACCTCGTGGTGGCCGACCCGGCCAACCCCGGCCGCCTCGCCGTCGACGGCCTCTCCCTGACCGTGCGGGAGGGCGAGATCGTGGGGATCTACGGGCTGACGGGCTCGGGCCGCACCGAGTTGCTGGAGGCACTCGCCGGCCGGATCCCCTCGCAGTCGGGCCGCGTCCTGCTCTCCGGCACCCCGCTGGAGCACGTGGGGATCCGCGACCGCGTCGGCCTGGGCATGATCCTGGTCCCGGGGAACCGGCGGCGCGACGGCCTCGTCCAGACGATGTCGGTCGGGGAGAACCTCTCCCTGGCCGGGCTGGGCGCGTTCGTCCGGCGGCTGCTCATCCGCCGTGACCGCGAGCGGGAAGCCGTCTGCCGGATGATCACCGACATCACCGTCGGGACGGGCGGCACGGAGGCGTCGGTCGCGTCGCTGAGCGGCGGCGACCAGCAGAAGGTGATGATCGGCAGGGCGCTGCTGACCGCCCCCCGGGTGCTCCTGCTGGACGAACCCTCGCGCGGCGTCGACGTCGGTGCCAGGACGGACATCTTCGAGCTCATCGCGGCACAGGCGGAACGCGGCCTGGCCGTCCTCTTCACCACGTCGGACGCCGAGGAGGCCCTGCGCGTCCCCGACCGCCTGCTGGTGCTCGCCCGCGGGGTCCTCGTCGGCGAGTTCCGGCGCGGCACGACGACCCGGGAGGAACTGCTGAAGGTCTCGGACGGCAGCGCCTCCACCGCCATGGACATCGACCCTGACATCGATCGGGACACCGGCACGAGCACGGACGGGGACGGTGCGGGGTGACGCCTCGGGAAACGCCCCCCGCACCGGCGCCGCCAGGTCACTCTCCGCCGGGGAAGGCCACAGCCGAGGCCCGCCGCCTCTCCCTGGTGAACAGCCTGTTCGAGCTACGGGCGCTCATCGCGCTCGTGGCCATGATCGTGGCCTTCGGCCTGCTGTCGGACACGTTCCTCTCCGCGCCGAACCTCGTCATGGTGGCCAAGCACATCGCGATCAACGCGGTGATCGCGCTCGGCGTGCTGCTGGTCGTCGTCAGGGGCGGCATCGATCTGTCGGTGGGCTCGATCGCCGGGCTCTCCGGGGTCGTCGCCGGCGAGTTGCTCGAAGGACTCGAACTCGGGTTCGCCGACGCCTTCGCCTACCCGCCCGTGTGGGGCGTGATCGTGCTCTGCGTCGCGGTCGGCATGCTCGTCGGCCTGGTGAACGGCGTCGTCATCACCCGGTTCAAGGTGCCGCCGTTCATCGCGACGTTCGGCATGCTGTACGTGGCGCGGGGAATCGCGCTGCTGATCTCCGACGGCTCGACCTATCCCAATCTGAACGGCAACCCCGAGCTGGGCAACACCGGCTTCGAGGTCCTCGGCACCGGGCGCCCGCTCGGCCTCCCGGTGGTGATCTGGATCGCGGTCCTCCTCGCCGTCGCCGTCGCGCTGGTGCTCGCCAAGACGCCGTTCGGACGGTGGCTGTACGCCGCGGGCGGCAACGAGCGGGCCGCGGAGCTCTCCGGGGTCCCGATCGACCGCGTCAGGACGGCCGTGTACGTGATCTCCGGTGGCTGCGCCGCGCTCGCGGGTCTCGTCATCGCCTCGGAGCTGGCCTCGGCGACGCCGCTGGCCGGTGAGACGTACGAGCTCAACGCGATCACCGCGGTGATCCTCGGCGGCGCCGCGCTGGGCGGGGGGCTCGGCACGGTACGAGGCGCTCTCATCGGGGCCTGTGTCGTCGGCCTTCTCGCCGAGAGCCTGGTGCTCATGGGCGTGTCGGAGTTCTGGCAGATCGTCATCAAGGGAACCGTGCTCGTTCTCGTCGTCATGCTGGACCAGGGCCGGCAGCGGTTCCGGCGGCGTGGGGCCACCGCGTCGGCGATGGCCGCCGGCAGGCGACCGGGCTGACGTGGCCGGACGGCCGCGGCAGCCGGGGACGGGCCAGGGCTCCGGCCCCGCCCCGGGGTGCCGCGGCCACCTGTTCGTACCGGGCCGGGGTGTCACCGGTCTTGGCGGCCCCTTGATTCCCCCGTGATTCTCGAAGCACCACGATTACCGCTTCTTTTGGATTTTCAGATTAATCACAAATCCCCCCATCATTGGGGAATTGACAGGATAAACGCATGGCAGTCGAAGCGTTCAGCAGCGAGATCACGCTGCGCATCAACGGTGTCGACCACTCCGTCTCCCTGGACAACCGGGTGACCCTCCTGGACGCGCTACGGGAACATCTCGGGCTGACCGGGACGAAAAAGGGATGCGACCACGGGCAGTGCGGGGCGTGCACGGTCCTGCTGGACGGCCGCCGGGTGAACAGTTGCCTGACGCTCGCGGTCATGGCCGCCGGGCAGGAGGTCGTCACCATCGAGGGGGTGGCCGGCCTGGCCGGCTCGAACGATCTGCACCCCGTCCAGCGGGCGTTCCTCGATCACGACGGCTTCCAGTGCGGCTACTGCACGCCGGGCCAGATCTGCTCGGCCATCGGCGCGCTCGACGAGGCGCAACGGGGCTGGCCGAGCAACGTCACCGAGGACGTCGCCGCGGGCGTCGCCTCCAGCGGCGCCCTGGACGCCGAGGAGGTCCGCGAACGGATGAGCGGCAACCTCTGCCGCTGCGGGGCGTACGCCGGAATCGTCGAAGCCGTCCTCGACGCGGCCGGCGGGGGAGGCCCGGACCCGGTTCTCTCCGGGTGGAATCCCGGGAGCGCGCGATGAGGCCCTTCACCTACGAGCGCGCCACCGACCCCGGCGCCGCCGCCACCGCCGTCCTCGACGGCACCGGCACGATGTTCCTGGCCGGCGGTACCAACCTCGTGGACCTGATGAAGCTCGGCGTGGTCGAGCCGGCGACGCTGGTGGACATCACCCGGCTGCCGTACGACCGGATCGAGCACCGGGCCGACGGCGGCGTGCTCATCGGCGCGATGGTGCGCAACAGCGACCTGTCCGGCGACCAGGGCATCAGGGAACGTTTTCCCGCGCTCTCCCAGGCGGTGCTGGCCGGGGCCTCCGGGCAGTTGCGGTCGATGGCCACCACCGGCGGAAACCTGCTGCAGCGCACGCGCTGCCCGTACTTCCAGGACGTCACCAAGCCGTGCAACAAGCGCGAGCCGGGTACCGGCTGCTCGGCGATCGGCGGCGACCACCGCGACCTGGGAGTGATCGGCACCTCCGTCGCGTGCGTGGCCACCAACCCCTCCGACATGGCGGTGGCGATGGCCGCCCTCGACGCCGTGGTGCACATCAGGCTCGCGGGAGGCGACGAGCGGGCGGTCCCGCTCTCCCGCTTCTACCTGCTGCCCGGCGACACTCCGGACCGGGAGACGGTGCTGGAGCCCGGTGACCTGATCACCGGGATCGAGCTGCCCCCACCCCCGGACGGCGCGGCGATGCTGTACCGCAAGGTCCGCGACCGCTGGTCCTACGCGTTCGCGGTGGTCTCGGTCGCGGCGGTGGTCGCGACGGAGGCCGACGGTTCGCTGCGGGAGATCCGGCTGGCGCTGGGCGGGGTGGCCCCCGTGCCGTGGCGGGCCCGGGAGGCCGAGAGGATGCTGGCCGGCCACCGGCCGACCAGGACGCTGCTGCTGGCGGCCGCGGATGCGGAGTTCGTGGCGGCGCGCCCCCTCCCGCGGAACGAGTTCAAGATCGGGCTGGCCGGCGACCTGATCGCGGCGAGCGTCCGAGATCTCACCGAACCGGCGGGGTCCACGGGGAACGGCTTCACTCGGGAGGAGCGGGGATGACCACTCTCGACAAGGTGGTGGGCGGGGCACCGGTCAGGATCGAGGGACGCGACAAGGTCACCGGCGTGGCCCGCTACGCGTACGAGTACCCCGTACCGGACGCCGTCTACGTCTGGCCGGTGCAGTCCACGATCGTCCGGGGGCGGGTGCGCTCCGTCGACGGCGCCGCCGCGCTGGCCCTGCCGGGGGTGATCGCCGTGCTGGACAGCGGCAACGTCTCCCGGCTGCGTCCCGTGCAGGACGCCGAGCTGGCCGTCCTGCAGTCGGCCGACGTCGCCTACCGGGGGCAGATCGTCGCGGCCGTGGTCGCGAACACCCTGGAGGGGGCCCGCGAGGCGGCGTCGGCCGTGCGCGTGGACTACGAGGAGGAGGAGTACGAGGTCGTGCTGGATCCCGGCAGCCCGCGGATCTCCTCTCCGGAGAAGGTCAACGCGGGTCTGACGGGGACGGTCGAGTGGGGTGACGCCGAGAGCGCCCTGGTGGCGGCGCCGGTCGGCGTGGACGCCGCCTACACGACCCCGCCCGAGAACGCCACCCCGATGGAGCCGCACGCCACGATCGCGTTCTGGGAGGGCGAGACCCTGACGCTCTACAACGCCGACCAGGCACCGTGGGTGTCGGCGACCGCGATCGCCCAGCTGTTCGGCCTTCCCGAGAGCGCGGTGAGCGTCGTCGCGGACCACGTCGGCGGCGGTTTCGGGTCGAAGGCGGCGACCCGCCCGCCGACCGTGCTGGCGGCGCTGGCCGCCCGCGCCGTCAGACGACCGGTCAAGGTGGCGATGACCCGGCAGCAGATGTTCGCGCTCGTCAGCTACCGGACGCCCACCGTGCAGCGCGTACGCCTGGGGGCCGAACGCGACGGCAGGCTGACCGCGGTGTGGCACGACGCGCTCCAGCAGAGCTCGAAACTCGTCGAGTACACCGAGCAGACGGTCGCGCCCAGCCGCGTCATGTACGCGACGCCCAACAGCCACACCGTCCACCGGCTCCTGCGGCTGGACGTGCCGAGCCCCTCGTGGATGCGCGCTCCCGGCGAGGCTCCGGGGATGTTCGCCCTGGAGTCGGCGATGGACGAGCTGGCGTACGCCCTCGGGATGGACCCCGTCCAGCTGCGGATCGTCAACGAGCCTTCGGCCGACCCCGAGTCGGGCCTCCCGTTCAGCAGCCGCAACCTGGTCGCCTGCCTGCGTGAGGGGGCGGCACGCTTCGGCTGGGCCGGGCGCGACCCCACGCCGGGCGTCCGCGAGGACGGCCGGTGGCTCGTCGGGACCGGCGTCGCGTCGTCGACCTACCCCGTCTACACCAGCGCGTCCACCGCGGCCGCCTATGCCGAGCCCACGGGCAGGTTCGTGGTCGAGATCGCCGCGGCCGACATCGGCACCGGCGCCCGCACCGCGCTCACCCAGGTCGCCGCCGACGAGCTCGGCGTGCCGATGGACCGGGTCACGGTCAGGGTGGGCCGCAGCGTCTTCGGCCCCGCGGCACTCGCCGGGGGGTCCATGGGCACCTCCTCCTGGAGCTGGGCGGTGAGCAAGGCCTGCCGGGCGCTGGTCAAGGATCTCGACGAGCGGTCCGGCCTGGTCCCCCCGGAGGGCCTGGGAGCACGGGCGGACACCGCCGAGGACCTCGCCGGGTGGAAGCGCTTCGCGCGCCACTCGTTCGGGGCGCAGTTCGCCGAGGTCGGGGTGAACCTCGACAGCGGGCAGGTCCGTGTCGAGCGGCTGCTGGGGGTCTTCGCGTGCGGCCGGATCATCAATGCCAGGACGGCGCGCTCGCAGTTCCTCGGCGGCATGACGATGGGGATCTCCATGGCCCTGCACGAGGCCCTGGAGCTGGACCCCCGGTTCGGCGACTTCGTCAACCACGACCTGGCCGGATACCACATCGCGGCGAACGCCGACGTGCGCGGGATCGAGGCCCACTGGATCGACGAGCAGGACGACGAGCTCAACCCGGTCGGCGCCAAGGGCATCGGCGAGGTGGGGATCGTCGGCACCGCCGCGGCGATCGCCAACGCCGTCTTCCACGCCACCGGTTTCCGGCAGCGGGACCTGCCGATCACCCTTGAGCGGGTACGGGCGGCCATGCGGACCCGATGACGGGGGGCGCGTCCGCCGGTCAGACCCGGTGCGTGCCGGTGCGCGTCAGTCTCTGGTGCGAAGCTGGTCCCGTACGGCGCGGGCCAGGCCGGGGTCGTCGGCGATCACCCCGTCCACTTTGAGCCTGCACAGGCGCTTCAGCCACCTCCTCACCTCTTCGGTGGCGCGCCCGCCGGAGGTGTCGCCCCTGAGTTCCGCCCGGAGCCGCGCGGCGAGCTTGCGAACCGTCGTGGCGTGGACCAGGAGCCCTTCTTCCTGGGCGTTCCTGACCAGCGCGACAGGCGACACCGGCCTGCCGTCGATACCTCCGGGATCACCGGGACCGATCCGCTTGGTGACCACCCCGATGCCGTCGGCATACTCGGCGACCTCCCGCAGCCCCTCCGGGGTGACCATGTCGTCATAGGTGAGCGGGTCACCGGCGCTCGCGAGGTCGTACGGGGCGCCGGTGGCGCCGACGAACTGGATGAGCCGCAGCCGCGTGAGGGGACGCAACCGCTTGAGGTTCCCGGTCTCGAAGGACTGGATGAAGGCCGGGTCCCGCTCGTCGTCCCATCCGTACCGCGCGAAGGTCTCCAGCAACGGCTCCTCGAGCGGCAGCCCGATCGAGGCGAAGTAGGAGGGGAACTTGGTCTCGGCGTAGACGCCCACCCCGTGCTTCTGCGCGAGCTGGACCACCTCGTCGAGCGTCGGGATGCGCTCCGTCCCGTCGTACGCGGTGTTGTCCCGCCGCTCCTTGGGGAAGCGTTCCCTGGCGCGGAGGGTACGCAGCTCCTCCAGGGTGAAGTCCTCGGTGAACCAGCCGGTGTGCCGGATGCCGTTGATGACCTTGGACGTCCTGCGGTCGGCGAACTCGGGATGTCTGGCGATGTCGGTGGTCGCCGAGAGCTCGTTCTCGTGCCGGGCGACCAGCACGTGGTCCTTGGTCGAGACGAGATCGGGCTCGATGTAGTCGGTGCCCATCGAGATGGCGACCGTGTACGCGAGAAGCGTGTGCTCGGGACGGAACGCGCTGGCTCCACGGTGTGCGATGACGATCGGCGTGACCTCGTGGCGGCCGAAATGCCTGGCCTCCGGGTTCGCGGCATGCCCGGCCGCGGAACTCACGGACCGTCCGTCCGTGGAGCTCGCGGGCCGCTCGGCCGTCGAGGCAGCGGATCGTTCGTCCGCGGGGCTCGCGGATCGCGTGCCCGTCGAATCAGCGTGGTGGAGGACACCGATCGCGGCGATCCCTACGAATACGGCCAGCACACCGGCCCGCGCCTTGCTCACCTGTGTACACCCCTCGCTCTGGTTCAGCGGGGGAGACACATTCGCATAAACGGCTATACCCGGACCGGACATGCGATTAACGATCAGAAGCGATTCTGACTGAGATAAGACCACATGACCGTCTCCTGAGGTATTTCCCCGGATGTGTCCCAGTCTTGTCGGCCACAAAAAAAGAGTGAGCGACCAATCGCTCACTCCTCGGTGCGGGAAGGGGAAACCCGGGTCAACAGACGGTCACGCGTCCCTGTTCCCGGACCTGGCCCCGGCCTCACATCCCCGCATCGGCCTCAGGCGGCGATCCGGCACCGTCCGGGCCCCGTCCGGGCCCCGGACGGCGAACCGGTGGCTCACGGGCCCCGAGCCCGGACGGCGAACCGGCCCTCCACCCGCCCCGACCGCCGAACGGGCACCGTACCGGCTCCCGGCGACGGGCGGGTGTCCTCGCGTCACCGCCCGCGCCCGCCCCGTCCTTCACTCGACCAGCCGTTTCCGTGCCGGTGTCCCCGCCGGTATCCGTACCCGTGACGACGGCGCCGCTCGCCCTGCCTGGCCCACGCCGGCCGCGCGAACTCCCGATCCCTGTCGCGCCCGAATTCCCGGTCCCTATGGCGCCCGAACCCCCGGTCCCCGTCGCGCCCGAACCCCCATCTCTCGCCGCGCTCGCGCCCCGGATCCCCCCGTCCGGCCGCCCTGGCCCGGTGCCGTCCGCCGTCCGAATATCTCGGCCGCCCGAAGCCCCAGTTCCCCTTGCGCTCGATGCTCGTCCTCGATCGCTCGGCCGTCCGTCCCCCGTTGCCCCAGTTCTTGGTCGTCCAGCCCCCGGCGTGCTTCGGCGTCGAGTGCGCGGGACGCTTGGCACCCCAGCCCGTGGATCGCTCGTTTCCCGACTTCGGGTGCTGGACCGCGCCGAGAGCGGCCACCCCTATGAGTACGGCCACGACCCCGGCTCGCACGATGCTCACCTGGACACACCCCCGCCTTCTGATCATTCGGGGGGTCGTCTCCTGTTGTACGACTTCCTACCCGGATCACCGGGGAGGCTAACGACCGGCGACGGGCGGCGAAGGGGCCGTGACCTGCCGGTTCGGCGAGCACCGCGCCCGGCTCTCGGGCCGTGCGGTACGGCGCGGTCAGGCTCGACGGGTCTTCGACAGGGTCGCGTAGACGATGATGTTGTCGGTGTAGTGACCGGTCCTGCTGTTGTAGACACCACCGCAGGTGATCAGCCGCAGGGTCGCCTCACCGGTGTTGCCGTAGACCCGCTTCGACGGGAAGGCCGCCTTGCTGACCTGTTCCACCCCGTCGACCGTGAACTCCGCGAGGCTTCCGTCGGAACGGGAGACCTTGATCTTGTCTCCGCGCTTGACCTCCTTCAGCCGGCTGAAGACGGCGGCGCCTTTCTTGGTGTTCACATGCCCGAGCACCACCGAGGGCCCCTGCTGCCCGGGAATCGGGCCGTGCTTGTACCAGCCCGCCTGGTTGGGCCTGCTCAGCGGAGGCGTCTGGATCTCCCGCTTGGAGTCGACGCTGAGCGCCATCAGCGGGGCCAGCACGCCGATCTTCGGGATGGCCAGCCGCCGGGGCTTCACACCGTCGCTCTTCAACGGCTCCGGAGGCATGACCACCGGCAGCGGCGGCGCCGCCGTGGGCGCGGCGGCCGTCAGAGGGGCGTCGAGCCCGCCCGGCCCCACGGAGGACGGCGTCACTCCCGCCGGCTGCTGGCCGGCGGCCGGGACCTCCTGGATCTGGATGTTGCTGTCCGCCGCCTGCGGCACGGGCGGGCCGTACGGCTCCTCCTCCAGCGCCGGAGTCAGGTACGCGAGCAGACCCGCCATGATCGCGGCCACCCCGCCGAGCGACCCGGCCACGAGGAGCCCGGCCATCAGCATGCTCCCCTTGGGCTTGGGAGCCGGACCCCGGCCCTGGTAGGGGTCGGGACCGCCCTGCACGGGTCCTTGATACATCCGGCGCCTCCTTCAGCTGTCCCTCTGGCCGCGCGCGTGTGCCGCCCGCCGCCTCATCAAGACCACACCGCCCAGTGCGCTTCCCGTCACCATCGCCGTGCCCGCGCCGAGAAGCCCCAGCCCGGAGCCTCCCCCCGGAGCCTCACCGGTCTGCGCCCCGCCGCTGGGGGTGATGATCACCTGTGGCGCGGTGGGGGTCGGCCTGGTGGGGGTGACGGTGGCGGTCACGGTCAGGGTCGGCTTGGGCGTCGAGGTCGTCGTGCTCCTGGTGGTGCTGTTCGTCCCGCCGTTCTGGTTGCCGTTCTGGTCGCCGTTCGAGCTCGGGGTGACCGTGGGGGTAGGTGTGATCGTGGGAGTGAAGGTGGGGGTGATCGTGGGTGTGACGGAGGGGTCCGAGGTCACGGTGATCGTCGGGCTGGGCGAAGAGGATCCGCCCGGCTCGGAGATCGTGACGTCCACCGAGACCGGCGCGCTGACGAGCGTGCAGGTCGCCCGGTAATCGGCCGGCGGATTCGCCAGCTCCCTCGTGATCACCCGGAAGGCGTCAATGTGTGCGGGCTTGCCGCCATCCATGTTCGTGACGCGGAGGGTGTACTTGCCGTACTTAAGACCGTTGAACCTCCACAGCGTGACCCCACCCTCGTGCGCGGCGTTCGTCGTCGTGCCGTCGGCGTTCTTCGAGGCGTCGACGAAGGACGGCGTGGCGTCCACACCGTCGATCTTGAACCCGACCCTCCCCGCGTCCTTGCTGCGCCGGGCGATGTACTCGACCCCGGTGCCGGTGAACGTGAAGTCGGCGTAGGAGCCCCCCGTGGTCGTACGGTGGAGGTCGCGGCCGTAGTCGCCGATGCTCAGCGGCTCGTTGATCACGGGTTCCCAGTCGCTGTTCGCGTGGTATGTCACCTGGGGGTCGTCGTTGTTGACCACGACCTCACCGGCCGGAGGCATGAAGTCGACGAACAGCCTCCGGGGGCTGACCTTGAGCGTGCCCGCCCTGTCGGTGTGGGCGGAGTCGGAGATCCCGTCGGGAAGCTTCAGGATCTTTCCCGGCTGCAGCTTGCCCGGCTGGTCGACGGAGCCCTTCGGCTGGAGGACGCCGACCCAGCTCCCGGAGACCTGCACGTTCCCGGTGACGAAGACCTTGCCCCCGGGGCCGAAGTAGCCCGGAGAGCCGAACCTTGCCGGGTCGCCGTTCTTGTAGTTGAGGGCCCAGCCGATGTTGAGCGGCTCCCCGACCGTGAGCGTGGTGGGAATCGACACCTTGGTCCGAAGGTTCACCACGCTGCTTCCCAGGGCGATCCCGCCCGTACAGCTGTAGTCGACCACGAGTTCGGCATTGCTGGCACCGGACGCACCGGTGGGCAGCGCGACCAGCGCGCCGCCGACAAGGCACAGGGCCGAAACCGCGAGAGACCTACGGAGCCCAGATCGCCACCGAACCACCACACACTCCGATCACGAAGGCTGCCGTCAACGGGCATACCCATAGCACACCGAGGGTAGATCGTACGGTTTCTACCATCTTCGCCGCAGCGAGATCGCGGGTGGATCCGAAGACCGTGGCGCACTTGTGATCTGGATGTACCTCTTCATACCTCCACACATCGCACGAACGCGCCGGGTCCGGGTGTACCTGCTGGTAACAGAATCGTATTCTGTGTCACGAGCCGTCATGAGCCGTCGCGAGTCCTAGGAGGCACACCATGCAGCGAGACCTCTTCGAGGAGGAGCACCAGCTCTTCCGGGAGACCGTGCGCGAGTTCCTGGCCCGCGAGGTGGCGCCCCACCACGACCAGTGGGAGAAGGACGGCATCGTCCCCCGCGAGGTGTGGAAGAAGGCCGGAGAGATCGGGATGTTCGGCTTCGGGGTGCCCGAGGAGTTCGGCGGAGCCGGAATCACGGACTTCCGCTACAACGCGGTGATCGTCGAGGAGGTCATCGCGATCGGCGCGTCCGGCCTGGGCTACTCGCTGCACAACGACGTGATGGCGCCGTACTTCGTGGACCTCACCAACGACGAGCAGAAGGCCCGCTGGCTGCCCGGGTTCACCTCCGGCGAGCTGATCACGGCCGTCGCGATGAGCGAGCCCGGCGCGGGCAGCGACCTGCAGGGCATCAGGACGACCGCCGTGCGCGACGGCGACCACTACGTGGTCAACGGCCAGAAGACCTTCATCACCAACGGCATCAACTCCGACCTGGTCGTCACGGTCGCGAAGACCGACCCGGCGGCGGGCGCCCGGGGCATCTCGCTGCTCGTCGTCGAACGGGGCATGGAGGGCTTCACCCGGGGTCGCAACCTGGAGAAGATCGGCATGCACGCCCAGGACACGGCGGAGCTGTTCTTCGACAACGTCAGGGTCCCCGCGGCCAACCTGCTGGGCCCCGAGGAGGGGCAGGGCTTCTTCCAGCTCATGGCCAACCTGCCGCAGGAACGCCTGTCGATCGCGGTGATGGCCGTGGCGGCGGCGGAGACGGTCCTGCGGACGACCATCGAGTACTGCAAGAGCCGCACCGCCTTCGGCCGGAACATCGGCAGCTTCCAGAACACCCGGTTCGTGCTGGCCGAGCTGGACACCGAGGTGGACATCGCCCGCCTCTACGTGGACAGGTGCATCCTGGCCCTCAACGCCGGGGAGCTCACCGCCGTGGACGCCGCCAAGGCGAAGTGGTGGACCACGGAGCTGCAGACCAAGGTCATCGACCGCTGTCTCCAGCTGCACGGCGGCTACGGCTACATGATGGAGTACCCGGTGGCCAAGGCCTGGGTCGACAGCCGCGTCCAGACCATCTACGGCGGCACCACCGAGATCATGAAGGAGATCATCGGCCGCTCCTTCGGTTTCTGAGAAGCACACCTGCTTCCGGGGACACGCAGCGGCTCCGGGACGCCCCAGCGGGGAAACCGCCGTCCACGCACCCGCGGGACGGCGGTTACCGGTGATCGGCCGGGGTCGTCACCTCTCGCTGATGTCCTCGATCTGGACGGCCACCCCGTCCTTGATCGTCACCTTGGCGAAGAAGGCGCCCCCCTTCTTGATCGCCTTCTGCAACTGCTCCACCGAGCAGCTGTACGGGGCGTTCCCCTCCTTGCAGACCAGCCCCCGCGCGTCGCGGACGACCGTGTACGGCAGCAGGAGGGCTTTCACCTCCTGGTCACTCTCGGAGGTCACGGTGATCCCGTCCACCCCGCGCAGGGCGATCTTCCCGTTCACCGCGGTATCAATTCCCCGGCCCCCGGGAATGCTCGTGGACGGCGACGCCGTGACGAGCGCGTCGACGTCCACGGACGCGGAAACGGACGCGGACGGAGAGGGCGAAGAGGACGCGGAGGAAGACGGGGAGAGGGTGACGGACGGGGTGGCGGTCACCGTAACGGTGGCGACGGCCGGCGTGCCGGACGCCCCGGGCGCGGCACTCCCGCCCGAACATGCGGAGAGGCCTGCGCCCAGAACTGCCACCAGCAGGGCACGCGTTACCTTCGATGTTCTGTTCACGAAAGGTAACGATCCCATGGGTTGGGGATTGCGGTTACCGGCCGCACAGGCGGCTCCGCCGACGCATACTGGTCAGCGGAGACTCCCCCGAGGTGGTGACGATGGACAGCGGGCTGATTCTGCTGATCTTCCTGGCGTTCCTGTTCGCCTGGGGCCTGAACCGGGTGCGCCGCGCCCTCCGGTTCGGCCCGGTCGCCTACCTCGGCGTCATGGTCGCGTTCGTCATCGCGATGCTCGCCATCTGGGGACAGACCATCCGCTGACTCCTTCCGCCGGGCCCGGACGTCCTGAAGACGAAGCACCGCCGAGCCGGCCACTCCGAGCCGGCCACCCCCGGATGCCCGTCCCCGGGACCGTACGACGCCCCTACCGGGACGCCTCCAGCAGCACGCTCGTGACCAGCTCCGGGTCGTCGGTCATCGGCAGATGCCCGCAGCCCTTGAGCAGCTTCACCCGCTGCCCCGACCACCTGGCCGCCCGGATGGCCTGCCGGCGCGGGAGCAGCCGGTCGTGCTCGCCCCAGGCGATCGTGACCGGCGCCTTCGGCGGCGCGGGAGGCATCAGCCCCGCGAACGAGGCGAGGGTCTCGTCGAAACCGGAGGAGTCCCCGAGCGACTGGAGGGCGGCGAGCAGCGCCTCGGGCGTGAGCCTCACCGGATGGGCGACCAGGACGCCGGCGCAGAGGATGCGGCCCAGCGGATCTTCCGCGAGGGCTGCGGCCCGTCCGGGGGGAAGACGGCGAGCGGAGACCCTGATGGCACGGAGGACGGCCCGCGTGTACGCGAGCTCGCTGCGGTTCCAGAATCCGGCGGGAGAGAGCGCGGTGGCCGAGCGGACCACCCCGCGCGAGGCCAGTTCGAGGGCGACGTAACCACCCAGGGAGCTGCCCGCCACGTGAGGGTCGCGCAGGCCGAGCACCGCGAAGAAGGACTCGATCGCGTCGGCCAGGCTTTCTGCCGTGTACGGCGTGCCGGGCGGCAGCGGCGGCGAGACGCCGAACCCCGGGAAGTCGACGGCGATCACGTCCCGCTCGGCGGCGATCCTGTCGAGCACTGGCAGCCATGCCTGCCAGTGATGCCCGATCCCGTGCAGCAGGACCAGCGGGGAACCCGTCCCTCGCCGTTCGAACGCCAGCTCCATACCCCCGAGTCAACCACCGATCGGGGAGGTGTTCCAGCTCTGCCGCGTCTGGTTCAGCGTGACCTGGTGGGGATCTCGAACCAGACTGCCTTGCCCTCCTTGGTGGGGCGGGAACCCCAGCGCTTGGCGAGCTGGTCGACGAGGTAGAGACCGCGTCCGCCCTCGTCGTTCTCCCCCGCGCTGCGGATGCGCGGCAGCCGGAGATCCTGGTCGAAGACCTCGACCCAGACGGACTCCCTGCCCCGGCGGAGCCTGAGCGTGAACTCCTTCTCGTTGACGATCTCGTCTTCGAAGCCGGGGACGTCCCAGGACTCGTCGAACGGCAGCGGAGGGCCGTCCATCGTCAGCTCCCTGCGCGGGATGCTGGCGCTGGCGGCGTGCAGCACGACGTTGGTGACGACCTCGGAGACCAGCAGGCAGGCGAGCTCGGCGCGCTCCTCGGGGACGTTCCAGCCGACGAACGCCTCCGACGCCATCCGGCGCGCCTCCCCGACCATGATCGGCTGGGCGGGAAAGGTGCGCTCCTCGACGGCGAGGTCCTCGGAGGCGGACCTGAGCACGAGGATGGCCATGTCGTCGTCGATCTCGCCGGGCACCGCGACGGTGGCGGCGTCGGCGAGGCGCTCGACGGAGGCGTCACTGATCTCGATGAGCTTGCCGCAGAGCTGCGCCAGCGTCTCCTCGACGTTGGGCGGCCTGCCGTCGGCGTCGCGGATGGGGCGACGGTCGACGAGCCCGTCGGTGTAGAGGAGCAACGCGGCCCCGGGGGGCAGCGTCCGCGTCTCCTCCTTGTAGACCAGGTCGGCGTGCATGCCCTTGGCCCGCACCCCCAGAGGCTGGCCGACCTCGTGGATGTCGAGCTCGGTACAGGTGTCGCCGATGAGCAGCAGCGGAGGCGCGTGACCGGCGTTGGCGAACGACAACTGCCGCGACCAGGCGTCGTACACCAGGTACTGGCAGGTGACGATGGGCGGGACGCTGATGTCGGTGCCGCTCTCGTCCTGCTCGGGGGTGGCGATGATGCGTGTCCACTCGTCGAGCCTGGCGAGGATCTCCGCGGGCGGCTTGTCGTCCTGGGCGAAGGCCCGCAGGGCCGCCCGCAGCTGCCCCATGACCGCCGCGGCCTTGGCTCCCCTGCCCTCGACGTCGCCGATGACGATGCCGACCCGGCCCGCCGACAGCGGGATGACGTCGTACCAGTCACCGCCGACCTGGGTCTGGATGCCCTGCCCGTGGCTGGCCAGGGGGGCGGCCGGGTAGTAGCGGACCGCGATGTCCAGCCCGTCGAGCTGCGGCAGCGCGCGGGGCAGCAGGTGCTTCTGGAAGGACTCCGCGGTGTGCCGCTCCTCCTCGAACAGCAGGGCGTTGTCGACGGCGAGCGCGACCCGGGTGGCGATGGCCCCCACGAAGTCGCGGTCGAAGGCGTCGTAGTGCGGGCTGCGCCGGTCTGTCAGGTTGGACAGCCCCAGGTACATCAGCCCGAGGGTCTCGCCGCGCACGCACAGCGGCGCCACGATGGCCGAGGTCATGCCGATCTCGGCGGCCAGGCGGGTGTTGGCCTCGCCCGGGCTGGGGTAGTTGGTCTGGGAGAAGTCCTCGACGAGGATCGTCTCCTGGCGGCGCAGCGCGATCTCGGCGTAGTGCCCCACCGGGTAGCGGATCTCCGCCCCGAGCGGCGCCCAGGTGTTGGGCGGCGGGCTCCAGCCCTGGACGTGGGTGGAGACCCTGCGGGTCAGCCGTCCCTCCTCCATCAGCTCGATGAAGCAGTGGTCGGCGAACTGCGGGACGAGCATCTCGGCGACGCGCTTGAGCGTCTCCTCGACGTAGAGCGATCCGGCGAGGCGCTCGCCGATCCGCTCCAGCAGGCCGAAGCGGTCCTTCTCCCGCTCGTTGCTGCGCATCGCCTCGCGGGCGGTGATGACGATGCCCGTCACCGCTCCCGAGGGGTGCCGCAGCGGCACGGCCTGTGCCCGTACGTAGATGATCGTGCCGTCCCCGCGCCTGACGTCGAACGTGCCCTCCCAGACGCCGCCCTTGAGGACGTGCTTGGAGAGCTCGACGGCGAGCGGGTGATCCTTCTCCATGATGCCCAGGGAGAGGGACTGGTCACGGGGCCCTGATGTGCCGGGGCGCCCGAACAGCCTTTCCGCGAACGGGTTCCAGTAGAGAAGGTTGCTGAACCTGTCGGTGACGACCACCGCCATCTCAGCGTGATCCAGGACGGAGCCGGCCGTAAGGTGATCAGCGGCGTCCTGGGAAACATCCCCCCACCGCTTCATCCGGTGACCGCCCGTCGTGGGCGGGTGTGTGCAAAGCGAACCACGGTTGCTCCTGCAGTCTCGGCCTGGGAGCGGAGGGACTCCCGAACGGGATCCAACCGAGCTAAGGGGCCTCGGTCAGCGTGTGGAGACGAAAACGTGCGCGGCAATCTCTCGCGGGAGATCCGCAAGAAAATTGTCCGCCTCGTCGTCACCTGTCACCCGCACACCGTCGTCGCTCGCCGCGAGCGTCACCTCGCGTCCGGGTTGTATCCCAACTTGCTTGAGTTTAAGCATCACAGCCGGATCGCTTTGCACTTGTTCGCTAATTCGCCGCACGACAACGGGTATATCTCTGGGTCCGGCCATCGCCGCCATCGACGGCAGCGACTCCGGCCTCCCGCCGGGAACGCCGGGAACGCCGAGTTCCTCGAGGCCGGGTATCGGATTGCCGTGCGGATCCTCGGTGGGATTGTTGAGCAGGCTGACGAGCCTGGCCTCCACGGATTCGGACATGACGTGCTCCCAGCGGCACGCCTCGATGTGCACCTCTTCCCAGGGCAGGCCGATGACCTGGGTGAGCAGGCACTCGGCGAGGCGGTGCTTGCGCATGACGCGGGTCGCGAGCGTGCGCCCCAGGTCGGTCATGGTCAGGTGGCGGTCGCCCTCGACGCGGACCAGGCCGTCACGCTCCATCCGGGCGACCGTCTGGCTGACGGTGGGTCCGCTCTGCTGGAGGCGCTCGGCGATGCGCGCGCGCAGGGGGACGATGCCCTCCTCCTCCAGCTCGAAGATCGTACGAAGGTACATCTCCGTTGTGTCGATCAGGCCGTGTGCGGTCAAGGTTCCTCCCGTCCTCTCTCGATGCTACGTCCATCGCGCGGTGTTCCCGGGAGGGCGGCGCGGGACCTCGGAAGTTTGAGAAGACGACCCTATTGGGAGAACAGCCCACGATGACAAAGGACGGCAACGCCGGAGGGCGCCAAATCCTTCCCTAGCTGCTCAAACGCTACGCGTGAGCGGGCGATATTTTCTGAAGGCCGGAACGGCCAGTCCCACCGCGACCACGGCCACCGCGCAGGCGATCCCGCCGCCCACCCAGGCCCACGTGGCGCCGAACCACGAGGCGGTGCCCCCGGCCCGCAGATCCCCCAGCCTGGGGCCTCCCGCGACGACCACCATGAAGACCCCCTGCATCCTCCCGCGCATGTCGTCGGGCGCGTGGGTCTGCAGGATCGTCTGCCGCCACACCGCGGAGATCAGGTCGGCGGCCCCGCCGAACGCCAGCAGGGCGACCATCAGCCACAGCTGCTCGGCGAGCCCGGCCGCGGCGACGGTGAGTCCCCACGCGGCGATCACGTACGTGAGCGCCAGTCCCTGGCGCCGGACCCGGCCCACCCAGCCCGACAGCAGGCCGCCGAGCACCGAGCCGATGGCGATGCTGGCCGAAAGCCAGCCGAACGCGATCGGGGAACCGCCGAACCGCTCGTCCACGATCTCCGGGAACAGCGCCCTGGGCAGCGCGAACGCCATGGCGATCAGGTCGACGACGAACGACATCAGCACGACCGGGTGCCCGGATACGTAGCGCAGGCCGTCCACCACCGACCGCAGTCCCGGGCGGGTCACCTCGCCGACCGGTTCGAGCCTCGGCAGCCGCACCGCGGCGTAGAAACCGGCGCCGAACAGCAGCGCGTCGATCAGGTAGGCGATGGCGAAGCCGCTCTGGGCGAGCACGACCCCGCCGACCAGGGGCCCGATGACGGTGCCGAGGCCGCCCACCAGGAAGTTGAGGGTGTTGGCCGCGGGGATCAGGTCGGCGGGGACCAGCCTGGGGATGATCGCGCCCCTGGTCGGCCCGGTGATGGCGAACCCGGTGGCGTGTACGGCCACGGTGGCCAGCAGCAGGCCGACGCCGGTCGAGCCCAGGGCGGCCTGGACCAGGAGCGCGAGCGTCCCCGACCATGCGATCAGCGCGCCGATCATGAGGAGCCTGCGCCGGTCCACCGCGTCGGCGATCGCGCCTCCCCACAGCCCGAAGACGACCAGGGGGATCAGATTGGCGGGGCCGAGCATGCCGACCCAGAAGGACGACTTCGTGATGTCGTAGATCTGGGCGCTGACGGCCACCGAGGTGAGCTGGAATCCGATGAACGACACGCCCTGACCTGCCCAGAGCCGCCGGTAGGCGGGTATGGCGAGCGGGCGCGTATCAGCTGCGTGCCTGCGGACGAAGTCCCCGAAACCCACCCCGTTACCTCTCTACCTGACATACATGGATATATCAGTAAAGAGCGGGCAGAGTCTCAAGGGGCCAGGCGTTCGACGATCCAGGTGGCGCCGGAGCGCCGGTAACGGAGGCGGTCATGCATGCGGTCGGTGCGGCCCTGCCAGAACTCCACCTCGGACGGCACCACGCGCAGCCCGCCCCAGAAATCGGGGATCGGCGGATCCTCGGGCCAGCGCTCCGCCAGCTCCTCGTAGCGGGCGTCCAGCTCGTCCCTGGAGTGCACGACCGCCGACTGCCGCGACGCCCACGCGCCGATCCGCGACCCGTAGGGCCGGGACCTGAAGTAGGCGGCCGACTCCTCGCGCGGCAGCCGCACCACCGCGCCCTCCACCCGCACCTGGCGGCGGATGGAGTGCCAGGGGAACAGCAGGGCGGCCCGCGGGTTCTCCGCCAGGTCCCGGCCCTTGCGCGACTCGTAGTTGGTGTAGAAGACGAACCCGTTCTCGTCGTAGCCCTTGAGCAGCACGGTCCTGGCCGTCGGCCGTCCACCCGCCGAGGCGGTCGCCAGCACGGTCGCGTTCGGCTCGGGAAGCCCGGCGTCCACGGCCTCGCCGAACCAGAGGGCGAACTGCGAGAAGGGGTCGGGGGCGAGGTCTGCCTCGATCAGGGGCAGCCCCTGGTACGTGCGTCGAAGGCCCGCCATCGAAGGCGGTCGCGATGTGGCATCCACGGGAAGGTATTCTCCCGTGCCGAACAGGAAGCCCGCGCGGCGCCCCCCACCTGGGGCGATCGCGTTCCGGCGGGTCCGGCGGCACACCGCCTCGGCCCAGGGGGTTGAATATGACCCGCCGGTATCTCGACATCAAGGCTTTGACTTCAAGAAAGGGAGGCAGCCGAGAATGTCCGACTTCAAACCCGGGCTCGAAGGCGTTGTAGCTTTCGAGACGGAGATCGCGGAACCGGACAAAGAAGGGGGCGCCCTTCGTTACCGGGGCGTCGACATTGAAGAGCTGGTCGGCCGCGTCTCTTTCGGACACGTGTGGGGCCTGCTTGTCGACAACGAGTTCCAGCCGGGTCTGTCCCCGGCCGAGCCCTTCCCCGTCCCCGTCCATTCCGGTGACATCCGCGTCGACGTGCAGAGCGCGCTGGCCATGCTGGCCCCCGCGTACGGCTTCAGGCCGCTGCTCGACATCGACGACGAGCAGGCCCGCGCCGACCTGGCCCAGGCCAGTGTGAACGCACTGAGTTTCGTCGCGCAGTCCTCGCGCGGCCTGGGGAAGCCGATGGTCCCCCAGAGCGAGGTCGACAAGGGTGAGAGCATCGTCGAGCGGTTCATGATCCGCTGGCAGGGCGATCCCGATCCCAAGCACGTCAAGGCCATCGACGCCTACTGGACGTCCGCCGCCGAGCACGGCATGAACGCCTCCACCTTCACCGCCAGGGTCATCGCCTCCACCGGAGCCGACGTCGCCGCGGCGCTGAGCGGTGCGGTCGGCGCCATGTCCGGGCCGCTCCACGGCGGTGCGCCCGCGCGCGTGCTGCACATGATCGAGGGCGTCGAGCAGGTCGGCGACGCCAAGAAGTACGTCCAGTCGGAGCTCGACAAGGGCCAGCGCCTGATGGGCTTCGGTCACCGCGTCTACCGTGCCGAGGACCCCCGGGCACGCGTGCTCCGCCGCACCGCCAAGGAGCTCGACGCACCGCGTTACGAGGTCGCCGCGGCGCTGGAGAAGGCCGCGCTGGAGGAACTGCACGCCCGCAAGCCCGACCGGGTGCTCGCCACCAACGTCGAGTACTGGGCCGCGGTCATCCTGGACTTCGCCAAGGTTCCCTCGTCCATGTTCACCTCCATGTTCACCTGCGCCCGCACCGCGGGCTGGGCCGCCCACATCCTGGAGCAGAAGCGCACGGGCAGGCTTGTCCGCCCCAGCGCCGACTACGTGGGTCCGTCCCAGCGCTCGGTCCAGGACGTCCCCGGAGGCAGCGAGGTCGTCCACCCCTTCTGATTCCCCCTCCTGTACGGCTGTCGCGCGGCGTCTCGCGCGGCAGCCGTCGCCGGTTCCGGCCCTCCACACCCCCGGACCGTCCCGCCCGGCCCCGTGATCACCCAGCCCTGCCCAAAACCCCGCCACGGCTCGTCTCAGAATCCGGACCCCGTCCTGGTCCGATCCTCGGGCTCAGTAGGCTGGTCAGGTGGCTGACATCGTGATTCCCTCTGACATCAAGCCCGCCGACGGCCGTTTCGGCTGCGGGCCCTCGAAGGTGCGCCCCGAGCAGCTGTCGGCTCTCGCGGCCTCCGGATCCAGTGTCCTGGGCACCTCTCACCGCCAGAAGCCGGTCAAGTCGCTGGTCGGGCGCGTTCGCGCGGGGCTCTCCGAGCTGTTCTCCCTCCCGGAGGGGTACGAGGTCGTCCTGGGCAACGGCGGCACCACCGCGTTCTGGGACATCGCCGCCTTCGGGCTGATCCGCGAGCGGTCCCAGCACCTGCACTTCGGTGAGTTCTCCTCCAAGTTCGCCTCCGTGGCGGCCAAGGCCCCGTGGCTGGGCGACCCGACCGTGATCAAGTCGGAGGTCGGCAGCCACCCCGAGGCCCGGCTGGAGGAGGGCGTCGACGTCTACGCGCTCACCCACAACGAGACCTCGACCGGCGTCGCGATGCCGATCAGGCGCGTGGGCGAGGAGGGCTCGCTCGTGCTGGTCGACGCCACCTCGGGGGCGGGCGGCCTGCCCGTCGAGGCGAGCGAGTTCGACGTCTACTACTTCGCGCCGCAGAAGAGCTTCGCCTCCGACGGCGGCCTCTGGATCGCCCTGATGTCCCCGGCCGCGCTGACCAGGGTCGACGAGATCGCCGCCGGCGGCCGCTACGTCCCCGAGTTCTTCAGCCTTCCGGTGGCGATCGACAACTCCTCCAAGGACCAGACGTACAACACCCCGTCGGTCGCCACGCTCTTCCTGCTCGCCGAGCAGATCGAGTGGATGAACGGCAACGGCGGCCTGGCCTGGACGACCGCCCGCACGGCCGACTCGGCCCAGCGCCTCTACACCTGGGCGGAGAAGACCTCCTACACCACCCCGTTCGCGGGTCCGGAGTTCCGCTCCAACGTGGTCGGCACGATCGACTTCTCCGACGGCGTCGACGCCTCCGCGATCGCCAAGGTCCTGCGGGCCAACGGCATCGTCGACACCGAGCCCTACCGCAAGCTCGGCCGCAACCAGCTGCGCGTCGCGATGTTCCCCTCGATCGACCCCGACGACGTCGAGGCCCTGACCACCTGCGTCGACTACGTCGTCGAGCGCCTGTAGTCCCCGGCTCCCGCCCGGGAGCCGGAATCCGTTCCGCCCGTCCGGCGGTGACGGCCACGGCCTCCGCTCCCGTCCCGGAAGCCGGACTTTCGGCTCCCCGGGCGGGAGGCCAGGTGTGCCCGGCCTCCGTGGTCGGTACGGCTAGGGCAGCGTGCTCGGGGTCCCGCCCGGCCCCGGGGCGTGCGCCTGCTCCCCCGCGCGCCGCGCCAGCTCGTGCAGCAGGCGCAGGGCGTCGTCCGGATCCACCCCCTCCGCGAACCGCGAGAGCACCGGAGCCCGGTCGGGACTCCCGGCCAGGGCCGCGAGCATCAGCCCGGCCACGTGTTCGTCCCGGGAGCGGCTGGCGGTGTAGCGGAAGGCGTTGCGCACGGGTGCCCGCTCCAGCAGGCCCTTCCTGACGAGGCGCTCGGCGACGGTCTGCACCGTGGTGTAGGCCAGGCTCCGTTCGGCGTCCTGATTCAGCATGTCCTGTACCTGGCGAACCAGCAGTGGCTGCTTACAGCCCCACAGCACGTCCATGATCGCGCGTTCCAGGGATCCCAGGTTCACCCGCGGCCACCTTTCGAGGGTCGCGCCCGGCTGTGATGGCCCTGGAACATGTACGGGCACGCGGCCAGGCAGGTTCACACATGAAATTTTGTCACATTGTCACTTAAATCAACCGATGCGGCCATAGCTGATGAATTTCAGCAGGATTTTCTGTCGCTTGGTCATGGAAGAAACCATCCAGCGGTCATGGAAGAAACCACCCGGAAAAGGCGTCCGGCCGAAACACGCCGACGCCGGGTTCGGCCGCTGGGACGCCGGGCCCTTCGCCCGTACCGTGTCGGCCCCGCCGGTGGACGGCGCTCCGGAGCGGCCTCATTCGCCCGTGGAGACGTATCCGGCCGACTTCGACTCCGGGAGATTCCAGCGGTTCCACGAAGCGCCACATAGCGCCTACAGCCCCGTACAGAGCCCTTCCAGGATGAAGCCCCCGATTTCGGATGGCGACGGGCGCGCGGGGGCGGAAAGAGTCCCGCCCGGAACTCGCGGGGGCGGGAAAGGCTCACACCGGGAAGGCGGCCGGCGGGCAAGCGCCTCAGTAGGCGGGGGCGACGGCCCGGCGCCTGCGGCGTACCACCCAGGCCGCGATGACGCCACCGACCAGCCCGAACAGGTGGCCCTGCCAGGAGATGCCCGACTCGCCGGGAAGCACGCCCCAGATGATCGAGTAGTAGGCGATCGCCACACCGACACCGATCACGATGTCGAGGGCGCGACGGTCGAACAGGCCACGGGCGACGACGAATCCGAAGTAACCGAAGACCAGACCGCTGGCACCGACCGTGATGGCCAACGGCGAGCTGGTGAACCAGACGCCCAGACCGCTGACCAAGACGATGATCAGGCTGGCGGCCAGGAACCGGCCGATCCCGCGCAGCGCGGCGAGGAAGCCGAGAATGAGCAGGGGCAGCGAGTTGGCCATCAGGTGGCCGAATCCGGCGTGCAGGAAGGGGGCGAGGAAGATGCCGCCCAGACCCTCGGGATCCCAGGCCCGGATGCCGTAACCGTCGAACTCTCCCGGCAGGACGTAGTCGGCGACCTCGATCACCCACATGGCACCGACCACGAGGACATTGATGATCGCGGCGCCCAGCGCGCCCGCGGCCAGATTTCCCGCCCTGCGCTTCAGAAGATCGCCGGAGGATCGGCCGGTGGGGGACATCCCGGTCGGGTGGTCGTTCATGCACTCTCCTGGCCTTGGAGCGGTGGCGTGGATGTCAAGTGCCCCCGCCGCACCCGTCCACACCTTTACCGTACGCACTCCTGGCCGTGAACGCGCCGGGCGCGATCCCGTGGATCGCGCCCGGCCCGCTGAATTCTCGCCGCTCCCGTAGGGGTTACTCGCCCTTCCACCGGGGAGCGCGCTTCTCGGCGAAGGCCGCCGCCCCCTCCATGGCGTCCTTGGAGCTGAACACCGGGCTGATGATCTCCCCTTGTTTCGTGAACATCTCGTCGCGGCTCCAGTCCGCCGACTCGACGATCACGCGCTTGGTCGCGGCGAGCGCCAGCGGGGCGTTGGCGGCGATCCGCTTCGCGAGCTCGACGGCCGTGGCCAGCGCCTCGCCCGCGGGCGTGACGTGGTTGACCAGGCCGAGCTCGTACAGCCGGGAGGCGGGGAAGTGGTCGCCGGTCAGGGCGATCTCCATCGCGACGTGGTACGGGATGCGCCGCGGCAGCCGCATCACGCCGCCCGCCCCCGCGACCAGCCCCCGCTTGGGCTCGGGAAGCCCGAACTTGGCGTCCTCGGAGGCGATGATGATGTCGCAGGCCAGCGCCAGCTCGCAGCCTCCGGCCAGGGCGTAGCCCTCGACGGCGGCGATGAGCGGCTTCTTCGGCGGCGCCTCGGCGACGCCGCCGAACCCCCTCCCCTCCACGACCGGGAAGTCCCCGGTCAGGAACCCCTTCAGGTCCATGCCCGAGCAGAACGTGCCGCCGGCGCCGGTGAGGACGTAGGCCGCCACGTCCTTGCGCTCCTCCAGCTCGTCCAGCGCACCGGCGACGCCCCGGGCCACCGCGCCGTTGACGGCGTTCCTGGCCTTGGGGCGGTTGATCGTGATGACGGCCACGCCGCCGTCGACTTCGACCAGAACCTCGTCAGACACCGGGTGACTCCTACTTGGGCTGGAAGCGGATGCCGCCGTCGAAACGGACCGTCTCGGCGTTCATGTAGTCGTTCTCGATCAGCGAGCGGACCAGGTGCGCGAACTCGGCGGCCTGTCCCATGCGCTTGGGGAAGACCACCGGGGCCACGAGCTTGGCCTTGAACTCCTCGGCGTTGGCCGAGAAACCGTAGATCGGGGTGTCGATGATGCCGGGGCAGATGGTGTTGACGCGCACGCCGATGGCGGCGAGGTCGCGCGCGGCCGGGACGGTCATGCCGACGATGCCGCCCTTGGAGGCCGAGTAGGCGACCTGACCGGTCTGCCCCTCCAGCGCCGCCACCGAGGCGGTGTTGATCACCACGCCGCGCTGGCCGTCCTCGTCGACCGGCTCCGTCTTCGCGATCGCGGCGGCGCCGATGCGCATGAGGTTGAAGGTGCCGATCAGGTTGACCTCGATGACCTTGCGGTACGAGGCCAGATCGTGGGGCGAGCCGTCACGGCCGACGGTCCGGCTGGCCCAGCCGATGCCCGCGCTGTTCACCACGACGCGCAGCGGCCTGCCGGTCGCCACGGCCGCGTCCACGGCCGCCTGCACCTGCTCCTCGTCCGACACGTCGGCCTTGACGAAGACGCCGCCGAGCTCGTCGGCGAGTGACTTGCCGCGCTCCTCGTTGAGGTCGGCGACGACGACGGTGGCGCCGTGCGCGGCGAGGTCGCGGGCCGTGGCCTCGCCGAGGCCGCTGGCACCGCCCGAGATGATTGCTGCTGCTCCGTTCAGGTCCATGAGCGGACTTTAACGCGCCTACCGAATGAAGTTCTACTGGGGGTGGCTAAAACTCTCCGCCACCGATGTCCATGGCCGGTACGGCTAGATCTCCCCGACGGCGCTGCTCACGTCGGGGTAGACCTTGATCCGCCGGTCGAGCCCCGTCGTGCGAAGGATCCGGGCCACCGGCGCCTGGGGGGCCGCCAGCGAGACTCCGCCGCCCTCGCTCGTGGCCAGCCGCCACGCCTCGATCAGCACGGAGAGGCCGCTGGAGTCCATGAAGGACAGGGCGGTGAGGTCGAGGACCAGCCGCGCACCGTCCAGCTTGATCGCGTCGCGGACCTCGTCTCGCAGGAAGGGAGCGGTGAACAGGTCGAGCTCACCCTCGACAGCCACCACCACGGCGTCCCCGACGGCGCGGCGAGCCAGCCGTAGCTTCATCAGTCCTCCTCGCGCCCGAAGGGCAGACCTACTTTACTTCGCCGTCACTCCGCGCGAGGTCATGCGCGACTGTTCACAGCAAGTTCACGCCGACCTCGCTCCGGTGTCCGGGATCTCGCACCCGGCACCCGGATCGAGACCGGGGCCGGAGACCCCGGAGTCAGGGAGCGGCGAAACCGTACGGCAGTTCGAGCCGGTGCGCGGCGAGGAGGCTCGCGTCGGCGAGGATCTCGCGGGTCGGCCCGTCGGCGGCGATGACGCCTCCGGAGAGGATGAGCGAGCGTTCGCACAGCTCCAGCGCGTACGGCAGGTCGTGGGTGACCATCAGGACGGTCACGTCGAGCCCCCGCAGGATCTCGGCGAGCTCGCGCCGGGAGGCCGGATCCAGGTTGGACGACGGCTCGTCGAGGACCAGGATCTCCGGTTCCATGGCCAGCACGGTCGCCACCGCGACCCGGCGGCGCTGGCCGAAGGACAGGTGGTGCGGCGGCCGGTCGATCGTCTCCAGCATGCCCACGCGCTCCAGCGCGTTCTTGACCCGCCGCTCCAGCTCCTCGCCCGCGACCCCCATGTTGGCCGGGCCGAAGGCCACGTCCTCGCGGACGGTCGGCATGAAGAGCTGGTCGTCGGGGTCCTGGAAGACGAGCCCGACCCGTCTGCGGATCTCCATGAGCGACCCCTTGCCGACCGGCAGCCCCGCCACGGCCACCGTGCCGTGCCCGGCGGTCAGGATGCCGTTGAGGTGCATCACCAGCGTGGTCTTGCCCGCGCCGTTCGGCCCGAGCAGCGCGACCCGCTCACCGCGCTCCACCCGGAGGTCCACGCCGAACAGCGCCTGCGTGCCGTCGGGGTACGCGTACGCCAGGCGGCTCACCTCAAGCGAGGGCGGCGGGGGCGGGGACGCGGTCGAGGACGGCCCAGGCGGCGAGGACGGCACGGTCACGCGAACCCCCAGCTCCCGAGTAGCACGGCGAGTGCCGCACCCGGCAACATACCGGCGACGAGCCACTGCCGCGAAACGGCGGAGAGATCCTGGATGACCGGCATCGATCCGGTGTAGCCCCGGCTGAGCATCGCCAGGTGCACCCGCTCGCCCCGCTCGTACGAGCGGATGAACAGCGCCCCCGCCGACCTGGCGATCACCGGGATGTGCCGCACGTCCCTGGCCGCGAACCCGCGCGACTCCCTCGCCACCCGCATCCGGCGCATCTCGTCCAGGATCACGTCCATGTAGCGGAGCATGAACATGGCGATCTGCACCAGCAGCGGCGGCAACCTCAGGCGCTGGGCGCCCAGCAGGATCAGCCGCGGCTCGGTGGTGGCCGCGAGCAGCACGCTCGCGACCACGCCCAGGGTCGCCTTGGCCAGGATGTTCCAGGCGGCCCACAGGCCCGCCACGCTGAGCGAGAGGCCCATGAAGGTCGCCCTCTCGCCGAACCCGATGAACGGGATGGCCAGCGCGAACACCACGAACGGGATCTCGACCGCCATCCGCCGCAGCACGAACCCCGCCGGGACGCGCGCGAGGGCCGTCACGGCGGCCAGGAGCACGGCGTACAGCCCGAAGGCCCAGAACCACTCGCGCGGGGTGGCGACCACCACCAGGGCGAACCCGGCCACCGCCACCAGCTTGCACTGGGGCGGCAACCGGTGCACGAGCGTGTCGCCCGGCCGGTGCAGCTGGTGATGGTGCCCCGCTCCCATCAGACGGAGACCTTCTCGTCACTGTCGGCCCTGCCGGTGCCGCCCTCCTCGCGGCGGCGCACGGCGTAGAACACCCCGCCGCCGACGGCCAGGGTCACCCCGACGCCGATCAGCCCGGCCACGCCCACCGGGATGCCGCCCACGTCGCCGTAGTCGGCGAGCGGCTGCTCGCCCAGCGCGTGGTCGTCCGCCTGGCCGATGAAGCCCTTGTCCTCGGCGACCCGCTCCAGGCCGTCGGGCGAGGAGGAGGCGTAGAAGCTGACGACGCCCGCCAGCAGCGCCGCCACCGCGACTCCGGCGGGCAGGAACCAGCCGGGACGGCGGGCGGCGACCGGCGCCGAAGACGCGGAAGACCCCGAGGTGGCGGGGCTCCCGGGGGTGACGGTCACGTCGCCGTCCGCACCGCGCAGGACCAGCGGCGCGACGAGCTCGCGCGCGCCGTACACCAGGTCGGGCCGGATCGCCAGCACGGTACTGACGGTGACCGCGGTGATCAGGCCCTCCCCCACGCCGATGAGCAGGTGCACGCCGCCCATGGCGGCGGCGACCGTGCCGATCTTGATCGGCGCGGTGCCGCCGGCCCAGAACAGCAGGGTGAACGCCAGCGCCGAGGCCGGCACCGAGACCAGCGCCGCGACGAACGCGGTCGCCGCCACGGCACCCCTGTTCCGCACGCTCCGGGTGATCAGGCGGAAGACGCCCCACCCGACCAGCACGGCGACGAGACCCATCAGCGTGATGTTGACGCCCAGCGCGGTCAGCCCGCCGTCGGCGAAGAAGAACGCCTGCACCAGGAGGACCACGGCCACGCACAACACCGCCGTGTACGGGCCGACGAGTATCGCGGCGAGCGCGCCGCCGAGGAGGTGACCGCTGGTGCCCGCGGCGACCGGGAAGTTGAGCATCTGGACCGCGAAGACGAAGGCGGCGACCAGTCCGGCCATCGGAGCGGTGCGGTCGTCGAGCTCACGGCGGGCGCCGCGCAGGCAGACGGCGACGCCCGCGGCGGCCACCACTCCCGCCGACACCGAGACGGCGGCGTTGAAAAAGCCATCGGGTACGTGCACAACAAGCCTCCGAGGTGCGGATTTGCACCTAACTTTAGGCCATTGGCTTGTAGTTGCAAGAATGTGGCATTAACGAACGATACGTCTGATGAAAGTTCTGGGGCCGAGAGTGCGGACCACCGTGCTGAGCCGGCCCTTCCCCGCCGTGGCGTAGGGCCTGACACTCCACCGGATCGCGCCGCGCCACCACGTGCGCGGCTGCTCGATCACCTCCGGCACCGCCTCGATCCTGAAGCGCGCGGGCGGCCCGCCCAGGTCGAGCTCCAGGTAGGCGTCCCAGGTGCCTGGCCCCAGCCGCCCCATCGCCGGGGAGGCCGTGAACGTGCCGCCCGCGCCGACCGTGACCGGCTCGCGCCGCTCCCGGCTCGACTCGCGCTCCCGCCAGACCAGGGAGCGCACCGCGTCGGCCGCCGGGGCCGCCGCGCCCACGCTGACCTCGCCGTCGAGCACCAGCCGATGCCCGGCCGCCCAGCGGGCGCGCACCAGCCTGGCGCCGCCCGGCACCGCGACCACGTGCCCGCCGATGTCGAGGCTGAGGTTGCCGTACGGGTGGGTGAAGTACGGAAGGGCGACGACGTCGCCGACCACGCGCGGCGCGGGCGGCGCGATCAGCCCCTCCCCGTCGGCACCCAGGCGCGCGAGCCGGGGAACGCCCTCGAACGCGACGCTCACGTGGACGTCCCAGATGCCGGAGGACAGGGTGGTGACGTCGACGATCCCGGTGAACCCCGCGCAGTCGCCGGCCACCGGGACCACGACCTCGTCGGACGGGCCGGGGTCCACGTGCCGGCGCCGCAGCACCAGGGCGAGGTCCCCGCCGGTGATCTCCGGGCGGTCGTGGCGCTCCAGCGTGCTCAGCGCCACCTTGCCCGAGATGGCCAGCCGCCCCTCCCGTTCACGCTCCCAGCGAAGCGCGGTGAGCTCCCTGCGGACCGAGGCCGACTCGATGTGCGCCAGCCGCACCAGGCGGTCGATGTCCTGCAGCGCGGCGATCCGGCTCCGGTCGATCGCGGGGAGCCGCTCGCGGACCCCGTCGGTCAGCCACCGCTCGCACATGTCGGCCACCTCGGCGGCGATCTCCTTGCGCTCGACCTCCCCGGCCTCCAGAAAGGGCCTGCCGAGGTTGCCGAAGGCGTCCATCCGGAAGTGACGCCGCAGGAGGTGGTCACGAAGATCCCCGGGGCGTACGTGGGCGAGCATCAGCTCGATCGGCCGCCTGATCATCCGCAGCCAGGAGACCGGGTCGCGGCTCCCCTGCCGCTGCATGATGCTGGTGCCGTCCGGCCGGGCGACCAGGTGGTAGCAGTCGTAGTCGGCGACCACCGAGATCACGTTCGCGTGACAGTAGGCGTGGGTGGTGAAGACGACGTCCTCCCCCACCAGGAGCGTCTCGTCGAAACGGATGGCGTGCCGCTCCAGCATCTCCCTGCGGAACAGCTTGAAGCAGCTCAGACTGTTGTAGACCGCGCTGTCGCCGAGGGGCACCCGCTCGGCGTTCTCCTTGAACATCGAGATCGGCACCTTGCGGTCATGCCCGACGATCTTGCCGAGCACGATGTCCGAGCCGTTGCGGTCGGCCATCGCGAGCATCCGCTCCAGCGCCTGGGGGCCGAGATAGTCGTCCGCGTCGCAGAAGAAGACGTATCTGCCGCGCGCGTGGGAGAGCCCGACGTTGCGCGGGCGCCCCGCGCCGCCGGACGCCTCCTGCCTGACGACGCGGATCACCCCGCGGTGGCAGGAGGCGTACAGGTCGAGCAGCGCGGCACCACCGTCGGTGGAACCGTCGTCGACGACCACCACCTCCAGGGCGACACGCTGGATCAGCAGCGAGGTCAGGCACCTGTCGAGATAGGGCCCGCAGTTGTGGAGGGGGACGATCACGGTGACGTCGACGTCGGACCGGATCGCCTCCTCGCTCGTGATCTCGTGGCCGCCCCGCTCCACGCTCGTGCTGTCGCAGCCGCCCCGCTCCGTGCGGACTCGCTGGAGGATCGTTACTGTCACCGCCGCGCCCCTCGTCGGTCACTTTCCGCTTATCTAGCGTCTCAGTATGTGACGAAGGGTCGTCCGTACGGGGCGAATCCACAGGGTTGCCTCCCCGATCTGCCGGCACGGGAGACCGCACAGGGAGCGAAACGACCATTTCGTACGCCTTGCGGCGTACCGCGGATCTCGCTGGACCTCACTGGACCTCGTCACCGACCCGGGCGGGGGCCCCACGGCCGACGCCCCGACCGTCGACGCCGAGGTCGTCGCGAGCGGGGTCGTCACGACCGCGCGGCCCCCGAGCCGCCCCGAGGCGCGCCCGGTGCCGGCGGCGCGACAGCCAGGCGAGGGCGTACAGGGCCGCCGCGACCGCGATCAGCGCCCCGAGGAAATGGAGCGGGAAGATGACCAGCGTGACGCTCCGCCGGGAGGTCCCGCCGCTGCCGGAAACCGACACCGTCGCGCGGCAGACGCACATGAACGGCGGATTCGCCCACCTGGCGGTGACGCTTCTGCCGACCCCGCGGGGCAGCGTGAAGTCGGGGAACGGCACGTCGTAGCCGTTCACCCCCACCTCCAGGCTCCGCGGGGCGAGGAAGTCGCGGTGAACGGTCCCGACGTTGTCGACGGTGGCGGTGAAGTCGATGGGGCCGCCCGTCGTGAAGCCACCGGAGGTGGTGAGGTCGCCGACGTTCACGGAGGTGCCGATCGGCCCCGGAACCGTGAGGTAGATCGGCGTCCCGATCACCCGGTCGAGCTTGATGTCGCCCCCGCCGGCTCCGGCGGGGACGGCGAAGAGCAGGGCCACCTGGTACCCGCCGTGCTCGGGCCCGGGCGGGGGGTCGATCCGCACGGTGACGCGCCGCTCCGCGCCGGGAGCGAGACGGAAGCCCGCCGGCGTGCCCCTGAGCCAGCCGGCGGCGGAGTGGGGGGCGTCGTGCTCGAAGAGCATCTCACCGGCCTCGCCCACCGTGAAACCCGCCTTGTCGACGACCATGTCGACCGGCGACCGACCCCTGTTGACCACCTGGAACGACCGGGGTGCGTCGATCTCCTCCGGACCGACGACCAGGCGTGCCGGACTCACCGTCAGGGAGAAGTCCGGATGCGGGGCCGGGCCGGACGCGCCGGAGGCTCCGCATCCCGTCACCGACGCCATGCCGCCCACCACGAGAAACGCGACGATCCCGCGCCGAAGCCTTCCGGCCACCGCACATCCCCCTACCGTCGTGGAACGCCGCCGGGGCCCGCCCGGGCGGCCACGCCCCGGCCGGACACTCCACCGGACGCCCGGCCCGCCACCGCACTCGTCGCCACCGCACCCACGAGCACCGGCAGGACTCCGGGCACCCCTCGCCCAAAGATCCCTCAAGATCTTTTTCTCGACCCGTCTGCCGTCGACCCGTCCGAAGGGGAAGCGGACCAGGGCCACGGGGACAAGGTGGATCCCCCAACCGGAGGAACGACCTTGGCCCCGTGGTCCGGGTCTGCTCGGCTTGTCCCGGGTCGATGGCGGGCGGGTGATCAGGCTTCCACCTCAGCCACATGCGGCCCTGCGTACGCGCTTCGGCGATCATCCCGGAGTCGGAGTGCCCCCGCCGGAGGCTTCAGACAGTTAAAGTGATCCCAACGCTTACTTCTCTGCTGACGTGATGGTGACCTTGCCATCACGTACTACGTCAACGACGTGGGTCCCCGACCGTAAGGGGTACGTGCATCCCGGTGCGCTGGGCCTGCAGCGTGGCCCGAGTTTTTTGATCTCAGGGATGGACGCCTTCGGCCGAAGGACTGGAAGAAGGCGCAATGGTGCCCGAATTACTTGGGCATGTCCTTGCTGGTCCTCCTGCAGTGCTGGTGGGGATTATCGCTTGGTCTTTGAGAGTCGTACCTGGTCAGATAGTTCGTCTGATTCTTGGTTCAAAAGCACTCAAGAAGGCCAGGACAGCCGATGTCCCTGCGGTCATGGAGGCGTTGGCTCGGTGGGACAGAGAGTCGCTGACGGCTCCTCCTACCGACGAAGCGGCATCCTCTGACCAACCTCAGCAATAGGCAGGAACGTTTTCGCGCGCGGTACGGCTTACAGCACGACCGCGCGCCCACGCCGAACGCCCGGCCGGCGGGCGGGCAGCTGAGGGCCGGGTACGGCGGCGCGCCGCCGCTTGATAGCCCATACGAACAATTCGGCAAGTCACCCGTGAAGCTTTGACGACCCGAGCAGACGAGTGCCGTCGTGGTGGCGGACGGCCGGCGCCTGGTCGTGGTGCACGGCGTCGAGGACGCGGATGGCGAATGCTTCGGATGCGAGTTCCCGGACCTCGTCCGCGGTGGCCCAGCGGAACGCGCGGGCTTCGTCGGTCTCGGTGAGCCGGCCACTGATGACCTTGCAGCGGAAGACCAGGGCGACGATGCCACGCGTCATGTTCTTGTAGACGCCGGTCAGGGTGACGGGTTCGACCGTCAGACCGGTCTCTTCGCGGATCTCCCGAAGCAGACCCGTGGTGATGTCCTCGTCTCGCTCCAGGACGCCGCCGGGTGCTTCCCAGTGGTCGTTGTCTCTGCGCTGGGTGAGAAGTGCGCGGCCTTGGTCGTCGATGATCACGCCTGCCACGCTGACGGAGTGCTGCGGGTGGTGGTGATCCATCGGATGTCCTCCGGGGCTGCTGATCGCTATTCTCAAGAGGTCGCATGGCATGACGGAGCAACCATGCATCCCACGCGGCGGCAAGGGGTGGATGTACGTCAGCCGGCGGCGTGGCCTGATCGGCGGTCTGCCGGGGACGGCTGATCCTTGGCGATCTTCAAAAACTCATCCACTGCCCGTCGCGAGGGCGGGGGCTCATCGTGCTGACCCTGTCTGACGAGTGCCCCGGAATCAGCCCGCATGCGCTTCTGGCTCAACATGATCATGTGAATTCGGAGTGGCGGAAGCCGAACGGGGCTTTGGGGCGGGCGCAACCGGAGTCGTGGACGTGTGTGGGTGTCGGACCACGATCTACGAACTCCGCGTTGGTGCGGAGCAGGCAACCGCTATCCCGCCGACCCGCCCGTCACGTTTCAAGGCGCGTTTAGGGTGTGGCCATGAGCCGATGGATGCGCGCCGCCACCGACACCGGCCTGGCGATGCTCGTCGGGATCCTGGTGGGCATCGCGATGAGCGTGGCGACCGAGCCCGTGCTCGGATCACGGCCTCCCGACGCGATCGCCTACGGTCTCGCCGCGGTCATCGGAGGGGTTCTCCTGTTCCGCAGACGGTCGCCGCTGGGAGTGCTCCTCCTCACGGCCGCGTGCCTCCTGCTGTACTACGGGCTGGAATATCCAGGAATCACCCCGGCCGTTCCCCTGGCTCTCGCGCTCTACACCGCGGCGTCGGGAGGACTGCTGGTGTGGTCGCTCGGTGTCGCCGCGCTCTTCGTCATGCTGGGGCTGACGATCCGCCCCCTGCATCTCGGCGAACCGATCCTGCCTGTGCTCACGGACATGACGGCCCAGGCAGGGCTGCTCCTCGCCGTCGTCCTGCTGGGTGAGACCATGCGCAGCCGGAGGGTACGGCTCGCGGAGGCCGGGGAGCGGCTGGCCCTGGTGGAGGCCGGGCGGGAGCGCGAGGCGGCCCGGCGGGCGGCGGAGGAGCGGCTGCGGATCGCCGGGGATATACACGACGTGCTGAGCCACACGATCACCGGGATGACCATCCAGGCGGCGCTGGCCGACGAGATGCTCGACGATCGGCCGGCCGACGCGCGGACGGCTCTGCGAGCCATCCGCACGGCCGCCAGAGAGGCCACGATCGAGCTCAGGTCGGCCCTGGGACTCCTCAGGGCGGACGACGGCGAGACCCCGCCGCGCGTACCGGCTCCGGGCCTGGGCCAGGTCGGCGAGCTGACCGAACGGGCGCGGAGCGCCGGTCTGGAGGCGACGGTCATCGTGAAAGGTGAGGCACGGCGGCTGCCTCCCGCGGTGGACCTCGCCGCGTTCCGCGTCGTGCAGGAATCGGTGACGAACACGATCCGGCACGCGAACGCCGGCACGGTGCAGATCACCCTGGCCTACGAGCCGGACGCGCTCGAGGTCGAGGTCGTCGACGACGGACGTCCCCGCGAGGGGCGCGACCGGAGAGACGAACGCCCGGAAGCCCGGGGGACCTCGGGATACGGGCTCAGCGGGATGGGAGAGCGCGCCTCGTCCCTCGGCGGAACGCTCACGGCGGCGCCCCTTCCCGGTGGCGGATTCTCCGTCCTCGTCAGGTTGCCGATCGGAGAACCCGCGTGATCCGGGTACTGATCGCCGACGACCAGACGATGGTCCGGGTGGGCCTGCGCGGCCTCCTGGAGAACGGCGACGACATCAGGGTCGTCGCGGAGGCCACGACGGGGGAGGACGTGGTCCGGCTCGTACGCGAGCTGCGCCCCGACGTGGTGCTCATGGACATCAGGATGCCGATCATGGACGGGCTGGAGGCCACCAGGCGGATCGCCGGGGACGACACGCTGTCCGCGGTTCGCGTGATCGTGCTCACGACTTTCGATCTCGACGAGTACGTCATGGACGGCCTTCGCGCGGGCGCGAGCGGCTTTCTCACCAAGGATGTCGAACCCGCCGACCTCCGGCAGGCGGTGCGCGTGGTCGCCCAGGGAGAGGCGCTACTGTCCCCAGCCGCGACCCGCCGGTTGATCGCCCGGTTCCTCGCCCAAGAGCCGGCCCCTCGGGACACGGGCGCGCTCGGCAGGCTCACGGGCAGGGAGCGCGAGGTCATGGCGCTCGTGGCGGCCGGGCTGAGCAACGAGCAGATCGGTGAGCGCCTGTCCATGAGCCCGGCGACCGCACGCACCCACGCTCACCGGACGATGGTGAAACTCGGCGCGCGCGACCGGGCCCAACTCGTAGTGATCGCCTACGAAACCGGCCTGGTCCGCCCCGGACACGCCTGACAATCCAAATACGCCCGACAACCACGGCGCGCCACACAGCCAGGACACACCCGGCACCGTACGGCTCCCACCCGGCCGTCCATACGGTGATCCGCGTAGCCGGTGTCGGCATCGGGCGGATGCGGGCGCCCCCGCCGGGAACCTAGCGTCGGCGCCCATGTACGAGTTCGCGGTGAATGTCGACAGCATTTTGGTGATCCTGCTCCTCATCGTCTGGGGCGCCGCGGGCCTCCTCTCGGGAGGTCTCTCAACGCGCCGCCGGACCCGGCTCCTACTCGCGCTGATCGGCGCGGGGACGGTTGTCGTGGTGGCCCGGGGGATCGGCACCGGCCTGCTGTGGTCGAACGGCTGGGTCTTCGTCGCCGACCGGGTACTGGTGGCACTCCCCCTGCTCGCCGTCCCGATGGTGGCGATGTTCGCGCTGGCCGTCCCAGCACTGCGGCGGATCGCCGGTCGACGTCAAACGACGAACGGAACGGCGGAGACGGCGGAGGCAGCAAGGACGGAGAGGACACCGGGGACGGCGGGAGCACCGCCGGCGCCCTTCCCGGTTTCCGTCCGGGTCTCCGTGCGGACGACCGCGGCGGCAGCCCTGCTCGGCGCCTTCATGGAGTACCTCTCCCGTCCGCTCCCGCCGTACGGCGCGGACATGGCGATCTACGCGGGCGTCCTCCTCGTGGCAGCGGCGGCGTCCCGGGGGCGAAACCCCCGTCCCCGCCGGGCCGGGACCAGGCGGGCCGTGGCCGTCACCGCCCTGGTGGCGACGGCCATCACCGGCGCGGGCGCCTACGAGATGCGGACAAGCCTCCTGCCCGACCGGATGTCCATGATGGGCCACGGCGACGTGGACCACGGAGGAGGTCCCGGCGGTTCCCACCACGGGAGCCGGGCATCGGGCACCCCGGCCGTCAAGGCCGTCAACGCCACCGACCTCACCGGCCCGCGCACGGGCACCCCCGACCGAGCGTTCACCCTGACGGCCCGGGAGACGAGCATCCGGCTCGGCTCCGGCGCCGTGCTCGACGCCTGGACCTACGATGGCCGGGCACCCGGGCCCGCGCTGACCGTACGCGAGGGCGACCTCGTCCAGGTGACGCTCGTCAACAGGCTTCCCCGCGAGGGGGTCACCATCCACTGGCACGGCCTGGACGTGCCCAACGCCGAGGACGGCGTCGCGGGCGTGACCCAGGACGCCGTGCAGCCGGGTGAGAGCCACGTCTACCGGTTCCGCGCCGACCAGGTGGGCACATTCTGGTATCACACCCACCAGCGTCCCCTCGTCGGCGTGCGGCGCGGGCTGTTCGGCTCGCTCGTGGTACTTCCCCCAGAAGGCACCACGGGCGAGGACATCACCGTGATGGCCCACAACTGGGAGCGTCCCGACGGGCTGGTCGCGGCGTTCGGCACGTCGGACACGCTCGACCGCCGGCCGGTGAGACCCGGCACCCCGGTACGGCTACGCGTGATCAACACCGACAGGAACGCCTGGTCGGACGTCGAGTCCAGGAATCTCGTACTGCTGGGCACGCGCTTCCGGGTGGCCGCCATCGACGGAGTCGACCTCGACGGCCCCTCCGAACTCGACGGGGTGCGGCTCTCCGTGGCCGAGGGCGGCCGGTACGACCTGACCTTCGTCATGCCGGACCGGCCGGTTCTCCTGGCCGACCTCGCCAACCCTCGGGCCGGACTGCTCCTGAGCCCCGGCTCGGACGGCCCGGTGACCGCGCCCTCGATTCCGTCTGACGCGCCGCTCTTCGACCCCGCGACGTACGGCACGCCGGCTCTGGTCCCCTTCACCCGCTTCGACCGCGATTTCACGGTCATCATCGACGACAGGATCGGCTTCCACGACGGCACCCTCCATTTCCTGCCCACCGTCAACGGGCGCAGCTTTCCTCATACCCCCGTCCACATGGTCCGGCAGGGTGAAGTCGTCCGTATGACGTTCGTGAACCGCAGTCACCAGGTCCACCCGATGCACCTGCACGGGCACCACGCCCTCGTGCTTTCCCGGAACGGCCGCCCGAGCACCGGGAGCCCCTGGTGGATCGACACCCTGGCCGTCCAGCCTGGCGAAACCTACGAGATCGGATTCCGCGCGGACAATCCCGGCGTCTGGATGGACCACTGTCACGACCTCGGCCACGCGGCCGACGGCATGGTGACGCACCTGGCCTATGAGGGGGTCTCCACTCCCTACGAGATCGGACACGGAACCCCCAACCAGCCGGAGTGATCGGGTCGCGGACCCAACTCGCGGGAATCGAATCCCGCTGTCCCCGCGGCCGGTTCACGGAGTGAGGACGATCCGGCCGCGAAGGCCCCCTTCTCGAGCAGGGCGTGTGCGGTCCGGGCGTCGTCGAGCGGCAGTGTCCGCGCGGCTGCCGGGCTCCCCGATCTCCATTTCCACGATCTCCGCCACGTCGGCAACACCCTGGCCGCCTCCAGCGGGGCGAGTCCCAAAGAGCTGATGTCCCGCATGGGGCACTCCTCCATCCGGGCGGCGCTGATCTACCGGCACGCCGGTCAGGACCGTGACGAGGCCATCGCGGAGGCCCTGGGCAAGGCACTCAAGGGGGCATGCAAGACGGCCACGAAGAAGGCCAGTGGCACGCGGGTGGCGCGGAAGGGCGAGAAGCCCACTCAAAGATCCCGGAACGAAGAAGGCATCCGTCACCCCGACCGGGGAACGCGCCCGCACCGTCATTAGGAACGAAGTACCGGACCGTCGATCGCCCCCGGCCACCTTCGGAGATCAGCTGCCATCAGGCGATCGTGAGAGGTCAGCCCGGAACAGTCCACCCCCGCCGCGCATACCGGGGATCATGCCGCACGAAAGATCCCCAGACGCAGGCGAGCTGCCCCAGATCGCGTCACTCCTCGCCGGAGAACCGCTCCCACGCGGACTGGCGGGTGATCCCGAGAGCTTCCCCGAGCCTGGCCCAGGTGACGCCGCGCCGACGCAGTTCCTGTGCCCACGAGCGCAGGTCAGCCTCGGCCTGGTCGATATGCGCGGCGACGCGCGGAATATGGCTCAGCATCTCCTCGTCAGTCAGCGACTCCCACACGGGCACGCGCGGCCCTGCGGGACTTTCGGGGCTCCCGTCGATGATCGACGCGGACAGAGCCACGCACTCGTTGCAGATATACACTCCAGCACCGGCGACCAGCTTGTCGACCTCGGTGGACGGCTTGCCGCAGAAGGAACACCGAGCGAGTTCGGTCAGGGTGTCAGGCAGCGTCACAGCGCACTCCTAAGGTGTCAGGGCATCCCTGACACTGTATATTGTCAGGGGGTCCCTGACAACCCGTATGCGTATTGCACCGCTCTGAAGCGCCGCTGCCATAAGGCGAGCAGGGCTAGTTCGGCCGACGACGGCACGGCGGAGAGTAGATCTCTGTCAGGTGGCGGTGCGGCCCCGGTGCGGCGGGTTGGATGGGTGCGGCGCGCGAGCAGTGCGGCGGGCGGCCCGATTCCCGCCGCCGTTCGGGACCGGCGCCCACGCCGCACGCCCGGACGGCGGGCGGGTGGAGGGCCGTGCGGCGGCGTGCCGCGCCGCCGCTTGACGCGCGCGGCGCTGATCTACCAGCACGCCAGCCAGGACCGGGACAAGGTCATCGCCGAGGCGCTTGGGCAGGCGTTCAAACGGGCACAGGAAGCCATCGGGTACGCAACGGGCACGGAAGATCATAAAGTTTCCCTGAACGACGAAAGGCCAGGCCAACCGATATCGGTTGGCCTGGCCTTTCACATACGAGCCGACGAGGGGAATCGAACCCCTGACCTACAGTTTACAAGACTGTTGCTCTGCCGATTGAGCTACGTCGGCGCGGTCGCCAGTCGAGTGTAGTCGGCTCACTCCCCGTACGTCACCGAGGTATGCCCTGCCGATCGCGAACCGTTAGGAACGGCGGTGGCGGGCGACCTCGTAGAGGGCGATGCCGGCGGCGACCCCGGCGTTGAGGGACTCGGCGGCGGCATGCATCGGGATGCGGACGACCAGGTCACACGACTCGCGGACCAGGCGGGACAGGCCCTTGCCCTCGGAGCCCACGACGACGACCAGCGGGCCGTCGAGGAGGTTGGCCTCACCGAGGTCGACCGTCCCCTCGCCGTCCAGGCCGATCACGAACAGGCCCGCCTCACGGTACTCCCGCAGGGTGGCGGTGAGGTTGGCGGCGCGGGCGACCGGCAGGGTGGCCAGCGTGCCCGCCGAGGTCTTCCAGGCCCCGCCGGTGACCCCTGCCGAGCGGCGGGAGGGGATGACCAGGCCGTGGGCGCCGAAGGCGGTGGCCGAGCGGGCGATGGCGCCCAGGTTGCGGGGGTCGGTGACGCTGTCGAGAGCGACGATCAGCGGGACCTCCGCGGCCTCCTGGGCGACGCGGACCAGGTCGTCGGGATGGGCGTAGTCGTACGCCGGGATCTGCAGGGCGATGCCCTGGTGGATCCCGCCCTCGGTGAGGCGGTCGAGCTTCTCCCTGCCGACCTCCAGCATCGCGATGCCCCGGTCGGCGGCGATGCGGACCGACTCCTTGACGCGGTCGTCGTTGTCGATCCGCAGAGCCACGTAGAGCGTGCTGGCCGGAACCCCGGCCCGCAGCGCCTCGACGACGGGGTTGCGCCCGCCGATGTGCTCGGGCGCGTCGTCGCTCCGCCGGGTGCGGACCGGGGTGCGCGGGGAGGAAGACCTGCCGGTCTTCTCCTCGCGCTCGATCCGCTCGGTGCGCGCCTTGTCCTTGTGCCAGTGCCGCAGATGCGCCGGCGGGGTGGCCCCCCTGCCCTCCAGGCCACGACGGACGTTGCCGCCCGTGCCCTTGGTCGGACTCTTCTTCTTCGCGGGTCGCCCGGACCCTTTACCCCCACCAGCCATGGTCTATAGCGTACGGCCTGGTTTCACCGCGAGAGTTCCCAGCGTGGTCCCTGGGGGGTGTCCTCGACGTGGATGCCCGCGTGGGAAAGCTGGTCACGGATGCTGTCGGCGGCCGAGAAGTCCTTGCGCGCCCGCGCCGCCTGCCGCTGTTCCAGCGCGACGGCGACCAGCGCGTCGACGGTCGCCCGCATGCCGGTCTCGCCGCCCGAGGAGCGCCACTGCTCCGAGCGCGGGTCGAGACCGAGGACGTCGAGCATGTTCTGCGTCTCGGCGAGCAGCCTGGCCACCTGCTCCTTGTTGCCCTGGGCCAGCGCGACGTTGCCCTCGCGGACCACCTCGTGCACCACGGCGAGCGCCTGGGGGGTGCCCAGGTCGTCGTCGAGGGCGTCGGAGAAGGCCTGGGGAAGCGGCGCGTGGGCGTCGACGTCGTGGATGACCTCGGCCGCCCGGGTGACGAAGCCCTCGATGCGCTGGTAGGCCGAGGCGGCCTCGAACAGCGCCTCCTCCGAGTAGTCGATCGAGGAACGGTAGTGCGGGGCCGCCAGGTAGTAGCGGAGCTCGACCGGGCGGACCTTCTTGGTGACCTCGGGGACCAGCAGGGAGTTGCCGAGCGACTTGCTCATCTTCTCCGCGCCGATCTTGAGCATGCCGTTGTGCATCCAGTAGCGGGCGAAGCCGTCGCCGGCCGCCTGGGACTGGGTCAGCTCGTTCTCGTGGTGCGGGAAGATCAGGTCGACGCCACCGCCGTGGATGTCGAAGGTGGACCCGAGATACTTGGTCGCCATGGCCGAGCACTCCAGGTGCCAGCCGGGGCGACCCCGGCCCCACGGGGTCGGCCAGGTCGGCTCACCGGGCTTCTCGCCCTTCCAGAGCGCGAAGTCGCGCGGGTCACGCTTGCAGGAGTCGGTGTCGGTGTCGCCCGCGGCCCGCATGTTCTGGAGCTTCTGGTTGGACAGCGAGCCGTACCGGTCGGCGTAGGACATGACGTCGAAGTAGACGTCGCCCTCGGAGGCGTAGGCGTGTCCGGCGGCGATCAGCCGGTCCATCAGCTCGATCATCTCGGGCACGTGGCCGGTGGCACGGGGCTCGACGGTGGGGGGCAGGCAGCCCAGCACCTCGTAGGCCCAGGTGAAGGCCCTCTGGTTGCGCTCGGCGACGGCGAACCACGGCACGTTCTCCGCGGCGGCGACTCTAATGATCTTGTCGTCGATGTCGGTGACGTTGCGGCAGAAGGTCACCTCGTAGCCGGACCTGATCATCCAGCGGCGGAGCACGTCGAAGTTGACGCCCGAGCGGATGTGCCCGATGTGCGGGGGAGCCTGCACGGTGGCACCACACAGGTAGATCGAGGCCCGGCCGGGTTCGACCGGGACGAATTCGCGGACAGTGCGTACGCTGGTGTCGTATAGCTGCAGGCTCACGAAGGCAAGGCTAATGCCTCACCTCCCCTCACAAACCGAGTTGCGGGACGTTGAAGACACTCAGCAGAGTGTTTTATGACCATTGGCGGCGAATGTCGCCCAGTTGGTCCGGCAGAACGGCATCGCGACAGAAGACGCGGCCGATAGTGATCCTGACGACCATCCTCTCCACCTGGAGATTCCGCTCGCCCCACCCCTCCCCCGGTCTTCGCGTGTCATCTCCCGGGCGAACGCCCCGTCGGGATCATCCTGTCGAGGCGGCCGTCCCTCTCACCTCCACGCGGCGATGACATGGACGAGGTGGCGGTAAGAGCCGGCGCGGTCGGACACCGCGACGGCCGTGCGCGGGTCGCGCGAAGTCGACGCCCTCACGCCGTGCCCTGACCGTCGAGAAGCCGAGAACACGACGCTGTCCCCGACCGTCGACACCAGGATGTCGCCCCTGTCCGTCTTCGCCCGGACGGCACTCGCCCGCGGGCTGTCGACGCCGTTGAGACCCGTCACGGGGCGACGTTCGCCGCGTCGGACATCTCGCGCGCGGGATCGGATGATTTTGCCGGCCCTCTGCCTCGACCGCCTTCGAAAAACTTCCCCGATCATGCTAGATGCCGATTCTGTAGGCTCAAAGGGCCATGGACGTCAAATCTCCCGGGGCAGCAGGCTCGATCTCCCGCCCGCCCCCGCCCCCGCCCCTGCCCATCGCCGCCGAGCCGAGCCGGGTGGCCGTCGCCCTGCGCCGCGCCGGGATCGCCGTCACCGGAGTCGGCGTGGCCGCGCTCACCGCCGCGGCCTGCGTGCTCTCCTTCGAGGATCTGCGCGCCCTCGCCGTGGCGGGCAGGGCGCCCGTCGGCCTCGCGTATCTGTATCCCGCCGCCTTCGACGCCCTGCTCGTCATCGCGATGATCGGCGTACTGCTGCTGCGCGGCGGCCGGTGGCCGGTACGGCTGCAGGCGGGTGTGATCCTGACACTGCTGTTCGCCGGCGCGGCCGCCGCCGAGGTGTCCACCGCCATGCGGATGGCAGTGGACGAGGGGCGCGCGGCCGTCGTGGTCGCCGTCGCCCCCTGGGTGATGCTGATCCTGGCCCTGTGGCTCTGGCTCCTGCTGATCAAACACGCCGCCGCCCGGAGGGCCGCGAGCGACGCGGCCCTGTCCGGCCTGCCGTCGTCCGAGCGCGACATCGTGCCGTTCCCCGAGGCGAGCCCGGCGGCTCCGAACCGCCCCTCCGCGCCCGACCCCGGGGAGCGGTGGCAGGACCCGCCGGCCCACCCTGAGCAGCCCGTCCGCCCTGGTCACGAGGAGCATCCGGGTCACGGAAGCCGTCCGGGCCATGGGGACCACCCCGGTCACGGGGACCGCCCCGGTCACCCGATGCATCCAGGGCATCTGGTGCACCACTCCGCGGCGGAGATCATGCTCGACCCGCATTCCGCGCCGCCCCTGGAGGCCGCCCCGCACCACGACCTCCCGGTGGGAGAGCCGGTGGTCGGTCCCACCGCGGCACCGGAGACACCCGAGGTCACCGACATCCCGCAGGACCCGCCGTCTTCGCGGGAACCCGCGGCCCCCCGGCCGGGCAAGCCGATGCGCTGGGGCGACCTGGTCCGGCCGCGCCAGGGCGACCTCCTCGTCCACCCGCCCCGCCCGGCCGTACGAGCACCCGAGCCTGAGAGCGGCGGCAGGGTCAGCGAGCGGGTGGAGACGTGGGACAGCGACACCGACCTTCCCCGGGAGCAGGCGGCCGAGGTGAGCGAGCGCGACGCCGACACCCAGCCGATCCTCGCCGTGAAGGACCGCCCGGCGAGTGCCCCACCGGGCGGGACGGCCACGGAGCCGGCGGCGACGACGCCCGCGGAGAGCGCCGCGAAGGCGCCTGTGGCGAGGGAGAGGCGCACCACGGGCCGGAAGGCCGGAAAGTCCCCCGACCCGGCGCACGGCGCCGAGGCCGCCGAGGCCGGGGAGGAGGCCGAGGCGCGGTCGCACGACGAGGACGGCGCCGCGGCACCGCCCTCCGGGCGGATGCGCAGCACGCCCGTACCCCCGGGTGAGTGAGAGATCGGGGGGCGCGTCAAAGACGAGAGCGAGCGGGAGGCGGACCTGGACGCGGGAGGCGGATCCGATCCGTCTCCAGGCGGCCGTCGAGCACGACAAGAACCCCGAGCCTGACGTTCCGGCGACCCGGCTCCCCTGCGACCCGGTGACCCGGTGACCCGTCGATCCGCCGACCCGGTGCCGCGCAACCGGCCGCGGCCGCCCGCCGGACAGGGCGGCAGGGCCCGGCCATGTCCGGTGCTCCGGTCGTACGCCCGTCGGGTCAGCTCCGGGGCCTGGGAGGAGCTGACCCGGTCTTCGGGCCGTCGCTCAGCGAGGTCTCTCAGCCGGGATGGCCGAGACCGCTGAGATCGGCTACGTGGTCGGCGTCCCTCCGGCCCCGTCCACACCCCGCCGCCGCCCGGCCGGCGAAGAGGCCGGCCGGGCGGCGGCGGGGTCTGTGCCACACGCCGCGGTGGAACCGAGCGGCGGTCTCCTGCCGGAACCACCGTTCACCACCGGGTGTTGGACCGGCCCGCAGCTATTCGCTCACACATGTGTGAACGGCGCCCCGCTGCGGACCGGCGATTTGCTCACCTCCGGGCCCGGGCCAGGATCGGCCGGAAGCCGGTTCGGCACGCTGCTCGAACCGGCCTTGAACGACCGAGACCCGCTCGGCAGATCAGATGGAACCGAGCGGGTCTTCTCCTGGAGCACGATGACATCGTGCGCGTCACCGCGATTGCCTCCGGACCGGAGGGGGTCCAGTCGAGTCTCGGCGAGGTCACCGGGATGGTTCACCCGGGGTGTTCGCTAGACCCTGGAGCGCTTGAGACCCGCGACCAGGCCGACACCGACGATGGCGAGGCCCACCTGCATGACGAGTTCGATCCAGTCGATACCGTCCGTGGTGGTGACGCCGAGGACCTGGGCGAGGGCGGTACCGATAAGCGCGGCGACGATGCCGACGACGACGGTCAGGATCACTCCGATCGCCTGCCTACCGGGAAGCAGGAGACGGCCGAGGGCGCCGATGACCGCGCCGATAACGATTGCCCCGAGAATGGACGCGATAGTCATATTCAACCTCCCAGTGATCGTGAGACCTTCACTCTCACAGGGAGGTGGCTACCCCCTGAGTCACGGTTATTCCTAACAGTGGCAAAAAATCCTTCAGTGCGTCTTTCTCGCCTGCATCTGGACGACGAGGAGCACCGCGAGCACCGCGAGTGCCAGCTGGATGATGTGCTCCCACCAGTCGATCCCTCGCGTGTTGGCCAGACCGAGCGCTCCGGCGATGAGCGAGCCGATGAGCGCGGCGACGATGCCGACGATGAGCGTCAGACCGATGCTGATGTTCTGGCGCCCGGGAAGGATGAGACGCGCCAGGGCACCGATGATGGCGCCGATGATAATTGCGGAGACAATCGAGACGATCATGTCCGGCTCCCCCTGTTACGAGACACGGTCACCAAGGGGTTACCCAGCGCATTCATTGATCACGCTAAAAGGAGGGGTGGCCCGTACCGCGCCAGTAACGGGCCACCGCCTCGATATGGATCGACGAGCATTCCGCGCCGCCCGCCGGAACGTTTTCACGTTCCGTATGGAAGACGTCTGACACCCGCTACAGGTTCACCACGATCGCGGTCGCGACGGCCGCCACGCCTTCGCCGCGCCCGGTGAGGCCGAGCCCGTCCGTCGTGGTGGCGCTGACGCTCACCGGAGCCCCCACGGCGGCGCTGAGAGCCTTCTCGGCCTCGACGCGACGGGGGGCGAGCTTGGGACGGTTACCGATCACCTGGACGGCCACGTTGCCGATCTCGAAGCCCGCGGCACGCACCTTGCGCGCGGTCTCCTCCAGCAGGGCGGCACCCGAGGCGCCCGCCCACCGGGGATCGGACGTGCCGAACAGGCCGCCGAGATCACCGAGACCCGCCGCGGACAGCAGGGCGTCACAGGCGGCGTGGGCCGCGGCGTCACCGTCAGAGTGACCGGCCAGGCCGGTCTCGCCGGGCCAGTGCAGACCGGCGAGGTGAAGCTCGCGGCCAGAAGCGAACGGGTGGACGTCGACCCCGACGCCCACCCGTGGAAATGTCTTGTTCAGGAGTTGAGAACCTCGTCCAGCAGGGCCTCGGCCTTGTCCTCGTTCGTCTTCTCCGCGAGCGCGAGCTCGCTGACGAGGATCTGCCTGGCCTTCGCCAGCATCCGCTTCTCTCCTGCGGAGAGTCCGCGCTCCCTGTCTCGCCGCCACAGGTCGCGAACGACCTCGGCAACCTTGTTGACGTCGCCGGACGCCAGCTTCTCAAGGTTCGCCTTGTAGCGTCGGGACCAGTTCGTGGGCTCTTCGGTGTGAGGCATTCGAAGCACGTCGAAGACGCGCTCAAGGCCCTCTTGTCCGACGACATCGCGAACACCGACGAGTTCTGCGTTGTCAGCCGGCACCTGGACGGTAAGGTCGCCCTTGTCGACCTTAAGAACCAGGTAGGTCCTTTCCTCACCCTTGATGGTTCGGGTCGTGATCGCCTCGATCCGAGCAGCCCCGTGGTGGGGGTAGACGACAGTGTCGCCGACCTGGAAAGTCATGTGACAAGTACCCCTTCCGCTGTACTCAAGAGTACCACGTATCCACAGCCTCCCGGAACAGTGAAATCACCATAACTGCAGGTCAAAGCCGCATCTTATGACTTGACAAGTGCCCAAGTGTGTGAATCAAGGGGACAAAAAGCACTTATGACCTGCGTTCCGCGGCTTCGGATGATGAGGTGGGGCGGCGGGAAACCCGGTAAACGTCGCCGATAGGGTTGCCCTTGCCCTATCTCACGCGTGACAAGGAGAACTCGCACCGTGACCCGCAACATCCGCCACCGGGCGATCGTCGCCGCGGCGTTCCTCGCAGCCGCTCCGGCCCTGGCCGGCTGCGGTGCCGGATCCGACGCGATCACCAACAAGCCCTACTCGCCGACCGAGGCGCTCTCGGTCAAGACGAAGGGCATCGACATCTCCCAGGCCTTCTTCCTGGGGCCGGACTCCGGCGCGACGCTGCCGGCCGGGGCGGCCACCCCGCTCTACCTGTCGGTGGTCAACACCAACGCGGGCTCCGACCAGCTCGTCGGCCTCGGCGTCGACCCCGCCCTCGGTACGGCGAAGGTGAGCGCGCCCGTGACGCTCCCTCAGGACCAGCGGGTGAACGTCGGCAAGCCGACCCCCACGATCCTCGTCGAGGGGCTGAAGAAGCCTCTCAGGGGCGGCGAGGGCCTCAAGGTGCAGTTGCAGTTCGCCAACGCCGGCATCGTGCAGCTCACGATCCCCGTCATCACCCGCAGCCGCGAGTTCACCGCCTACCCGCAGGCTCCCGGCGCCTCCGCGGCCCCCACGCCGTCACCCACCCCCTCCGCCACCACCGGGGACGAGCACTCGGGCCACTGACCCTCCGGGGCCGGCGACGGCCTCCGGACACGCCGAGGGGCCGTACGGCGCGGGCACGCCGTACGGCCCCTCGGATCGTCCGGAGGCGAAGCGTCCGCCCGGACGGGCGTCGTCCCGGAAGCGGGCGATCGTCCGGGAACGGGCGGGACGGCCCAGACCTCGGCGGGTCGGACCTCCGAGGCCCAGACCTCGGCGAGTCAGACCTCGGCGGGGTCGAACTTGTAGCCCAGCCCCCGGACGGTGAGGATGCAGCGCGGGTTGGAGGGGTCGGACTCGACCTTGGCCCGCAGCCGCTTGACGTGCACGTCCAGGGTCTTGGTGTCGCCCACGTAGTCGGCGCCCCAGACCCGGTCGATGAGCTGGCCCCGGGTGAGCACCCGCCCGGCGTTGCGCAGCAGCACCTCCAGCAGCTCGAACTCCTTCAGGGGCAGCTGTACCGGCTCACCGCGTACGGCGACGATGTGGCGGTCGACGTCCATCCGGACCGGACCGGCGGCCAGCACCGCCGACTCCAGCTCCTCCACGTCGCCCTGGCGGCGCAGCACCGCGCGGATGCGGGCCACCAGCTCTCGCGAGGAGAAGGGCTTGGTGACGTAGTCGTCGGCGCCGAGCTCCAGCCCGACGACCTTGTCGATCTCGCTGTCCTTGGCGGTGAGCATGATGACGGGCACGTTGGAGCGCTGCCGGAGGGAGCGGCAGACCTCGGTACCCGGCAGGCCGGGGAGCATCAGGTCGAGCAGCACCAGGTCGGCGCCGTTGCGGTCGAAGGTTTCCAGCGCCTCCGGCCCGGTGGTGGCCACGGCCACCTCGAAGCCTTCCTTGCGCAGCATGTATGACAGGGCGTCGGAGAACGATTCCTCGTCCTCGACAACGAGCACGCGAGTCACTGCGCGGCCTCCAGGGGAATCGTGACTGTTGCTGGTTCCGTGACCGCCATGCCGCCGAAGGCGGGCAGGCGGAGGGTGAAGGTGGAACCGGAACCTTCCTTGCTCCACACCGTGACCGCCCCGTTGTGGGAGGCGGCCACGTGCTTGACGATGGCCAGGCCGAGGCCCGTGCCACCGGTCGCCCGCGAACGTGCCGCGTCGACGCGGAAGAACCGTTCGAAGATCCGCTCCTGGGCGCTCTCGGGAATGCCGATCCCCTGGTCGCTCACGCTGATCTCGACGGATTCGGTGTTGGGGCCCGCCGCGCGGGCGCTGACCACGACCCGGGTGTGCTCGGGGCTGTAGGCGACCGCGTTGTCGATGAGGTTGCGCAGGGCGGTGACGAGGAGCTCGTCGTCGCCCCATATCCGCAGGCCCTCGACCCCACCGGCGACGAGGGTGATGTCCTTGGCCGCCGCGGTGGTGTTGCAGCGGTCGATGGCCTCGTGCACCGCCTCGTCGATCAGGACCGGGCCCGGGGTGGGAATGGGCTCGGCGCCCTGGATACGGGAGAGGGTGATGAGGTCCTGGACGAGGTAGGTGAGCCGGGCCGCCTCGTGCTGCATGCGCCCGGCGAAGCGGGTGACCGCCTCGGGGTCGTCGGCGGCGTCCTGGATGGTCTCGGCCAGCAGCGACAGCGCGCCCACCGGCGTCTTGAGCTCGTGGCTCACGTTGGCCACGAAGTCGCGGCGCACCGCCTCGACGCGGCGGTGCTCGGTCTGGTCCTCGGCGAGGACGAGCACCTGACCGTGCGAGCCGAGCGGGGCGACCCGCACCGCGAAGTTGGTCGACTCCTGGCCGAACTTGTGGCCGGCCACCTCGATCTCGCTCTCGCGGATCTCGCCGTCCCTGCGTACCTTCCTGGCCAGGGCGAGCAGCTCGGCCGCCATCAGGTGATCTCCCTTGACCAGGCCGAACGCGCGTGCCGCCGAACTGGCCCGCAGCACGCGGTCCTCCTTGTCGAGCACGACCGCCGAGGACGGCAGCACGGCCAGCACCGAGGCGACCCCCTGCGGCAGCGCGCCGGGCTCGACGCCGTCAACCGGTGTCATCGCACTCCGCTGTCCATGGGTATGGCGGACGACCATCACGGCCAGCGCTCCCACGACGAAACCGGCCAGTGCGGCCAGGCTCGCCATCAGCTCACTCACGTGGTCCTCCCGTAGGCTTCACGCCCTCGATGGTAGGTCGGGCTTTTCCTATTGAGGACTGCTAAGGGGGCATGACCACGGCCTTTCCCATAAAGTTCACTTTACGGTCGAGGTTCGTTCACCGTTACCGCCCTACGGTGAGTCTCATGCGCGACGCCTACCACGAAGAACTCGACGCCCTCACCGAGCGGCTGGTCGAGATGACCCGACTCGTGAGGTCGGCGATATCGCGGGCCACCACCGCCCTCCTGGACGCCGACATCCACCTCGCCGAGAGCGTCATCTCCCAGGACGAGGAGGTCAACCGGATCTTCGCGGAGATCGAGGCCTCGATCTTCGACCTGATGGCCAGGCAGCAGCCCGTGGCCGTGGACCTCAGGATGATCATCGCGGCGCTGCGGATGGGCACCGACCTGGAGCGCATGGGCGACCTCGCCGAGCATGTGGCCAAGATCGCCCGGTTGCGCCATCCCGAGTCCGCCATCCCGCCGGAGGTACGCTCCACCATCCTGGAGATGGGGCAGATCGCCGAGCGCCTCATCACCAAGACCGGCAGCTGCATCGCCTCGCGTGACGTGGAGTCTGCCCTGGAGCTGGAGTCCGACGACGACGCCATGGACAAGCTGCACCGGAGGCTGTTCAAGGTCCTGATGGCCCCCGACTGGAAGTACGGCGTCGAACCGGCCATCGACGTGACGCTGATCGGCCGCTACTACGAGCGCTACGCCGACCACGCGGTCCGCGTCGCGCACGACGTGGTCTACCTGGTGACGGGCTCCCGTCCCCAGGACACCTCCGCCTTCTGACCCCCGCCGCCCCTCGCGAACGTCTTCGCGAGAAGCCGGAAAAGGAGGGAGGGCCCGCCGGATCCGGCGGGCCCTCCCTCCTTTCGTCTGTTACGGATGGCTTTCTTCGGTTCCGGGATGCCGGGGCTATTTGCCCTGGTTGGCCACGGCCTCGATGGCGGCCTCGGCGGCGGTGGGGTCGAGATACTGCCCGCCCTTGGTGACCGGGTGGAAGTCGTCGTCCAGCTCGTACCGGAGCGGGATGCCGGTGGGGATGTTGAGCCCGGCGATCTCGTCGTCGCCGATCCCGTCCAGGTGCTTGACCAGTGCCCGGAGCGAGTTGCCGTGCGCGACGACCAGCACGTTCCTTCCCTGCGCGAGGTCGGGCACGATCTGGTCGTACCAGTACGGCAGCATGCGCTCGACGACGTCCTTGAGGCACTCGGTCCTCGGCATCAGCTCGCCCGGCAGGAGCGCGTAGCGGGCGTCACCGGCCTGGGAGAACTCGTCGTCGTCGGCGATCGGGGGCGGCGGGACGTCGTAGGAGCGGCGCCAGAGCATGAACTGCTCGTCACCGAACTCGGCCCGCGTCTGCGCCTTGTCCTTGCCCTGCAGGGCGCCGTAGTGGCGCTCGTTGAGCCGCCAGGACCGGGAGACCGGCAGCCAGAGCAGGTCCGCGGCGCCCAGCGCGAGGTTGGCCGTCTGGATCGCCCTGGTCAGCAGGGAGGTGTGCACCACGTCGGGACGCACCCCCGCGTCGAGCAGCAGCCGCCCGCCGCGGCGCGCCTCCTCCTCGCCCTTGGCCGAGAGCCCCGCGTCCACCCATCCGGTGAACAGACCCTTTGCGTTCCACTCACTCTCACCGTGCCGAAGCAGCACCAAAGTCGACATGCCGACAAGCTTAGTGGGCGCTTGCTTGGCGTCTCCGGCGCTCCACCCGGCCTGAACCCGGTCTGAACCCGGCCTGAACCCGCCCGGCCCGCCGGCGGACCCGGCCGCCCCGGCCCTCGGAGCCGGCCTTCGAGGGTTCGAGACGGTGGGACGGGGCGCCCTCAGCGCTCGGGGTCGGCGAAGCGGGCGAAGGCCTGGAGGTTGGCGAGCGACTCGCCGCGCTTGGCACGCCACTCCCACTCGCGCCGGATCGAGGAGGCGAAGCCCAGTTCCAGGGCGCGGTCGAAGCCCTCGTCGGAGTAGGTGAGCACGCATCCGAGAAGGCGGTCGACCTCCTCGTCGGTGACCGCCTCCAGCGGGACGCGGCCCACGAGATAGACGTCGCCGATGGGGTCGAGGGCGAAGTGCACCCCGTACATGGAGCCGTTCTTGGTGAGGAGCCAGCGGTAGAACTCGGCGTGGTTCTCGTCGGGCTGGCGGCAGAAGAACGCCTCCACGTGCAGTGCCTGGTCGCCGACGATCAGCCAGGTCATGGTGGCGAGCTTGTGCTGGCCGGGGAGCTTCACCAGGAAGGCCCCCGGCCGGGGCTGCTCGTAGGAGGCGTCCGCGCTCTTCAGCGCCGCCTCGATCACTTCACGCATGGGCCCAGCTTACGAGCGGGCCTCACGAACACCGCGCCATCCGCTTCGCGGGCGCTCCGCGCGTGGACCTCACGGGCGGGCCTCAGGAGTTGACCGCGATCGGGAGGCGGTGCAGGTTCGTCATCGCCCCGGCGTAGACGTCCGCCAGCCGGGCCGCGGTGGCCGACCAGCCGAAGGCCGCCGCGTGGGCCACCGCGCCCGCCGACAGCGTCTCCCGCCAGGCGGGCTCGTAGACGAACCGGCGGAGCACCCGCGCCCAGTCATGGGCGTCGTGCCCCTCGACGAGCACTCCGGACACACCGTCGCGTACGGCGGTGCGCAGCCCGCCCACGGACGCGGCGGCGACGGGGGTGCCGCAGGCCTGGGACTCCAGGGCCACGAGGCCGAAAGACTCGTTGTGGGAGGGGACGACGGTCACGTCGGACGCGCGGTACCAGTCGACCAGCTCGTGCTGGGGCGCGGGGGGAACGATCCTGACCACGTCGGAGATCCCCAGCGAGGCCGCCACGTCGGTGAGGTAGGAGGGCCTGGCCAGACCGTTGCCGCTGGGGCCGCCGACGCAGGCGACGACCAGCCTCGACCTGAGCGAGGGGTCGTCGATGAGCATCCTGGCCGCCGCTCGCAGCAGCACGTCCGGGGCCTTCAGCGGCTGTACGCGGCCCACGAACAGCAGCACGTGAGCGTCCTGCGGCAGCCCGAGCCTGTGGCGGGCCGCGCCCTGGGAGGCGGGCTGGAAGACCCTGAGGCTCACGCCGGGGTTGACGACCTCGACGCGGGCCGGGGCGGCTCCGTACAGCTCGACGAGTTCCCTGGCCTCGGTCGGGGTGTTGGCCACCAGGCGGTCGGCGACGTCCACGACCTGCTGCTCGCCCAGCACCCGGGCGGCCGGCTCCGGCCTGTCGTCGGCGGCGAGCAGGAGGTTCTTCACCTTGGCCATGGTGTGCATGGTGTGCACCAGCGGCAGGCCCCAGCGTTCCTTGGCCAGCCAGCCCACCTGACCGGAGAGCCAGTAGTGGGAGTGGATGACGTCGTAGCGGCCCGGCTCGTACATGGCCTCGGTGCGCAGCACCCCCGACAGGAAGGCGCAGAGCTGGCCGGGCAGGTCGCCCTTGTCGAGCTCCTCGTACGGCCCGGCGGTGACATGGCGGACCGAGACGCCCGGAACGATCTCCGCGACCGGTGGCAGGTCCCGGGATGTCTGCCGGGTGAAGATCTCCACCTCCACCCCGAGTTCGGCCAGGCGTTTCGCCACTTCGACGATATAGACGTTCATCCCGCCCGCGTCACCGGTCCCCGGCTGGTCCAGGGGGGACGTGTGCATGCTGATCGTCGCGACCCGGTTGACCCGCCGTCGCCTCACCGACACCACCTCCGAGAGGGCTCAACCATGGAAAAATCAGCAACATTCCCGACACATAGCCGCGCCAGGTCCGGGCGGGGCGGCCCCGGTGCTTCCTGGCAGGATGGGGGTCCATGAAGAGGACAGCTGTGGTGACAGGGGCCAGCAGCGGGATCGGCGAGGCGACGGCCCGCAGGCTCGCCGCCGAGGGCTTCGAGGTGGTGGCCGCGGCGCGGCGCAGGGAGCGGCTCGACGAGCTGGCCGCCGAGGTGCCCGGCATCCGCCCGGTCACCCTGGACGTGACGTCACAGGAGTCGGTGGACGAGCTGGCCGCCTCGCTCGAGCGCTGCGACGTGCTGGTGAACAACGCCGGGGGCGCGATCGGCCTGGAGCCCGTGGCGAGCGGGAAGGTCGCCGACTGGCAGCGGATGTACGACGTCAACGTGATCGGCACGCTCCGCATGACCCAGGCGCTGCTGCCCAGGCTGATCGAGTCGGGCGACGGCGTGCTGCTGATGCTGACCTCGGTGGCCGGGCTCGTCTCGTACGAGGGCGGCGGCGGCTACAACGCGGCCAAGCACGCGCAGACCTCGATGACCGAGGTACTCAGGCTGGAACTGGTCGGTCAGCCGGTCAGGATCGTCGAGGTCGCCCCCGGGATGGTCCACACCGAGGAGTTCTCGCTGAACCGCTTCCGCGGCGACTCGGCCGCCGCCGGGCGGGTCTACGAGGGCGTGCCCGACCCGCTCTCCGCCGACGACGTGGCCGACGCCATCGCCTGGTGCGTGACCCGCCCGGCCCACGTGAACATCGACCGCCTCGTCATCCGCCCCCGGGCCCAGGCCGCCCAGCACAAGGTCCACCGCGTCTGATCGTGCGGAGGCCAACGGAGAAGCCGATAGGAGCGATCACCAGGGGGACGACCGGGCACAACCGCCTGCGGCGGGCCGACCGCTGGGTCGTCGCCGCGCACGGCCGCCTGCTGCGCTCCGCCGTCCGCCCGCTGGTGGTCGACCTGGGGTACGGGGCCTCGCACACCACGACCCTGGAGATGTTCCTGCGGCTGCGCGCGGTCTGCCCCTCGGTCGAGGTCGTCGGCGTCGAGATCGACCCGGCCAGGGTGGCGGCGGCCAAGCCGTACGAGCGTCCGGGACTGTCGTTCACGCTGGGCGGTTTCGAGCTGCCGGTGGCGCGGCCGCCCCTGCTGGTCAGGGCGTTCAACGTGCTGCGGCAGTACGGGGAGGCGCAGGCGTGGGAGTACTGGGCGATGCTCTCCGAACGGCTCGCGCCGGGCGGGGTGATCGTCGAGGGCACCTGCTCGGAGGTGGGCCACCGCGCGGTCTGGGCCGGGCTCGACCGCTCGGGGCCCCGGACGCTCACCCTCTCGGCCCGCTTCGACGCCTTCGAGCGCCCCTCGGACCTGGCCGACCGGCTGCCCAAGACGCTCATCCACCGCAACGTCCCCGGCGAGCCCGTCCATGCCTTCCTGCGCGACTTCGACCGGGCCTGGGCCGTCAACGCCCCCCTGAGCTCGTACGGCTCCCGGCAGCGCTGGATCGCCGCCGCCGAGACGCTCGCCGGGACCTGGCCGCTGGCCGGGCACCCGCCGCTGGGCGGCCGGGCGCGCTGGCGGCTCGGCGAGATCACCCTTCCCTGGGCCGCGGTCGCCCCGAGGTGACCTCGAAACGTTGGTAAGGCAACCCTAAGTTGTTTACATATATTTGGTAAAGTCCGCGTATGGCAGAACTGCGGTTCGTGGTGGACCCCGAACTCACCCCGGCGCTCACCGGCGAGCTCGTCGAGTGCTGGACCGAGGTGGTCAACGCCGGAGGGTCGGTCGGCTTCGTCCCCCCGGTCACCTCAGACGACATCCTGGAGACGGCGACCGCCACCTTCGCCGCCTGCGACGCCACCCGCGACGACCCCGACCATCTGCTCGTCGGGTTCGACACGGAGGGCAGGGTGGCGTGCTGGCTGGTCCTGGGCGACGGGAAGTCGTGGCTGCGGGCGCACTGGCGCTGGGTGTGGCGCGTGATGGTCGATCCCAAGCACCAGGGCAAGGGCTACGGGACGCTGCTCATGCGCGCCGCCGACGACGCCGCCCGCGGCCTGGGCGTGGAGGCGCTGCACCTTACGGTCCGCGGCGGCACCGGGACCGAGGGCTTCTACGGCCGGCTGGGATACGTGGAGGTCGGCCGGATCCCGCGGGCGATCCGCCTCGCTCCGGGGGACGACCGGGACGAGATCTACATGGTCAAACAGCTGTGACGCACGTCACTCGACAACCCGTAGTACTACCCCTCGTGGTGCGGGAGTTAGGCTTGGATGCGTGAAGGGTCTCGGCGAGCTTGAACGCAGCATCATGGACATCATCTGGGCACAGCCATCTCCCGTGACGGCGCGGGAGGTCGGGCGTCTGATCGCCGACCGCGACCTGGCGCCCACCACCGTGATGACCGTGCTCGACCGGCTCACCCGCAAGGGGTTCCTGCTCCGCACCCGGGACGGGCGCGCGTGGCGGTACGCACCGGCGGAGAGCCGCGACGCCTACGTCGCGGAGCTTATGCTGGAAGCGCTGGATATGACCGGTGACCGGTCGGCGGCCCTCACCCGGTTCGCCCAGGCCGTCACCGGCACCGAAGCCGACATCCTGCGCAGGGCCCTGACGGACCTGGAGGAGCTGGAGGACGAGTAGATGACCGCGGCAGCCCTGGCGACGCTCGCCCTGGTCTGCGCGGTCGGCGCCTGGCGCTTCACCCGGGCGCGGTGGACCTACCGCGCTCCGCACGTGGCCATCGTCCTGTGGCAGGCGCTGGGGGTCACCTGGGGCCTGGCCGGGACGGGCGCCCTGCTCGGTTACGCGCTGAAGCCCTATGACGAGGGCGTGCTGCACGGACTGCGCGAGTTCGCGGCCTCCTCGCTCGCCGGCGGACGCGGGTTCCCCCAGCCGTACGAGCTGCCGAGGATCGTCGCGCTCGCCGCCGGGCTCACCGCGCTGGCCGTGCTGATCCTGGTGCTTCTCGCCGCGGGCGCGCAGACGTTCCGCGCCCGCCACCGCCACCGCACCCTGCTCGCCCTGATCGCCAGGGAGGACCCGGTGGTCCCCGGCGTGCGGGTGCTCGACCACCCGGGCGCCACCGCCTACTGCGTGCCCGGCCTGCGCTCCCAGGTGGTGGTCAGCGAGGGGGCGCTCAAGCTGCTCTCCGCCGACGAGCTGAGCGCGGTGCTCGCCCACGAGGCCGCCCACGTGCGCGAGCGGCACGACCTGGTGCTGCTGCCCTTCGCCGCGTTGCGCCGGGCGCTGCCCTGGTCGCGCGTGGTCAAGGACGCGCAGAGCGAGGTCGGCCTGCTCGTGGAGATGGCCGCCGACGACGTCGCCCGCCGCTGCTGCTCCGCGCGCCGCCTGGCGACCGCCCTGCTGCGCTTCGGCACCGCGGGCGCCGTCCCGGCCCCGCACGGCGCGCTGGGCGCCGCGAACTCCACCGCCGCCGTGATGGCGAGGGTCGAGCGCCTGGTGAACCCGATCCCGGTCCTGCCACGCGGGATCCGCTACGCCATCGTCGCCTTCTCCGTCGCCCTGACGTCGTCGGCACCGCTGCTCTGGCTGGTCCCGTACTGAGACCCGCGCCGAGGCCCGTGGCGGGCCCGCACCGGGCCCCGCCGGAGCCGGTGCCGCGTCGACCCGCCTTGAAGATGCCGCGTTGAACCGCCTTGAAGATGCGACCGGCCCGCATACCGAACCCGGGTCTCACCCTGGAGTTCCGGCCGGATTCGTCCGTCTATAGCCAAACTCACCCCAAAGTGCTTGCAAGTGTTAGCCAACCCGTTTGCAATAGCAAGCACGATGCGGCAGACTCGACCCATGGCACTACCCAAGGTCGGCTCGATCGGTGAGTACATCCGCGAGCAGCGCACGCACGCGAAGATCTCCCTGCGACAGCTCGCCGCGGCGGCGGGGGTCTCCAACCCCTACCTGAGCCAGATCGAGCGCGGGCTGCGCAAGCCCAGCGCCGAGATCCTGAACCAGATCGCCAAGGGCCTGCACATCTCGTCGCAGGCACTCTACGTCCAGGCGGGCCTCATCGAGGAGCGCGAGCCGGACAGCGACGTGCTGACCGCGATCAGGGCCGACCACCTCATCACCGAGCGCCAGCGCCAGGTGCTGATCGACATCTACGAGTCGTTCCGCAAGGAGAACCAGCAGGCCGAGGCCCCGGACGACGACGCGCAGACCTCCCAGAAAGCACGTCTCGCACCGGAGCCCCGGCGGGGTGACGCGGACTCCTCGCCTGACGGCGAGGCGCCGCTCCCCGGGGAATACCTCACCGCGTTGAAGCCCTACGCGGTCCCCCCGAGCAACGGCCACATCACCGAGGAAACCAAGGAAGGTTAACCCATGCCCATCACCGCCGAAGTCAAGAAGCTGGCCGAGTCCAAGCCGTTCTACGCCGTCGCCGGGGCCGGCGACTTCGCCGTCGAGAAGCTCCTCGAGCTTCCCGAGCAGATCCATAGGCTGCAGGGCCGCCGCGAGGAGATCCGCGAGGCCGCGAAGGACCTCCCGGAGAGGGCCAGGCAGCTCGCCGGCAAGGCCGAGGGATACGCCAAGGACTTCCCCGTGAAGGCGCGCGACTACGCCGACCAGATCGCGGGCCGGGCCAACGAGCTCTACGAGGAGTTCGCCAACCGCGGCCGCAAGGTCGTCTCCAAGACCAGCGGCGAGATCGCCCTGGAGCTGGAGGAGGTCTCCGAGGCCGCCGAGCCCGCGATCGCCTCCGCCCGGACGCCCAGGAAGGGCACCCGCGCCTCGAAGCCCGCGACCGGCAGGTCCACCACGACCGGCAGGTCCACCACCAGCGGCAGGTCCACCACCAGCGGCAGGTCCACCCCGCCCAAGGGCTGAGCGAGTCCCTCGCGGACTCCGGTTCCACGGCCCGCCCCGGCGTCGTCTCCGGTGCGGGCCTTCGACGTTCGAGGGCCCGCGCCCGGCGAGGGCGGGGAAGCGGGCCGGCACGAGCGGGCGCGAGAACGGGCCGCCGAGGTCGGCCGGTACGGGCCGAGGACGACGCGAACGGGGCTTTCGGCATTAGGCTGAGGGAGACCGGCGAGGCGAACGTTCTGGAGAGACGATGATCGAAATCCACGGTGCCCTGGACCTGGTCTTCTGGATCCTGGCCGTCGGAGTGTTCGCGCTGTCGGGCTGGGCGCTCGTGCACGCGGTGAAGACCCCGGCACGGGCGTTCGCGGTCACCGGCAAGCAGACCAAGAACCTGTGGCTGGTCATCCTCGGGCTGGCGGCCCTGTTCGGCTTCGCCGCCGCGGTGCAGTACCTCCAGGTGCTGAGCATCTTCACGATCGCGTCCGTCATCGCCTCGGGCATCTACCTGGCCGACGTGCGCCCCGCCGTGCGGGAGATCGGCAAGGGCGGGGGCAACCAGGGGCCGTACGGACCCTGGTGAACCGGTCCCGGCCCGTCGTTTCGCGCGGGCCCCGTGGACGACTCGGGAAAACCGGGTTGCCCGGCGAGGTTCCGGCCGGTAGACACACCGGATGATGTTCGCGCGCAAGCCCACGCTCGCCGGAGAGCACGTGACGCTCCGGCCGGTCGGTCCCGAGCACGTGGACGGCCTCTGGGAGCTGGTCAACGACCCCGAGACCGTCCGGCTGACCGGTTCGCACGGCAAACCCGACTACGAGGGGCTCAAGGCCTGGTACGGCTCGCGGGGCGAGCACGGCGACCGGCTGGACCTGGCGATCTGCACCGCCGGGGACGACGCCTACGTGGGCGAGATCGTGCTCAACGAGCTCGACGCCGACAACCTCTCCTGCAACCTGCGCATCGCGCTGATCGGCCCCCGGGCGTACGGCAGGGGGTACGGCACCGAGGCGATCCGGCTCACCCTCGACCACGTCTTCCGCACCACGCCGCTGCACCGGGTGGCCCTGGAGGTTTACGCCTTCAACGAGCGGGCAGCGCACGTCTACCGCAAGATCGGCTTCGTCCAGGAGGGCGTCTGCCGTGACGCTCTGCGTCTAAACGGGGAATGGTATGACTCCGTAATCATGGCGATACTTGCCCCTGACTGGGTTGTCAGGGAAATTTGACATACACATGGTGATTTTTCGGAAACATCTTTTGACACTTCCGAAACAATGCTAGGTTCACTGGGAGCGCTCCCACCTGTGCAGGATCTTGGTGTGGAGGAAGTTATGACCGATCTACCCACACTTGCCCAGGTCGCCGCAGAGGCAGGGGTCTCCCCCGCCACAGCGTCCCGGGTACTCACCGGTTCAGTCAGAGTCAGCACGTCGACTCGTAGGCAGGTGCATGACGCAATATCGCGTCTCGGTTACGTAAGACATCGCGCTCCCCGGGGCGGCTCCGGTCGCCGATCCGACCAGGTCGTGGCCATCGTGGTCTGCGAACCCGCGCACCGGCTCTTCACCGAGCCGTTCTACGCGCGGATGATCACGGCTGCGGAGGAGGTCCTCACCGGGCACGGCGTGCCACTCGCCGTGATGACCGCCACGGCGGCCACCTCCACCATCGCCACACCGCCGCTCGTCGCCGGAGGCATCGACGGCGTCCTGCTGATCGGCGCACGTGACAGGCATCCGCTCGTGGTGACCCTGGCCGCCTCGGGCATTCCGGTACGGAGTGCGGGCCGTCCCCCGGACGGCATCGACCTCCCCCACGTCGACATGGACAACCGCGACGGAGGCCGGCAGGCGGCGGAACACCTGCTGCTCGGCGGCCGGAGGTCCATCGGCGTCATCGCGGGTCCACCGGCCCTTCCGGCCGCCCGCGACCGGCTCGAAGGGTTCATGCAGACCCTCTCCCTGGCCGGGATGACCGGCGTGCCGGTCGCGTACGGCGACTTCAGCCACACGTCGGGAGTGCACGGCATGCAGTGGCTGCTGCGCAGGATGCCGCACGTCGACGCGGTCTTCGCCGCCTCCGACGTGATGGCGGCCGCCGCGCTGCAGACCCTGCGCCGGGCCGGCCGCCGGGTGCCGGAGGACGTGGCCGTCATCGGGTTCGACGACGCCCCCGCCGCCCGGCGGACCTCCCCCACGCTCACCACCGTCCGCCAGCCGGTGGAGGAGTTCGCCGCGCTCGCCACCCGGCTGCTGCTGCTCTCGATGAGCTCGGCCGGTGCTCCCCGTGACAATCCCGTCCTCCCCACTGAGCTGGTGGTCCGTGAGTCCGCCTGACCAGGTCGGGCTTCGCGCGGGGGACGTGCTCACCCGCAGGTACCTGTTGCTGGAGCGGATCGCGTGGGGTGGCATGAGCGTCATCTGGCGCGCCTTCGACCAGTCGCTCCAGCGGATGGTCGCCGTCAAGCTGCTCGACGGCGAGCTGGGCGTCGACCTGGGGGAGCGCGAGCTGATCCGCAGGGAGGCGCGTGCCACCGCGCGCCTCATCCACCCCGACGCGATCGAGGTCTACGACTACGGGGAGACCGTGACCTCGCACGGTCGCCTGGCCGCGTACGTCGTCATGCGTCTGCTGGAGGGGCGCCCGCTGTCGGACCGGATCAACGAGGGCCCGCTGCCGTGGGCGGAGGCTGCGACGATCGCCGCCAGGCTGGCCACCGTGCTGGCCGCCGCCCACGAGCGGGGCATCGTGCACCGGGACGTCACCGCCGAGAACGTGCTGCTGACCTCGGCGGGCGCCAAGCTGCTCGACTTCGGCATCGCGGCGTTCATCGGGGAGGACGCCGACGACCGGGCCTCCGACTACGGGACCCCTCCCTACGTGGCGCCCGAGCGGCTCACCGGCACGGTCGCGGACCCGGCGAGTGACGTCTACGCGCTGGGCGTGCTGCTGTTCGAGATGCTCACCGGCGATCCCCCGTACCCGGAACGGACCTGGGAGGAGATCGAGAACGTCCGCCGGGAGGGACCGCCGCCGGTGGCGGAGGTGCCGGGCATGCCCGCGCGGATCAGCGCGCTCTGCCAGGTCTGCCTGTCGCACCGGCCCGAGGCCAGGCCGAAGGCGCAGGAGGTGGCCGACGACCTGGCCGCGGCCCTCAGGCCCCCGGCCACGTCCCCGGTCCACTGGACGCGCGCGCACGGGCTGGTGGGCTGGACGGTGGTCGCGACGGTGGCGGCGCTGCTCGCGGGTCTCCTGGTGTGGAGCCGGATCTCCGGCTCCTACGAGGAACAGGTGGCAGCTCCACCGGGTCGGGGGACGGCACCGCCCACGGTCCTCGACCCCACCACCGCCTATCCCGAACCGGGCACGACGCCACGCCCCAGTCCCTCTCCGTCCGGCCCCGCCCCCAAGCGGGGCGGGTACGCGGCGGAATCCGCACCGGGGGTGGAGACGATCCCCTTCTCCACCCCCAATCTCAACCAGAGCGTGCGGCGCTTCAACGCGGTGCTGGCCAGGGGGGAGGACGAGGGCAGGATCCGCCCGGACGTGGCCCTGGACCTGCGGCAGGTGCTGGCCAACAGCGTCTGGGGCTCCCGCGACCTCGCCCCGATCCGGGGAAAGATCGCTGACCGCCACCGGGAGGGCTCGCTGCCCGACGACTTCCGCCACGCTCTGGAGGCTCAGCTCCTGCTCGTGTCGGTCGCGTTGACCGGCTAGGGAGCCGACCGGCTGGAAGGACGAAACACACGACCGGGCCCCCTCGAATCCTCGGGTGGAGGGGGCCCGGGTTCCGGCCGCCGGGGTTCGCGGTCTCGAAGCCGGCGGCCGGGCCGTGCGGTGCGCGATTCCCGCCGGCCCGTCGAACGCCGAGCCTCCCGCGGGCATGCCCGTCCCTCCCGCCACCCGCCACACCGGCCGGTGAAACTTTCACCTCGTGCCCGGCGGGGCGATCGCCGCACAGGGCGAGATGGGAGGGGTCGCGGCCGCCGTGGAAAGGCGCCGGCGATCCCGGCGGCGGTTGACGGGACCGGGGTGGGCGCCGAACCATGGCGAGCGCGACCGGCCGCACCTCTCGATCGCGGGGGCCCTCCCCTCGCGTACAGATCCCGTCCTCGAAGGGCCCTTGATGAAAGTCCTGCGTGTTCGCAGGTGGCCGGCGGCGCTCGCGGCGCTCGTGGTCACCTCGGCGCTGGCGGTCGCGCTCGGCTCCTCCCCGGCCGGTGCCGCGGGCGGAACCGGCACCGGCTACCTGCGCACCTCCGGTAACAAGATCGTTGACAGCACGGGCGCGACCGTCCGGTTGACCGGCATCAACTGGTTCGGCATGGAGACCGACAACAAGACCTTCCACGGGTTGTGGTCGAGCAACCCGTGGAGAGGCCAGATCGACAAGATGGCCTCGCTCGGTTACAACACCCTTCGCGTGCCGTTCTCCAACGACGCCCTCAAGCCCGGCGCGGTGGCCAGCGGCGTGAACGACTTCGTCAACCCGGACCTGGTCGGCGACAGCCCGCTGCAGATCCTCGACAAGGTCATCGCGTACGCCGGAAGCAAGGGCATGCGGATCATCCTGGACCGGCACCGGCCGACCGCGGCCGGGCAGTCGCCGCTGTGGTACGTCGCCGCGACACCGGAGAGCACCTGGATCAACGACTGGAAGGCGCTCGCCCAGCGGTACGCGGGCAACACCACCGTCATCGGCGCCGACCTGCACAACGAGCCGCACGCCGAGGGCACCAATCCGGCCGCCACCGGGGCGTGCTGGGGCTGCGGGGACACCGCTCGCGACTGGCGGCTGGCCGCCGAGCGGGCGGGCAACGCGGTGCTGTCGGTCAACCCCAACTGGCTGATCTTCGTCGAGGGCGTGAGCTGCCCGAGCGGTGGCCTGTCGAACGTCTGGGACAACGACCCGAGCAACGACGAGGACTGCGGCTGGTGGGGCGGCAACCTGTCGAAGGCCGGGGAGTTCCCGGTGCGGCTGAACGTGGCCAACCGGCTCGTCTACTCGCCGCACGACTACGCCACCTCGGTCTACCGCCAGACGTGGTTCGACGCGCCGAACTATCCGGCGAACATGCCCGCGATCTGGGACAAGTACTGGGGCTACCTCTACAAGCAGAACATCGCCCCCATCATGCTCGGCGAGTTCGGGACCACCATGCAGGCCGCGGTGGACAAGGTCTGGCTCCAGGAGCTGATGAAGTATCTGGGCACCGGGGTGAACGGGATGTCGTTCACCTACTGGTCGTGGAATCCCAACTCGGGTGACACCGGGGGCATCGCCAAGGATGACTGGACCTCCATCAACCAGGACAAGCAGGACATCCTCCAGCCGTACCTGATCCCGCCGGTCGGCGGCGGCACGTCCACCCCGACCCCCACCCCGACCCCCACGCCGACCCCGGGGACCACGGCCTGCGAGACGTCGTACGCGCTCACGAACTCCTGGCAGGGAGGCTTCCAGGCCGCGCTGACCGTGAAGAACACCGGGACCTCGGCCTGGAACAACTGGTCGGTGAGCTGGACCCTGCCGTCGGGGGTGACGCTCGGCAGCGGCTGGAACGCCACCGTCACGCAGAGCGGGACCACCTTCACCGCGAAGGCCCCGAGCCACGCGGCCAACCTCGCGGCGGGTCAGTCCGTCGTCGTCGGATTCACCGCCAACGGGCCCTCCACCCCCGGCGCGTCCGGGATCACCTGCACCTGATCCCCGACTCCCCGTTCCACGGAACCGTCGAGGGCGTGCCGCCGAGCGGCACGCCCTCTCGTGGTGTGAACCGCGGCCGAAACAAGGACGCGGCCCTTCGTCGTGCGGACGCCGCCCTCGCCGCCGGATCCGTCCCCGCCGGAATATCCCGGGTACCCCCACAAACAGCAACATAGCCATATCTCTCTTATATGCCTTGATAACTACGCAACAAAACATCCCGCATGTCGCATAACAGATACGACACCGCCGACCAGCGGGGCCAGAAAAACGGCATATCATCGGCAATACGCCTGGACGGAGAAATACCAAAAGAAAAGGATGGAACCGTGACAGTCATTGGTCACCCCCATATCGTTCCGCGAAATACCGTCCGTTCCCGGCCGGGGTCCTGACCGTCGCGGTCGCGCCGGGCCGTGTCGCCGTGTCGCCGTGTCGCCGCGACACCGCGACACCGCGTACGGCGAGCCCGGCGAGCCCGGCGACGGCGCCCCCGCTCGACACGACCGTGGACCACGCGGTCCTGGCGGGAACGACGGTCACCGACACCGGCGCCACGCTGAGCGCGGTGTGCACGTCGAGGGTGGCGGGCAGGCTCATCGCCGGTCCGCGCGTCACCCCCGGGACCGTCCATGTCCGGCCTTCCCGCGTTCGAGACCATCGAGGGCGTGCCGCCAGGCGGCACGCCCTCTCGTCGTGGAAACGGACCCGCGAACGCCACCGAGCCGCGGCCGGCGGAACGACATCCCACCGAATATCGCCAAAAACAACAACATGCCCGCATTTTCATTTGTCCACGAATAAGTAACGCGACAAAGCAAGCCGCATGTCGTACGGCAACCACGACACCGCCGATCAGTAGTCTCGGAAAAACGGCGCATCATCGGCAATGCGCCTGGACGGAGAAATACCAAAAGAAAAGGATGGAACCGTGACAGTCATTGGTCACTCCCATATCGTTTCGCGAAATACCGTCCGTTCCTGGCTGGCAGGAGCAGTGACGGTCGCGGTCGCGCTGGGCTGCGTCGCCACGACACCGCGCGTGGCGAGCGCGGCGCACACGACAGGCACGGCGGGTACCGCGGGCACGGCGGGCGCGCCGGTACCGGTACCGGTGACGCTCGGCGCGGCCGCGGACTTCGCGGTCCTGGCGGGGACGACCGTCTCCGGCACCGGGGCCACCGTCGTCACCGGCGAGGTCGGGGTGAGCCCGGGCTCGGCGACCGCCGGATTCCCGCCGGGCGTCGTGGTCGGCGCCGTCTACCTGGACGACTCCGTCGCCGAACAGGCCCAGGACGACCTGGCCGCCGCCTACGCCAACGCGGCGAGGCGGCCCGGCACCGCCTCCCTCCCCGCGCAGCTCGGCGGGACCACGGTGGCGCCGGGCGTCTACAACTCCATCTCGGGCGCCTTCCAGATCGGCGGGGAGCTGACCCTCGACGGGCGGGGGGATCCGAACGCCCTCTTCGTCCTCAGGGCTCCCGCTCTGACCACCGCGCCCGCCAGCACGGTGCGGCTCGTCAACGGCGCCCAGGCGTGCAACGTCATCTGGCAGGTCGGCGGTTCGGCCTCGCTGGGGGCCGGCTCCCGCTTCGCCGGGACCGTCCTCGCGCTGACCTCGATCACCGCGGCCAGTGGCACGACCGTGAACGGCCGTCTCCTGGCCCACATGGGCACCGTCAATCTGGACACCACCACCGTCACACGATCCGCCTGCGCGGTCGTGCCGCAGCGGAAGACCGCCACCAAGCTGGCCGCGTTCTGCGATCCGGGAGCGCCGGGTCACCTCACCCTTGTCGCGACCGTCACGGCCTCGGGGGCGGTCCCCCCTGCCGGGCCGGTCGATTTCTTCGCCAACGGGGTACGCCAGGAACAGATCCCATCGGACGCCACCGGCCACGCGAAACTGATCGTGAACAAGATCCCGTTGCGCACCCATGAGTTCGTGGCGGCCTTCGCGGGCACGAACCGGCTGGAGCCCAGCGCCTCATCGGTGCTGACCGTGCCCGTCGGCCCCAAGGGCGTCTGCCCGGCGCCGCCGGCGAGTCCGGCCGCTCCCGCCGCCACCGCCGGCGACGGCGGAAAGGGCCGGGACGCCGTGAAGCGTCCGCGCAGCTACACCCTGTTCGGGCCGAAGCACCGCGAACGCAAGCGTCACCACCCACGATTCCGGCAGCATCGCCACGCGCGCTGACAGGACGGGCCGGAGAACTGTGAATCCGCCCCACCGGCCGGCGGCCGGTGGGGCGAGCCGCCGGCGGGCGCCGCGTGCGGGTCAGGTGAGCTTGTCCTTGAGCTTGCCCAGGGGGCCGACCTCGGTGCCGAGGGCCGGACCGGCCGGCTCGCCCATGCTGCCGTCGTAGGTGGCGTACAGCTTGGGGTCGGGCGGCGGCGCGGTGGCGGGACCGCCGAGCGGCCGGGGATCGAGGAGGTAGGAGAACTCGTGACGACCGTCCGGCTGCGGGCCGGACGCCCAGCCCCCCAGCGTCCCCTCGGTTCCCTCCGACAGGTCCCAGATCGCCGAGGCGTGCTCGGCGTACTCCTCGTCGAACAGGTCGTCCGGGACGACGACGTCCTCCAGGCCGTCGGCCTGGAGTTCCTCGATGGCCTTCAGCCACATGTTCTGGTGCAGGGTGTCGCGGGCCAGGTTGAACTTGAGCATGTCGCGCACGCCCGGGTCGTCGGTCATGTGGTAGAGCCGCGCGGTCTGCAGGCGGCCCTGGGCCTCGGCGGCGACGTTGGCGCGGAAGTCGGCCAGCAGGTTGCCGCTGGCCACGATGTAGCGGCCGTTCCAGGGGTAGCCGTTGCTGTCGGCCAGCAGGGGACCGCCTCCGGAGACGATGGCCTGCTGGAGGTCCATGCCGCCCAGCACGGCACCGACAACGGGGTCGGCGGCGGCCATCTTCGTGGTCGCGGTGGCGGGCGCCCCCTCCAGGAGGCGGGCGATCATGGTGGCGATCATCTCGACATGACCGATCTCCTCGGTCGCGATGTCCATGATCAGATCCTTGTACTTGCCGGACATCCGGCAGTTCCAGCCCTGCATCAGGTACTGCATGGTGACGGTCATCTCGCCGTAGGCGCCGCCGAGCAGTTCCTGGAGCTTGTGGGCGTAGACCGGGTCGGGCTTCTCCGGCTTGGCCTCGAACTGCAAATGCTTGGTGTGCAGGAACATCAACCGCTCCTCGGCTCGGGCCCCGGGTGGAGCCGTCCGGGACCGCACGCCGCCTGCCGACGGAAGGGCGCGACCCCGCTGGTGAACATGGCGGGGGTCACTTACGAATCCCACCAGACTCACCGGTGGACCGGCAGGAGCGACACACTCGTGCAGATCAGTCGCGATCCAAAATTTCGGTCAGATCGTCGTCGCTCGCGGCGGGCACGGAACGCGGCGACCGTGAAGGCCAGAACGCATATCCACAAGCAAGCACTCGGCTGGCAAGATCGAAAGTCATGAAACTTTCATGACCCGCGAAAAAGGCCTTCCGGATCGCAGCAGCCTGGCGGCATGGGCCGCGAAACATCGGTGTAACCGGGGGCGCATGCCATTGACATCCCGTTCACCGTCTCCAGAATCCCTTATGGGAGCGCTCCCACCCCCTCTCTCCCTTGCTTGATCCGATGCGGTGCCACCACCAGCGACTTCGCATCGATCCCCACCCACGGAGGCCCATTTCATGCATCTGTTCCCCAGTAAAGCGGGAGCGCTCCCACGCTTCCGGAGGCGGATCGCCGCGCTGGCGCTGCTCAGCCTGGCGGCCGGGACGACCACCGCCCTGGCAGCCTCCCCGGCCCTCGCCGCCGTCTCCTGCGACGTGACGTACAACACCACCGACTGGCAGGGCGGCTTCACCGCCAACGTGTCCATCAAGAACCTGGGCGACCCGCTGACCGGCTGGACCCTCGGGTTCAACTTCCCGACGACCACCCAGCGGGTCTCCCAGGGCTGGAGCGCCACCTGGGCGCAGAGCGGCCAGGCCGTCACCGCCCGGAACCTCGCCTGGAACGGCAACCTGGCCACCGGCGCCTCGACCAGCATCGGTTTCAACGGCAGCTGGTCCGGCTCCAACCCCAAGCCGACCGCCTTCACGGTCAACGGCACCACCTGCGGCGGCGCCCCCATCAACCTGCCGCCCACGGTGAGCATCACCAGTCCGGCGGCCGGGGCCACCTTCGCCGCGCCCGCGACGGTGCCGATCGCCGCCAACGCGGCCGACAGCGACGGCACCATCGCCAAGGTCGAATTCTTCAACGGCACCACGCTGCTGGGTACCGACACCACCGCGCCGTACACCTACAACTGGACGGGCGTCGCCGCCGGGAGCTACTCCATCACGGCGAAGGCCACCGACGACAAGGGCGAGGTCACCACCTCCGCCCCCGTGGGGATCACCTCCACCGCCGACCTGCCCCCCGCCGTGGTCGTCACCCCGGCTACGATCGCCGTCCCCGAGGGCGGTTCGGCCAACCTCTCGGTCAAGCTCTCCAAGGCCCCGTCCGCGAGCGTCACCGTGGCGACCGCGAGGACGAGCGGCGACACCGACCTGACCGTCTCCTCCGGCGCGTCGCTCACCTTCACCACCGCCAACTGGAACACGGCCCAGACGGTACGGGTCGAGGCGGCGGAGGACGCCGACGAGGCCTCCGGCAGCGCCGAGTTCACCTCGACCGCCACCGGCCACACCGCGGCCAAGGCGACCGCCACCGAGGTCGACAACGACTCCACCGGCGGCGACAACGAGTACATCCAGCGCTTCACCGAGATGTACAACAAGATCAAGGATCCGGCGAACGGCTACTTCTCGCCGCAGGGCGTGCCCTACCACTCCGTCGAGACCTTCCTCGTCGAGGCTCCGGACCACGGGCACGAGACCACCTCCGAGGCCTACAGCTACTACCTGTGGCTGGAGGCGGCCTACGGCAAGGTGACCGGCGACTGGACCAAGTTCAACGAGGCCTGGGCCTCGATGGAGAAGTACATCATCCCGGCCACCGCCGACCAGCCGACCAACGCCAACTACAACCCGTCCAAGCCCGCCACGTACGCCGGTGAGTGGGACGACATCAAGCAGTACCCGTCCAAGCTGGACGGCGGCGTGAGCGTCGGCGTCGACCCGATCGCCAACGAGCTCAAGACGGCGTACGGCACCAGCGACGTCTACGGCATGCACTGGCTGCTGGACGTGGACAACACCTACGGCTTCGGCCGCTGCGGCGACGGCACCACCAAGCCCGCCTACATCAACACCTACCAGCGCGGCCCGGAGGAGTCGGTCTTCGAGACCATCCCGCAGCCTTCCTGCGACACCTTCAAGCACGGCGGCCCGAACGGGTTCCTGGACCTGTTCACCGGTGACAGCTCCTACGCCAAGCAGTGGAAGTACACCAACGCCCCCGACGCCGACGCCCGCGCCGTCCAGGTCGCCTACTGGGCGCACACCTGGGCCAAGGAGCAGGGCAAGGAGGCCCAGGTCTCGTCCACGATCTCCAAGGCCGCGAAGATGGGCGACTACCTGCGCTACGCGATGTACGACAAGTACTTCAAGAAGCAGGGCTGCACCAGCACCTCGTGCCCGGCCGGAACCGGCAAGGACAGCTCGGCCTACCTGCTGAGCTGGTACTACGCCTGGGGCGGCGCCTACGACACCTCCGCCGGCTGGGCCTGGCGGATCGGCTCCAGCCACAACCACTCCGGCTACCAGAACCCGATGGCCGCGTGGGTGCTGTCCAGCGTGGACGCGCTCAAGCCCAAGGGCGCGACCGCCGTGCAGGACTGGACCACCAGCACCAAGCGGCAGATGGAGTTCTACCGCTGGCTGCAGTCGTCCGAGGGCGCGATCGCCGGTGGCGCCACCAACAGCTGGCAGGGCCACTACGCGGCCCCGCCGTCGACGCTGCCCACCTTCTACGGGATGGCCTACGACTGGCAGCCGGTCTACCACGACCCGCCGTCCAACCAGTGGTTCGGCTTCCAGGCGTGGTCGATGGAGCGGGTCGCGGAGCTGTACTACGCGACCGGCAACGCCGACGCCAAGATCGTGCTGGACAAGTGGGTCAAGTGGGCCACCGACAACACCACGATCAACGCCGACGGGACCTACCAGATCCCCTCGACGCTGGTGTGGACCGGCCAGCCCGACACCTGGAACCCGAGCAACCCCGGCACCAACTCCGGGCTGCACGTGAGCATCAGGGACTACACGACCGACGTGGGCGTGGCGGGCTCGTACGCCAAGGTGCTGATGTACTACGCGGCCAAGTCCGGCAACGCCACGGCCAAGACGGTCGCCAAGGGCCTGCTCGACGGCCTGTGGAGGAACAACCAGGACGCCAAGGGCGTGTCGGTCACCGAGACCAAGGCCGACTACAGCCGCCTCAACGACCCGGTCTACGTGCCCCCGGGCTGGACCGGCAAGATGCCCAACGGCGACACGATCAACTCCAGCTCGACCTTCATGTCCATCCGGTCCTTCTACAAGAACGACCCGGACTGGCCGAAGGTGGACGCCTACCTGAAGGGCACCGGCCCCGCGCCGTCCTTCAACTACCACCGGTTCTGGGCGCAGGTGGACGTCGCCGTCGCCCTCGCCGAGTACGGACGCCTCTTCCCCTGACCCCCCGCCCCCGGGTCCGGCCCTCCCCCAGGCCGGACCCGGGCCCGACCCGAGCCCGGGCCGAACCTGACCCGGGCCCGACCCCCCTGAGACCTCGGGGCGTGGTGGCACCCCTGACCTGCTGCCACGCCCCGAGCACCACCTCCGAGAGGCACACCCCCCATGAAGAGAAGTTTGGCGGCGCTCGCGCTGCTGGCGCTGGCGGCCGTGCCGGTGACGGTGCCCGCCACCGGCGCCCAGGCCGCGGCGCCCGCCTTCGCGTACGGCGAGGCGCTGCAGAAGTCCATCTGGTTCTACGAGGCCCAGCAGTCGGGGGCGTTGCCGAGCTGGAACCGCGTCAGCTGGCGCGGTCCGTCCGGGCTCGGCGACGGCCAGGACGCCGGGCTCGACCTGACCGGCGGCTGGTACGACGCGGGCGACCACGTCAAGTTCGGCCTGCCGATGGCGGCGAGCGCGACGATGCTGGCCTGGGGCGCGGTGGAGTACCGCGACGCGTACGCCTCCTCCGGGCAGCTCACCCACCTGCTGAACAACCTCAAGTTCGTCAACGACTACTTCATCAAGGCCCACCCGTCGGCGAACGTGCTGTACGGGCAGGTCGGCAACGGCGGCAAGGACCACGCCTGGTGGGGCCCGGCCGAGGCGATGCAGATGGAGCGGCCCGCGTACAAGATCGACGCCTCGTGCGGGGGGTCGGACCTGGCCGGGGAGACGGCGGCGGCGATGGCGGCCTCGTCGATCGTCTTCCGCCCGACAAATCCGACTTACGCCGACACGCTGGTGACGCACGCCAAGCAGCTCTACACCTTCGCCGACACCGTGCGGAAGAAGTACAGCGACTGCATCACCGACGCGTCCGGGTACTACCAGTCGTGGAGCGGCTACAACGACGAGCTCGTCTGGGGCGCGATCTGGCTGCACCGGGCCACCCAGGACGCCTCCTACCTGGCTAAGGCGGAGTCGTACTACGACAACCTCGGCACCGAGCCGCAGTCCACCACGAAGTCCTACAAGTGGACGATCGCCTGGGACGACAAGTCCTACGGCGCCTACGTGCTGCTGAACAAGCTGACCGGCAAGCAGAAGTATCTCGACGACGCCAACCGCTGGCTCGACTTCTGGACGGTCGGGGTCAACGGGCAGCGGGTGAGGTACTCGCCCGGCGGGCAGGCCGTGCTCGACCGGTGGGGGTCGCTGCGCTACGCGGCCAACACCTCGTTCGCGGCGCTGGTCCACTCGGACTCGATCACCGACGCGACCCGTAAGGCGAGATATCACGACTTCGCGGTCAGGCAGATCAACTACGCGCTCGGCGACAACCCGCGCAGCTCCTCGTACATGATCGGGTTCGGCGCGAACCCGCCGAAGAACCCGCACCACCGCACCGCGCACGGCTCGTGGACCGACCAGATGACCAACCCGGTCGAGACCCGCCACACCCTGTACGGCGCCCTCGTCGGCGGCCCGCCCGACCCCGACGACAAGTACACCGACAAGCGCGACGACTACGTGATGAACGAGGTCGCCACCGACTACAACGCGGGCTTCACCAGCGCCCTCGCCCGCCTCTACCGCGAGTACGGCGGAGCCCCCGCCGCGAACTTCCCCGTGGCGGAGACCCCCGACGGCCCCGAGATCTTCGTGGAGGCCGGGGTGAACGCCTCCGGCTCGGCGTTCACCGAGATCAAGGCCATCGTGCGGAACCAGTCGGCCTGGCCGGCCCGCCCGCTGGACAACGGCTCGTTCCGCTACTACTTCACCCTCGACGGCACCACGACCGCGAGCCAGGTCTCCGTGACGTCCGCCTACAACCAGTGCAAGGCTCCGACCGGGCCGACCCTGCTGTCCGGGAAGACCTACTACGTCACCATCGACTGCTCGAACACCTCGATCGCCCCGGCGGGGCAGTCGCAGCACCGGCGCGAGGTGCAGTTCCGCATCGCCAGCACCGGGACGTGGGACCCGTCCAACGACTGGTCGTACACCGGCATCGCCACCACGCCGGGCGCGACCCCGGTGCGGGCGCAGAACATGACGGTCTACGCGGGCACCACGAAGGTGTGGGGCAACCCGCCCGGCGACGAGCCGGTGGACACCGTGGCGCCGTCGCGGCCGGGCAAGCCCGCCGTCTCGGCGATCACCGCCACCGGCGCCACCCTGACCTGGACGGCCTCGACCGACAACGTGGGCGTCAGCGGCTACGACGTCTACCGGGGAACGACCAAGGTCGCCACCGCCACCGGCACCTCCCACACCCTCACCGGGCTCACCCCGGCGACGGCGTACACCGTGTCCGTGGTGGCCAAGGACGCGGCCGGCAACTCCTCCACCGCCTCCGAGAGCACCGCGTTCACCACGACGACCGCCCCGGAGGACGACACCGAGGCGCCGTCGCGGCCGGGCAAGCCCGCCGTCTCGGCGATCACCGCCACCGGCGCCACCCTGACCTGGACGGCCTCGACCGACAACGTGGGCGTCAGCGGCTACGACGTCTACCGGGGAACGACCAAGGTCGCCACCGCCACCGGCACCTCCCACACCCTCACCGGGCTCACCCCGGCGACGGCGTACACCGTGTCCGTGGTGGCCAAGGACGCGGCCGGCAACTCCTCCACCGCCTCCGAGAGCACCGCGTTCACCACGACGACCGCCCCGGCGGGCGGCTGCACGGCCACGTACACGGTCATCAGGGACTGGCAGGGCGCCTTCCAGGGCGAGGTCACCGTCAAGAACGAGGGCACCTCGGCGATCAACGGCTGGACGGTGACCTGGAGGTTCCCCAACGGCCAGACGATCAGCCAGCTCTGGAGCGGCACGCACACCCAGACGGGAGCGGACGTGTCGGTCAGGAACCTGAACTGGAACGGCACGCTCGCCCCGAACGCCTCGACGTCCTTCGGCTTCACCGGGACCCAGAACGGCACCAACGGCGTCCCCGTCCCGGTGACCTGCACCACCGGCTGACCCCCGTTCCGCCGGCCCGCACCACGGGCCGGCGGAGCGCCCCGGCCCCCTCGCCCTACTGGCCCGCGGAGCGAACCGGCATCCCGCTCCCCGCCGTCCAGGCGTCCGTTCCTTCCCCGGACGCCTCATCGCCCCGGCCGGGCGCGACGACCCCTCCGCCCGGCCGGGCACCCCCCCAACCGAGGTAGGTCATGCGCACCAGACTGGCGCTGCTCGCGGCGCTCCTGTTCCCGTTCCTCCTCTCCGTACCGCCCGCCCACGCCGCCACGGGTCTCCACGTGAGCGGCACGCGGATCCTCGAGGCGAACGGCAACGCGTTCGTCATGCGGGGCACCAGCCACGCGCACACCTGGTACGCGACCCAGACCGGCTCGTTCGCGGACATCAAGTCGCTGGGCGCGAACACCGTCAGGGTGGTGCTCAGCGGCGGCCGGTGGACCGCCAACGGCGCGGCCGACGTGGCGAACGTCGTCTCGCTCTGCAAGCAGAACAAGCTCATCTGTGTCCTGGAAAACCATGACACCACCGGGTACGGCGAGCAGAGCGGCGCGTACACCCTCGACCAGGCCGTGGACTACTGGATCAGCGTCAAGAACGCGATCGTCGGCCAGGAGGACTACGTCGTCCTCAACATCGGCAACGAGCCCTTCGGCAACAACGCGACCACCCCCGGCTGGACCCAGGCCACCTCGGCCGCGATCACCCGGCTGCGGAGCAACGGGTTCCAGCACCTGATCATGGTGGACGCGCCCAACTGGGGCCAGGACTGGAACTTCACCATGCGCGACAACGCGGCCACGGTCGCCGCCGCCGACCCGCAGCGCAACACGGTCTTCTCCGTCCACATGTACGGGGTGTTCGACACGGCCGCCGAGGTCACCTCCTACCTGCAGGCGTTCCAGACGGCGGGACTGCCGCTGGTGATCGGCGAGTTCGGTTTCGACCACTCCGACGGCAACCCCGACGAGGACACGATCATGGCCCAGGCGCAGGCCAGGGGGGTCGGCTACCTCGGCTGGTCGTGGAGCGGCAACGGCGGCGGCGTCGAGTATCTCGACCAGGTGACCAGCTTCGACGTCACCAGGCTCACCACCTGGGGACAGCGCCTGTTCAACGGGGCGAACGGCATCGCGCAGACCTCCGTCGAGGCCACGATCTACGGTGGCACCGGCACCCCCGACACCCAGGCGCCGACCCGCCCCGGCACCCCCGTCGCCTCGGACATCACCTCGACCGGCGCCCGGCTGTCCTGGGCCGTCTCCACCGACGACCGCGCGGTCACGGGCTACGACGTCTTCCGGGGGACCACCAAGCTCGGTTCGTCCGCGATCAACTCGATCACCCTGACCGGGCTCACCCCGCAGACCGCGTACAGCGTCACCGTCGTCGCCCGCGACGCGGCGGGGAACACCTCCGCCGCCTCGGCGGCGGCGACCTTCACGACCACCCCGACCTCGCCGGGCGGTTGCACCTCGACATACCGTACGGGCAACTTCTGGCAGGGCGGCTTCCAGGGTGAGGTCACCGTCCGCTGTGCCTCGGCCGTCACCAACTGGCGAACCGTCCTCACCTACCCCTCCGGCGTGAACATCGGCCAGGCGTGGAGCTCCACCCTCTCCGCTGTTCCCCCGGTCTTCACCTTCACCAACGCCGCCTGGAACGGATCCGTCCCCGCCGGGGGCTCCGTCGTCTTCGGCTTCATCGGCACCTGGTCGGGCACCGGCGCCCCGCCCACCCCCACCGTCTCCTAGACGTACCCCGGCGGTTCCCGGGGCCCGCTCGACGTTCGGACCTCGGAACCTCGGGGTCCGGCACCGGGCAGGAGCGGGGTCGCGCCCACGCGATCGACGCCGCGCCGGCCGACCGGCGGCAGGACGTGGCCAAGACGCTCGGCTGAGCCGTCCCTGCGGCCGTACGCCGACGGCGAGGCCGCCGTCACCGGCGGTCTCGCCGCGGCCCCGTGGCCGGTTCACACCGGCCACGGGACTCCCCCGCGCCGCGCCCGGATCAGGTCGCGAGCGTGCTCCGGCGATCGGGAGATCCGGTCAGTCGTCGAACCCGAAGCCGCCGCTGCTGTTCCTGTTCGACAGGTAGTTGTTGTTGTTGTTGTGGTTGTTGATCCGTACCTTGACGCGGTGGCGGCCGCCTCCGCCGTGCCGTCCCCAGCCGCCCCAGCCGCCGCCACAGCCGCGGCGGCAGCCACCCCCGCCCCAGGTCGGGAAGGCCGCGGCGGTGACGGCGGTGGTCGTCGTGGCGGCGCTCGCGACGGTGGTCGCCGCACCCACTCCGACGACCCCGCCGGTCAGCGCCACACTGAACGCGAGCCCTGCGATAACACTCTTGAACTTGGGCATTGCTTTTCCCCTCGAAAGGTTCAATTACCCCGATTTCCGATATTTCTGGATCAGTCGGAAATCATTAGCGATGGATAGATATGACCCATCCCCGCTTGTCATACTTTCCTGCCTTCTGTTCCCATAAACGATAATTCAGTCCTTTTACACTACGATTGTCGGCTTATGGGGATCGTCGAACACTTAAGGGTAGCTTTATGGCGAAATGTCCCTTATGTGCTATCGAGGGATGTGGTCCATGAAGACCGCGCCGGCGAACAGGGCCGGGAGAACCGGGCCGGGGACGGGCTTCCCCGCTCGGCTCCGGTGGCGGAAGACGGTGCCGGGCGAGCGCGACGCCTACCCGTTCCCGGGCTTCCCGGGCTTCCCGAGCTCTCATGGGCTTCCCGGGCCTTCCCCCGGCGCGCCGTTTCCGCCGACCGGTCCCGTGTCCTCAGGAAGGACGCGCCTCGATGCCGTACTTCTGCAGCGCGGAGACCATCCAGCGCGAGAGGCGTACGTGGCCGGCGAGGGTCGGGTGGACGCCGTCGGGCAGGACCGCTCCGCGACCCCAGCCCCGGCCGTGCGGGCCGAGGGGTTCGAACGGGTCGAGGAAGGGCACCTCCTGCCGGTCGGCGGCGAGCAGGACGGCCTCCCGCACGTCGTAGGCCCACCGGGGAGCCTTGGTCATCCAGATCGGGCCGACCAGCACGATCCTGGTGTGCGGCCATCGCCGCCTGACCAGCTCCAGCAGGTGGACGGCCGCGTTCTCGACCCTCGCGGCTCCGATCCGGCGGTCGTTGCGCCCGCCGGAGATGATCAACATGTTGGGCTCGGGGCGCCAGGAGAGCTCCTTGACGAAGGAGTCCTCGAAGGTCCGGCCCACCCGGCCGGGATTGACGAAGCCCGTTCCCGCGGCGCCCGCGGTGATCAGCTGCCAGCCCAGCTCCCGCGCGACCCTGGCCGCGTAGCCGTCCCATGCCCGTACGGGACCCGATCCGACCGTGAAGCTGTCGCCGACGATCATGACGAGCGGGGCCGGGCGCGGTGAGGCGGCCGGGAGGTCCGTGCCGGCGGCCAGCGGCGTGGTCGCGCCACCGCCAAGGCTGCATCCCGATATAAGGCAGGAAATCGCCACAAGAAACGCGACCGCCAGCGTCCACGGTCGTCTACGTACGGGCGCGCGCATGCCACCTCGGGAAACGTCGGACTCCCGACATGATTGCAGATGTCCGCCGCCGACCGTGGCGACTCCGCCTCACGAACACGATCGGACCCGCGATTCCGGCCCGGCCCTCCCGGATCAGGGCGGCTCATCGACCACGACGGCATCGCTCGTCTGCGGCCGCTCCACCGGCTCGGAGCGGCACCGCCGGCCCGTGACGGTCCGGGCCCCGTCCCACCGGGGCCAGGCGGGGGAACGGGGCGAGGGTGGGTCAGCTCACATCGGAGGGGCCGACGGACCAGGTGTTGCAGTAGGCGATCCTGGCGTACTTCCATCCCTGGTGGAGCCAGGCGGCGTAGTGCTCACCGCTGCCGTGGTCGCGCCGGGGGTTGCCGTTCTGGTCGTCACCGCGCCCGAACTCCGTCCGCAGCACCTCCTGCCAGCGGGCGGCGGTGACGCCCAGCGGCTCCCGTACGGTGCGGACGAAGGCCCCGGCGAAGCACTGCGCCTGGAGCTCGTGACGGCGGGAGTGGGAGTCCTGGGCGGCCCGGGACTTGCTGGAGACCTCCCACCACCAGGCTCCGCCGATACCGGCCATGCTCTGCACGTGGTGCGCGTACTCGTGGGCGAGCACGGTCAGGTAGGGCACGTGGTTCCTGGCGGGGTCGACGTCGCCGCTCTGCTCGATCACATGGCTCAGGCCGATGTACATGCCCCGGTTGGACGGGCAGTAGTAGGCGGAGGCGGAGTTGTCGGGATAGGTCCCGCAGGGGCCTCGTCCGGGACGGGACCAGTAGACCTTGCGCGCCGGGAGGAAGACCGCGCCGGCCTGGGAGAACTTCGCCGACCACGCCCGCTCCAGGCAGCCGGTGACGGCGTTGAGATAGGCCAGCATGTCGCGGGGCTGGGTCGAGGGCCGCGGGGCGCGGCAGGTGGTCCGGCGCATCAGGCCCGTGCCGTACAGCGGGTTGCGCTTGAGCCGGGCCGTGGTGTCCGAGCGCCGCATGTAGCGGAGGTCGACGGCCATGTTCCGCGCCGCGGCGACCGGCGCGATCTCGACGCCGCCCAGCGAGCCGAGGTCCAGCTTCTCCGGCGGGGTGAAGTCCGGCGTGGTGATCTCGGTGTCCCCCGTCTGCCGAGGGGGTGCGCCTCCCGTCGCCACCGGTGCGGTCCCGGGGCCGGCGGGGACCTCGGACTTCTCCTCACCGGCCAGACCGGCGATCACCACGACCGTGGCGAACGCCAGGGCGAGAACACCGAGTACGCCGAAGGCCAGCGGGTTCGACCCCCGTGGGCGCATGCGACCGCCTCTCCAAAGAGTGGATCTCCGGGCGGCAATCTAGCGGATATATACACATACGGGTTTATGAGCGGGAAAAAATGGATACGCGGTGGGCCATCACAGGCCGGTGGATCTCGCTAAGCTCCCGACACATGGCGGCATCTTTCTCGTACCGAGCGGCTTCCTCGCGCCGAGCGACTGCGCTGCGCAGGACGGCTTCCTCGCGCAGGACGGTCTTCCCACGCAGGACGGTTCTCTCCCGCCGAGCAGCCGGGAGCCTGGCCGCGACGGCCGTCCTCGCGCTGGCCCTCGGCGCGCCCCCTGCCCTCGCGTCCTCGGCACCGGCCGGGCAGAGCACCCGGCTCGCGCAGGTCGCACAGACCGGGCAGGTAGCACAGGCCGGGCAGGCCGGGCAGGTCACGCGGGCCGGCAAGGTGACGAGCACGACGGTCCAGCTGGAGCTCCGGCAGGACGGCGTGCTCCACGTCAAGGAGGAGGTCGTCTTCGAGGGTGACGCGCCGTCGCGCGACCTCGTCGACCGGACCCGCTACGACGACGGCAGCGACCGGCTCTACCGGGTCACCGGTCTCAAGGGCGACGCCACGCTGACCGGCGAGACCATCACCCTGAAGGGCACCGGGAACGCCACCCTGGAGTACGACGTCCAGGGCGCCGTCACGCCGCTGGCCGACGCCCAGGAGCTGCGGTGGTACGCGGTGGGCGCCTGGTCCGTCCCCGTCGAGCAGGCCAAGGTCAGCGTGAGCGGGCCGGCCACGATGCAGAACCTGTCGTGCTTCGCCGGCCCCCTGAGCTCGGCGATCGCCTGCACCGAGGCCTCCATGGACCACACGGGCGTCACCGCCGAGTTCGGGCAGCAGGACCTCGGCGCCGGCGAGGTGCTCACCGTGGTCGTCGGCTACCCCACCGGTGCGACCAAGGGCGCGCCGATCCTGGAGCGCCGCTTCGAGCTGTCCAACGCCTTCACCCTGAACGCCGTCACCGGCGGCGCGCTGGCCGGCCTGCTGCTCCTGCTGCTCGGCGGCCTCGGCCTCCTCTACTGGACCCGGGGCCGCGACGCCCGCGTGGTCGGCCACGAGTCGGGCTCGCTCAGCGGTGTCGAGAACGGTCACTTCGCCCCGCCGGACGGCGTCCGCCCCGGCCAGATCGGCACCCTCATGGACGAGCAGGCCGACGTGATCGACGTGACCGCCACGATCGTCGACCTGGCCGTCCGGGGCTACCTCAGGATCGACGAGCAGCCCCGGCAGACGTACGAGACCCCCGACTGGAGGCTGGTACGGATGCCCGCCGCCCAGGTCGCCTCGCTGATGCCCTACGAGCGGGAGCTCTACGACGCCATCTTCGACGGCCACGACGCGGTGCTGCTGTCAGAGCTCAAGGGATCGTTCGGGACCAAGCTGGGCAAGGTCCGCGAGGCGCTCTACCGCGACGTGGTCACGCAGGGCTGGTTCGCCCGCCGCCCCGACACCGTCCGCACCCGCTGGACGACCATCGGCGTGGTCCTCACCGGGCTCGGCGTCCTCGCCACCGTCGCGCTGGCCTGGTTCACCACGTACGGGGTGCTCGGCCTGGCTCTGATCATCGCCGGTGCGGCCCTGGCCGTGGGCGGCCAGTACATGCCCGCCAAGACCGCGAAGGGCGCGGGTGCCCTCGCCCACACCCTTGGCTTCAGGGAGTATCTGGCCGGCGCCGACATCGGTGGGGACGTCCCGGTGGCCCAGCGGGTGGAGCTGTTCTCCCGCTACCTGCCCTACGCCGTGATCTTCGACAGCGTCGACCGCTGGGCCCGCGTGGTCTCCTCGGTCACCGGCAACGGCCAGCAGGCCGACCACCTGTACTGGTATCACGGCCCGGCCGAGTGGGACCTGTCCAGGTTCGCCGACTCGATGCGGACCTTCACCATGACCACCTCCGGGGCGATCTCCACCACCCGCCAGTTCCGCTCCCTGTGAGGACCGCCGTACGCGAATCCGCGGCGGCTACCGAACGCGGATCTCGCCCACCGGACGCCCCCCGCCGAGCAGGACCCCGGCGGCGAACTCGTCGAGCCCGGGGGCCTCGAAGCCGAGAGCGGTCAGGGCCGCGACGGTGACCGGGACCCGGGCACGCTGGCCGCCGTCCTCGATCTTGACGGTTCCCGAGCGGCCGTCGGTGAAGACGAAGGCGTCGAACGCCTCGGCTCCGGCCTTGACCAGCAGCCCGGGAACCGCCCGCATCAGCCGGGCCTCGGGGCGGGCGGTCCCCGACGTCCACTCGGGGTGGGCGCGGAAGGCGTCGGCGACGCGGCGCTCCGGGGTGTCCGGGTCGGCCCGGACGAGGGCGCGGAACGCCCGCGTCACGCCCAGCATCGAGACGAAGAACAGCGGGGCGCCGCAACCGTCCACCCCGCTGGCGGCGACGCGCTCGCCGGTCAGCTCCTCGACCGTGGCGCGCACGGCCCGCTGCAGCGGATGCGCCGGATCGAGGTAGGTCTCCAGCGGCCAGTCGTTGACCGCGCAGGTGGCGAGCATCGCCGCGTGCTTGCCCGAGCAGTTCATGTAGACCCTGGCCCGCCTCCCTCCGGAGCGCAGCACCTCGTCGCGGGAGGCGACGTCCTCCGGCAGGTCCTCCGGGCAGCCGAGCGCGCTCTCGTCCAGCCCGGCCCCGGCCAGGATCCTCCGTACCCCGTCCACGTGGAACGGCTCCCCCGCGTGACTCGCGCACGCCAGCGCGAGCAGCTCCCCCTCCAGGGGGAGGCCGGCGCGGACCATGGCGAGCGCCTGCAGGGGCTTCATGGACGAGCGCGGCGAGACCAGCGCGTCCACCTCCCCGTGGACTCGCACCAGCGACCCGTCGGCGGCCACCGCGAGCATCCGCGCCCGATGGGTGGACTCCACGAAACCCGAGCGGACGACCTCGACCAACAATGACTCAGCAGACACCTTTGTCTCCTTTCGCCCGAAGTCTAGAGATGCCCGGGAGCACGGGATGATGGGGGCATGCGTGCGGTCGTACAGCGGGTGAGTTCCGCGTCGGTGGTGGTGGACGGCGTGACGGTCGGGGCGATCGACGAGCCGGGGCTGCTGGTCCTGGTCGGCGTGACCCACACCGACACGCGCGCCGAGGCGGCCAGGCTCGCCGCCAAGCTCTGGGGCCTGCGGATCCTCTCCGGCGAGAAGTCCTGCTCCGACATCGGCGCGCCCCTGCTGGTGGTCAGCCAGTTCACCCTGTACGGCGACACCCGCAAGGGGCGCCGTCCCACCTGGCAGGCCGCCGCCCCGGGTCCGGTCGCCGAACCTCTGGTGGAGGCGGTCTGCGCCGAGCTGCGCGGGCTGGGCGCCCGCGTGGAGACAGGGGTGTTCGGTGCCGACATGAAGGTCGGGCTGACCAACGACGGCCCGATCACCCTGGTTCTGGACATCTGACCGCCCGGGACCGTACCACGCCCTGGGAAGGCTGAGCGGCCCGGGACCGTGACAGCGGCCATCCGGGCAGGCCGGACAGCCGGGAACGATGACGGCGGCATCCGGGCGGGCCGGAAGCGGCCCGCCCGGGACGCGACGCCGTCAGGTGTGAGCCGTCAGGCGCCGAGCGTCAGGTGTCGAGCGTCAGGTGTCAGCGGATGCGGCGGCGCAGGCTCGGGTCGATCTGGACGTTGCGCCCGGCGTCCGGCGGCACGATGACCTCCTGGGACGCGGCCACTCCCGCGGCCTCCAGCGTGGTGTCCACCGGCACGGTCCGCTTGACCACGGCCAGCGCGACCGGACCCAGCTCGTGATGGCGCGCCGAGCTTCCCACGAAACCGATCTCCGCGCCGTCGAGGGTCACCGGGGCGCCGTGCTTGGGCAGGGTGTCGACGCTGCCGTCCAGGTGCAGGAAGACCAGCCGGCGCGGCGGGTGGCCCAGGTTGTGCACGCGGGCCACGGTCTCCTGGCCCTTGTAGCAGCCCTTGTTGAGGTGGAGGGCCGTGCCGATCCAGCCCACCTCGTGCGGAATCGTCTTGTGGTCGGTCTCGAAGCCCAGGCGGGGGCGGTGCTCCTCGATCCGCAGCGCCTCGTACGCCCAGAGCCCGGCGAGCCTCAGCCCGAGATGCCCGGCCAGCAGGTCACGCGGGAGCAGGATGTCCCGCCCGACGGCGATGGCGCCCTCGGGCAGGTCGGGGTGCGCCTCCCCCGCCACGGAGACCACGGCGTAGCGATCCGTCACGTCGGCGACCTCGACCCTCAGCATGAACCGCATCTTGTCGAGGAACGCGGCCACCTCCGCGCCGGTGCCCGGCTCGACGTGGGCCCACACCGCCTCGCCGTCGTCGACGAGGACGAGGTGGTGCTCCACCCTGCCCTGGGCGTCCAGCAGCAGCGTCTCGGTGGGCCGGCCGGGTTGCAGGTCGTCGAGTTTCTGCGAGCTGAGGCTGTTGAGCCAGCTCAGACGGTCGGGACCGGAGATCCGGACGACCTCGCGGTTGCTCCGGTCGACCATCGCCTCCCCGGCGAGCAGCGCGCGCTGCTCGGCGAACGGGTCGCCGTAGTGTCCGGCGACGTCGGCGTCGGGGGTCTCAGCCGCGACCGCGCCGGGAGTGTCCAGCAGAGGGCTTCGCATGCACACAGCCTACGAGGCCCCGCCGACGAGGGCTGCGGCGACTCTTCCCCCGGCGGGTCCCGGGCCGTACGACGCACCTCGGCGGCTCGGCGGGACAGAAGCCGAAGCGTGTCTCCCGGCGACCCGGCGACGTACCCCGGCACCGGCCCCCCGGCCCCCCGGCGGCCCGGCGAACGTACTGCGGCGACGGCCTCCCCGGCGGCTCAGCGGCATTTGCGGCAGCGGCCGAAGACCGTCAGGTGGTGCACGTCGGTGAGGAACCCGAGCTTCTGGTCGAGGTTGGCGACGAAGTTCTCCACCAGGTCGGGGCTGACCTCGCTGATCTCCCCGCAGCCACGGCAGACCAGGTGCACATGATCGGCCTCGGCCGTCAGGTGGTAGGTGGGGGCGCCGTGCCCCAGATGGGAGTGGGTGACCATGCCGAGCTCCTCGAGGAGCTCAAGGGTCCGGTAGACGGTTGATATGTTCACCCCGCGCGCGGTCTCCCGCACCCGGGTGCAGATCTCCTCTGGAGTGGCGTGCTCGCAGGCCTTGACCGCCTCAAGCACCAGCTGGCGTTGCGGAGTGACCCGGTAACCGCGCGCCCGCAGTTCCTCATGCCACGACGTCTCGGTCATATCCAGAGTCTATGAGCATCGGGGCTCTCCTCGTCGTCCTACGGTCCGAGAGACCGGAGGCGGCGACCGGCCGCGCGACCCGCTTCGATGAGTCCAGGGAACACGCCCTCAGCGGGCCGTGACCCGCGTGGCGCGATCACGGCGGGCACGGGTGCGGGCGGCTTCGAGGTTGGGCTGGTGGTCGACGGCCCAGAGGCCCAGGGCGAGCACAGGCTCCAGGAAGGAGGATCCGAGATCGGTGAGCGCGTAGTCGACGCGCGGTGGCGCGCTCGGGTGCACGGTGCGGCTGATCAGCCCGTCCTCTTCGAGCCCGCGCAGCGTTCGCGTCAGCATGCGACGGCTGAGGCCCTCCACCGATCTGTCCAGCTCGTTGAAGCCGCGGGCGCCACGCGTCAGGATCGACAGGATCACGACGCTCCACTTGTCGCCAACCCTGCGCAGCACACTCGTCGCGGGGCAGTTCCGGTGATCGTCCATCGTGACGGGGACGGGGACGGGGACAGTGGACATGAATGTGCCTTCTTTCGGACTGTTCGCCTGCCGGCCAAGGATCAGGGTACGCACATCGACCTCCAAGGAGGATTCACCGTGATCGTTGTCAGCGGAGCGTCCGGGCAGCTCGGACGCCTCACCGTCGGGCACCTGCTCCAGCGGGTGGACGCCGCACGCGTCGTGGCCCTGTCCCGTACCCCGGACGACGTCGCCGATCTCGGAGTGGCCACCCGGTACGCCGACTTCGACGACCCCTCCGGCCTGCCCGGCGCGTTCGAGGGCGCGGAACGGCTGCTGATCATCAGCCTCGGCTCGTTCACCGGACCGGCCCAGGGGCATGTGAACGCCATCGACGCGGCGGCCAAGGCGGGCGTGGGCCATGTGATCTACACGTTGTTCGCCAGGGCGGGCGAGCCGGGCCAGCCCCAGGCGCTCATCCAGAACCACCGGGAGACCGAGCGGTTGCTGGCGGAGTCGAGGCTGACGTTCACGGCGCTGCGCTTCAACCAGTGGCCGGAGATGTGGAACCTTGTCGGCATACCCGCCGGCGCCGTCGCCACAGGGGTGCTGCCCAGCAACTCGGGTGACGGCCGCGTGGGGCACATCACCCGCGACGACAGCGCCGCCGTCGCCGCGGCCCTGCTTGCCAACGGCGGGTGCGAGGGGCAGTTCGTCGAGGTCACGGGCCCCGCGGCGGTGACGGACGCGGACGTCGCCGAAGCGCTTTCCCAGGTCACGGGCCGCCCGGTGCGCTGCGAACAGGTCACCGACGCCGAACTGGCCTCGACGCTGTCCGGACGCGGGCTGCCCGAGCAATACGTCCAGGGGTGGACGGGGCTGGGCGTGTACAAGCGCGAAGGCTGGTTCGACGTCACCACGCACGCCGTCGAACGCCTGGCCGGTCGCAGGCCCGCGACGATCGCCGACTACTTCGCCGCACACCCCGACGCCTTGCGCGCCGCCTGAAGATCATCTCTTGGCATGACGAAGGGCACCGGCCCATGAGCCGGTCGCACCCGGCGCCCTGAACGCAACCGACGTCATCGGCCCTCGTTCGGGAAGCCCCGACGGAGACGGAGCGGGTGCAAGCGTCTGCGCACCGGTCCCCTTTTGTTCCCGTCAGCCCTCATGGCTGGTCAGACGGCCGACTTCGGGCGACGGCGGGAGGCCGGGAAAATTCATTTGCCCCGGGGGCGTGGAGTTTCATAACGTACAGGCACGCCGAAAGGAGGTGGTCCGAACGATGGTTGATCATAGTTGGGCTAGCGAGGTGGCTGTCCGCTAGGACGCCGCGACCGGACTCTGTCCGGGCGTCTGGCGACGTTCGGCGAATCCACGACAATCACCGGAACCCCGGGCCGCCGGAGGCGGGCGATCCCGCCTGTAGTCCACCGGCCCTCCTGCCGAGCAGGGGGAAGTGGCCCGGGGTTCTTCCCTTTCCCGCGCCTTCCCTCTCGATCACCCCGCTTCCGCGAAGCCCCTTCCGGAAGCCGCCCCGCCGCGCGACCGCCTCTCCCTCACGGGACCGCGTCGCCTCACGGGTTTCACAAGGCACCACCTCCCCGCCGCGAGACCGGTCTCCCCCTCGCGGGACCGCTCACCTTCGCGCGACCGCCCCCTCGTCGCGAGGTCGCGCCGGCCGTCACTCCTGGAAGCCGGGGTTGGCGCAGTGCAGCGGGCGCTCGCCGCCGAGGACCCTGACGATGTCCTCACAGATCATCCGGGTGTGGTTGATCTCGGTGTCGTAGGTTCCGGAGCCCAGATGCGGGGTCAGCACCACGTTGTCCATGTCGGCGAGCGGGTGGGACGGGTCGAGCCACTCCCCGGTGAACCGGTCGAGGGCCGCTCCGCCGAGATGGCCCGCCTTCAGGGTTCCCACGAGCGCGTCCATGTCGTGCAGGGCCGCGTCCGCGGTGTTGACGAAGATCGATCCGGGCTTCATCGCGGCGAACTCCGCCGCCCCGACCGACAGGCCCGCGGACGCGGAGGCGTGCACGGAGACGACGTCGGCCTGGGCCAGCAGGACGTCGAGCCCGTACCGGTTCTCCGCCGCGTCGGGGTCGTGGACCATGACGCGCATGCCCAGCCCCTTCATCCGCCAGGCCAGCGCGCGGCCGACCACCCCGTAGCCGACCAGGCCGATGGTCCGGCCCGCGAGCTCCCACGCTCGGTACCGTCGGTAGGAGGCCATGCCCCGCCGGATCTCCCTGTCGCCGACCGCCACCCGGCGGGTCACCGCGAGGATCAGGGCGAGGGTGAGCTCGGCGATCGCGTCGGCGTCGCGTCCCGGGGCGCAGACGACGGGGATGCCCTTCGCCGTGGCGACCGGGAGGTCCACGTTCCCCGCCTCGCCACGGGCGCAGCCCACCACCAGCAGGGGAAGGTCCAGGACCGGACCGGCGACCTCGTCGGACTCGGTGATGAGGATGCGCGCGCCGGTGTCCACGAGCTGCCGGGCGAGCTCGGCCGCCGGGTGGGGACGGTGGTCGGCCGGGTCGTAGTGGACGTCGATCAGCTCTCTCAGGCGGTTCCACTCCTGGCCTCGCATCGGCGCCAGTACGAGTGCTCGTGGTTTCACCGCGCCCCCTTTTCAGGAAATTTTGGTATTTGGGAGCTTTCCACGAACGTCACGATCGGTCTCGACAGTGACCGGACCGTCATCAACCGGCCCACCGGCTCCTCCCGTTTCCCGTTTCCCGTTCGGGAAGGGGATCCCTGGCGAACGCCGGCCGGACGGCACGGCCGTTCCGGATCACCGCCTCCACCCGAATCCGGCCCGGCGCGGGCGGCGTGAAGAACGAAGGGAGAGAACGCGGATCCGCCGGTCAGTGCTCGCCGCGGGCGGGGACACCGAGGGCGGCGCAGGCGTCACGGTAGAGGCGGACGACCTCCGTGCGGACCTGGGCGCGCTCGGTCAGCGTGGTACTCCAGGGGACCCGGACCATGACGTCCCGCCCGCCGACCACGGCGGCGAACTCGATCGCCTCGGCGTCGACGCCGGTCGTCGTCGCGCCGGTGGCCTCGGGGTGCCCGCCGAGGCCCTTGCAGATCAGCAGCGCGTCATCGGCGTGGTCGTCGTTCATGTGGCGCTTGATCGCCTCGACCACGTCGGGGGTGAAGGGGGTGCTCATGCTCAGAGGGTAACCAGCGTCCCGCCCCACCCCGCCGCGGGCACCGGGCGAAGACCACGCCTCACCCGGTGTAGGAGACGAATCCCAGCCGGGGACGACCCCCCCGGGCGGGAACGGATCCCGGTCAGGAACGGAGCCCGGGCGGTGACGGACCTCGGCCGGGGACGAACGTCACCCGGCCCTGGGCGCGGGCGCGGACCTCACACCTCGTCGGGTACGAAGTCACCGACCCGCTTGAGCTCGGCGGAGATGTGGGACTGGAGCGGCTGCCCCATGGCGGCCATGTCGTACGCCCACATCAGGTTGCCGTTGACCAGCCCGTAGAGGCGGTGGCCCGCCGTGTACTCCTTGGCGGTCGCGGTTCGGGCCACCACGTCGGTCTGGAGCTCGATCTTGTTGAAGACCACCTCACCGACGTAGATCTCCACGATGCCCGTGGGGTGGGACAGGCACACCTCAAGCTGGCGGCCCGGGAGCTGGCGCCAGAAACCGGTCTCGGTGCCCAGCGGCCGGACCTTGGCACCCGCCTCGTCGAGCAGCCAGGTGCGGCTGCTGTAGGTCAGGAACGGCTTGCCGTTGTGGCCGAAGACGATCTCCTGGCCGAAGTTGAAACTCTCGATCGTCGGATACCCCCCGACCCCGGCGCCTTCCCATCGGCCCACGAGGAAGGCGATCGGCTCAAGATCGGGATGCAGTTCGGGAACGTCCATGAAAACGAGCCTAGAGCCGCTCAGGTATGGTTCGCGCCGGTGACACCGGGCCGCATAGGCTTCGAGCATGGCACGATCACTGGTGATCAAGGTTACCGCAGGCGAAGACTCACCTGAGCGCTGCAATCAGGCGTTCACGGTGGCCGCGGCGGCGTTGGCGAGCGGGGTTCCCGTCTCGCTCTGGCTGACGGGCGAATCCGCCTGGTTCGCCCTTCCCGGCCGGGCGAAGGAGTTCACCCTCCCGCACGCGGCCCAGCTCGGGGACCTGCTCGACGCGGTGCTCGCGGGGGGCAGGGTGACCCTGTGCACGCAGTGCGCGGCCCGTCGGGACATCACGGTCGACGACGTGATCGAGGGCATCCGCATCGCGGGCGCCCCCACCTTCGTGGAAGAGGTGCTGGGCGAGGGCGTCCAGGCCCTCGTCTACTGAGACCGCCGGAACACCGCCCGCCCCGAGCCCGCGGCCGTCGGGCCACCGGCCGCCTGGCGAGGCCGGGCAGCCGGTCTCCCACGCCGGTGGGGCGCCACTGTCAGCAGGGCGCCTCCATCAGCGAGACGCCCCGTCGGCGAGGCGGCACCCGATCAGCGGGGCAGCACCGCGGCCAGACGCTCCTCGCGGAGCCGGTCGAACCAGGCGTCGTCGATCGGCGGCAGCTGGGCACCCACCGCCCAGGTGAGCAGCAGGTCGGCGAGGCCGTGGTTGCGGGCGAGCGCGGGACCGTGCAGGTAGGTACCGACGATCTTGCCGGTGTGGCAGCCCTCGGTGCCGTCGCCGTTGCCCGTACCGACCGCCGTACGCGCCAGCGGCCGGATCCCGGCCCCGAGCCGGGTGACGCCCATGTGGTTCTCGAAGCCGGTCAGCGTCGGGATGCCGAGCGCCGGGTCCGCCTCCCCCGCCAGCTCGCCGACGGCCCGGCCCTGGCCACGCCCGCTGGAGATGTCGATCAGGCCGATGCCGTCGACTGGCTGGCCCTCCTCGCCGCCGAACGTGGTGCCGATGATCTGGTAGCCCGCGCACACGGCCAGCAGGGCCGCGCCCCGCTGGATGGCCCGGTGCAGGCCGCCGTCGCGCCGGAGCCTTTCCGAGGCCAGGATCTGCGGCCGGTCCTCACCGCCGCCGATCAGGTAGATGTCGCCGCCCTCCGGGACCGGATCGGCCGAGCGCACGTGCACGGTCTCGACCGGGATGCCCCGGCGCTTGGCGCGCTGCTCCAGGACCAGGACATTGCCCTGGTCGCCGTACGTGCTCAGTAGGTCCGGATAGATCCAGACAAGGCGCAGGGCGCTGTCAGACTGCACGACCGAACTCCGATCGGATCTGCTGGAAGGCGGTGTAGTTGGCGATCACGTCGACCTTGCCCGGTGGTTGCGCGGCGAGCGCCTGCTCGAACGAGCCCGCCAGCTGGAACGGCACGTCAGCCACGTCCAGCCGGAGCGCGAGGTCGAGCCGCCGTTCACCGGCCACGAAGACCGGCCTGCCGCGCAGCACGCGGTAGTCGACGTCCCACAGCCACGAGGTGTCGCGGCCGTCGGGCCCCTGGGCGTTGACGGAGAGGATCACCGGAAGCGAGGAGTCGAGCACGTCGAACGCCTCCAGCCAGCCGGCCGGGTTCTTGGCGAGCAGTAGCCGGGCGTGCCGGCCGTCGCGTTCCACCGTGGTGTACCGGCCGGCGACCGACCTGACCTCGCGCAGCCGGGGAAGCGCCCGCTCGACGGGCAGGCCGAACACCTCGGCGGTGGCCAGCGCGATCGCCGCATTGGCCCGGTTGGCGCGCCCGGGAAGCTGGATGTCGAGCACCCAGCGCTGCCCGCGCGGGTCGATCACCGCGTCGTCGTCGAGGATCCAGGACGGCTCGGGCCGCCGGAAGGTGCACTCGCGGCAGGCCCAGTCGTTCTCCCCCGACTTCGAGGGGGCACCGGCGCCGATGCTGCCGGGCGGGACGTACTCCATGCCCTTGCGGTCGAGGGGGCCGCCGCACTCGGGGCAGCACCAGGAGTCCTCCTTCCACGGCTGGCCCGCCGACACCCAGGTGACCGAGGCGGCCGTGGAGGCGCCCCAGGCGACCAGCGGGTCGTCGGCGTTGGCGATCACGTGGGTGTTCCTGCCGGCCAGCGCCCGCCGCCACTTCTGGGCGAGCAGCCAGATCTCGCCCGCCCGGTCCATCTGGTCGCGGCTGAGATTCATCAGGCAGATGACCCCGGCACCGGTGGTGTCGATCACCTCGGGCAGGTACTTCTCGTCGACCTCCAGCACGCCGTACGGGGCGTGCTTGGCCGACGACAGCGCCGAGACGTGCCCGGCGGGCATGTTGGCGCCGAAGGCGTTGGTGGCGACGTCGCCGAGCTCCGACAGCGCGGAGGTGATCAGGCGGGTCGTCGTGGTCTTGCCGTTGGTCGCGCTCACCAGCACGAGCTTGCGGTCGTGCGCGAGCTTGCGCAGCAGGTCGGGCTCCAGGACCAGGCTCACCCGGCCCCCGATCACCGATCCGTCTCCGCGCCCGGTGACCCGGGACAGGGTCGCGGCCGTCCGGCCGAGAGCGGTGGCGAGCTGCGCCCGCAGCGGAAGCTGAGTCATGCCGTCTCCTCGCTTGGCGACCCGTCGCGGGACGACCCGGCGGCCGACCGGCCCGGCCGCGGGACCGGAATCACCGAATCGTTCATGCCGCAGATCTTAGCCCTGCTTCGGCACCGTCACCCCCCGGCGGCACGTCACACGCGCCGCCCGGTGACGGTGAGGTACGCGAGCCCTCGGATCCGGTCGGAGAACACCGGAAAAGCTCATGGCGGAGTTCGGGGGAAGGCTCACGGCGATGCTCTGGCAAAGCTCGTGGAGCGAACCTTCCGCACACCGGGGACACCCCGGCCGAACCGCCCTCACTGCTCGGCGAAGGCGAGCTCCGCGGGCTCCGGCGAGTCGGCGTCGAAGGGCAGCACGAACCGGCGCGGCCACGACAGCACGCTCTCCAGCCAGCCCGCCCCCATGGTCTGGGACACGTGCCGGAGCCGGTCGGCCGGGTCGACGCCGATGGTGACCGTGAGGATGTCGCGCTCCACGCTCTCGCGCTCGTCGTCACCGAGGATCACCCGCCAGGCCAGCTCCCTGTTCCTGTCCACCTCCATGGACAGCGGGTGGTGGCGGAGTGCCTTGGCCCGGTGGCCGAGCAGCTCGGTGCCGCCCGCGGGACGGTTGAACAGGGCGTACTCCATGACCGGTGCGGAGCCGCGCGGGTTGGGCGCGGGCTGGCCGTGCGGGAAGAGCCTGTCCACCTCGTGCAGCCACCGCACCTGCGGGATGACCCAGGCGGGCCCCGGCCGCTCGCCGGGGTCACGGTCGGGACCGAGCAGCCTGGTCGCGATCGTGGCGACCTGCTCGGTCAGCTTGACCGGGTCGCTGACGGTACGCAGCGACCAGGCGCGGCGGCCCACGCAGCGTTCCACCGCCGTGGCCAGCAGGCACTCGCGCCGCCGCGGCGGGAGCTCCGCCCAGAGGTCGGCCAGCGCCCTGGGCACCCCGGGCACCGGCCGGTTGGTGCAGAACGCCAGCACCAGCGTGTCGGTCCAGATCCGCAGCCAGGCCCATTCGGACGCCCCGGCGAGCAGGTCCGCCTCGCGCAGCTCGACCAGCGTGCACGCCCGGCCGGTGCGGCACTCCTGCCCGCAGGCCGCCGACCGTCGGCCGCAGATGGGCGGCATGTGGCCGGGGACCGGGCGCTCGCGGTCCTCGCCCAGCGGCACCTGGATGCGCAGCGGCCGGTCCATGCCGTCGGCGAAGACCGCGGCGACGCCGGGCGGGAGCGAGACGACCTGCCGGGACTGCTCCTCGCTCAGGTTCGTCGCCGCGCCGACCAGCTGGCGGTCGTCCTCGGCGGGGAGCCGGTGGATGACCTTCAGCGCGGTGTTCTTCACCACGTCGGAGACCAGCTTCGTGGGGATCTGCTCGGCGACCACGATGCCCTCACCGTACGCGCGGATCTCGGCGAGCATGCCCGCCAGGAGCTCGACGGCGTGCGTGCTGGCCCGCCCCGCGCCCCGGTCGCGCAGCAGCCGGTGCGCCTCCTCGATCACGATGACGTGCTTGAGCCCGCTGCTGCGTTCCTTCCTGGCCCGCATCCGCAGGTGCTCCACGATCCGGATGATCAAGGTGCCCATCAGGAACGCCTTGTCCTCGTCGTTGGCGACGTCCTCGATCGCGAGCACCACGTTGCGCTGGAGCAGGTCGCCGATGTCGGCGGGGTGCCCGCCCTCGAAGAACCGGCCCGCGGAGCCGACCCGCAGCGACCGCAGCCGCAGCGAGATGAAGCCCTCCACGTCGGCCTGGACCTCCCGGCCGTAGCCGATCTCCTTGATCACGTCCATCGCGTGCTGCTGGAGCTGTTCGAGGGTCGGTACGGCGGGCCTGACCGCGGCGCCCGGGGCGGCCCAGCCGGTGACCACGTCCCAGCCGTTGGCCTCGTACACCCGCTGCAGGGCGAGCGACATGATCTGCGGGAACGGCTCCTCGGCGTCGAAGGCCGCCATGAACAGCGCACGGACCATGTCGATGTGGGCCTGCACCGGATAGCCGGGCTCGGGGGCGAGCGGGTTGACGCTGAACGGCACGCTCTCCGGGGCCGACGGGTTGATCACGGTCACCGGGGCGAGATGCTCGATCCGGCCGCCCATCGAGGCGTACTCGGACTTGGCCGGTTCGATGGCGAGCCACGGGATGCCCGCGCCGGTGAGCTGTTCCAGCAGGTGCCTGACGGTCTGGGACTTGCCGGAGCCGGTGGCGCCGGTGATGAACGCGTGCCGGTTGAGGGTGGCCAGCGGAACCTTGAACGAGCCGACCGGCCTGTCCTGGCCGTCGAGGATGGACCCGAGCTCGACGGTGAGCGCGCCGGGCACGTTGTCCGCCTCGCTGGTCACGTCGAAGAAGCCCGCGTCGAGGACCCGTACCCCCGGCACCTCCCGGTGCGGCAGCCCGGCGAGCGCGGCGAGCGCCCCCGCGGTGGCCGCGAACGGGGAGGCCGCGCCGTCCGCCGGATCCTGCAGGGTCGTGGCCAGCGCCTCGGCGAAGCCGTACACGGGGCCGGACAGCGCGCTGCGCAGGCGGTAGGGGTGGTGGCTCATCTCGGCGGAGCCGACGAGCACCGGGGCGATCTGGCGCAGTTCCTCGGGTCCGGCGGCCCCGGCGAGCACCCGGACGTTCCACAGCCCGGCCTCGCGGAAGGCGTCCAGCTCCTGCATGCGCCGCTCGGCCCGCTCGGCGTCGTAGCGGGAGCGCTCGGAGGCGTCACCGTACTGCCGCAGCACGTTGAGCTGGGTGCGCAGGTGCGCGACCTCGGCGTCGAGCAGGTCGGTCTGCTCGGCCACCACCAGCCAGGCGAACGGCCGGGACATGAGCGTGACCAGCGTGGACTCGAAGAGCGTGGGCCGCCTGATCTCGTCGGCGTCCGGCTCGCGGCGCCCGCCCAGCGGCGGGGCCTGCCGTCCCGGGCATACGGTCCAGGCGAGGTCGGACAGGTCGCGAAGCCACTCGTCGCCGATCCGGACACCACGGGCGCCACTGGGGAACAGCAGCGGCTCGGGACCGCCGGGGGCGTGCTCGGCCTCGGTGGCGGCCCTGCGGGGCGGGCGCGGCGGGGTGAGCGGCCCCGCGTTGGTGATCAGCTCCAGCGGGGCCCCGGACCCGCGCGAGAGCCAGCCGACCACGAAGGGCCGGTTGCGCTGGGCCGTGGAGAGCACGGCGGGCAGGACGGTGACGAAGTCCCACTCGGCGGAGGAGCTGCGCGAGGGTGCCGTGATCGCCTGGATTCTGTACCAGGGACCGGTCAGGGCAGTGGGCGGACGGGACACACTTGGCTGCATTTGGTCTCCACCCGGGGGACCCGGCTCCAGGCCGGAGGGTTGACGCTTCACGGATCGCTCCGTCGTACCGGCCGACGCATGATCGAGATCGAGATCGAGGGTAGGTCACCCCCGCGACCACGGTCGAACCTGACTCGGGGCTCGCACCCCGGCATTGACCATCCCATTACGAGATACGGACGGCTCGTTGACGCACCCGGTGAAAACGCCGCCGCTCGAACGGTCCTCGCCCGAGCCTCCCCCCTCCGGATCGGCGCCGCCCGGACCCGTACCGCCCGGACCTCCGCCCCCCGGGCCCGCATCACCCGGGCTCTCGTCGGCGTGGGCCGGGTTCTCATTGGCGGCGACGCCAGTCGAGCCTGGCCGGGGGCGGGCCGAGGTTGGGCGGCGCGTCCTCGAACGCGCTCGACGGGCGCGGCTCCGCCTTCCTCTCCTGGTGCACGTGGTCCAGCGCGGCTTCCTTGATCTCGTCGAACTCGCCCAGCGTCGTCTTGGGGAAGGTCAGTATGGCCGGGTTGGCATCGGCGAGACGGACCCTGCGGCCCTCGGCGGTGGCGTCGGTGACGATCACCGAGGTGGTGGGAAGCTGCTGGAGCTGGTGGGGCTCGACGAGGAACTCCCTGGAGCGGTGCAGCACCCGCTCGGTCTCCCCCATCGCCTTGGTCGCGCGACGGCCCCACTCGGTGGACTCGGTGATGTCCTCCTTGAGGTCCGTGTGGCTCACGTCGCGTTCCTCGTCGCCCTCCTCGGCCTGGCCGACCGTGGAGACGTAGCCGCCGTCCATCCCGGCTCCGGCGGCGCTGATCGTCTCGGTGAGCTGGGCGAGCTCCAGCCGGTGCTCGGTGCCGACGTGCTCGCTGGCCACCCGGGCGTCCTCGGCGTTGCCGAGCCGCATGAACGTCACCGCCGCGTGCCCGCGCCCGAGCCGCTCCCGCACGGTCGGGGTCAGCGACCGGTAGGTGAGCACGAGGCCGGTCCTGGAGGTCTCGCAGGCGTCCATCAGCCGGTCGAGCACGTCGCCGCGGAGCTTGTCCGCGCCCGCGACGATGATCGTGTGGTACCACGGCCGCTCGGAGGCGGGCGACTGGCGCAGGATGTGGGTGAGCGCGGTCGCCACGTACGTGCCCAGGACGCGGTTGCCGAACACGCCCGCCTGGCGGTCCATCGACACGACCCGCAGGCGCGCGGGCGGCAGGCGCACCGCCTCCGAGCCGAGGGTCTCCAGCTTGCGCAGCTGCGACTCCAGCGCCCACGCCCGCTCGATCACCACCCGGTCGCTGACGCCCCGGCCGAACAGCGTGCCGATCCGCTCCAGCTGGGTGGCGGTGATCAGGCCGAACCGCAGGTCCTCGCGGGGGTCGCCGACCTGGGCCAGGGCGCGCAGGGCGGCGGTGACCTGGTTGATCGTGGCGCTCTCGCCGAGGACCTCCAGGACCCGCTCCAGGATGGCGTTGTCGAACGACAGGTCCCTGGTCGAACGGTGCTCCTCGCTGACGCTCACGACGTGGGCGAGGACGTCGGCGAAGGCCTCCGGGGCGAGCGTCGCGCCCAGGTCGAGCCGGGGCAGGTCGACCGGCAGCACCCAGACCAGCGGGTCGTCGCCACCCCTGCGCGCGAGCTCGATCAGGTCCTTGGCGATCGCGCCCTCGGACAGGTCCAGCACGGTCAGGTGGCCGCCGCTGTAGAGGCGGGTCGCGCCGAGCAGGGTGATCAGCGCCGACCAGCCGGGCAGCGTGCCTCCGGCCACGTCGATCCGGTCGATCTCGTCGGGCACCGCCACCGCGTACCAGGTCAGCTGGCGGTCGTGGCGCTCCTTCTTCTCCGCCCACTCCCGGTAACGGGCGGCGTGCTCCTCCTGGGCGAGGAAGAGCTCCCTGTCACGTTCCTCCCGCAGCCGGTCACCGGCCACCTCGCGCTCCCTGATGCGGTGGCGCACCGCCCGGTCGCCCTGGTGGACGGCGTAGCTGCAGAACGCCGCGATGCCACCGGCGGCGATGACCCCGACGGCGGCGAACGACCAGCTGAGCATCTCGGTGAGGCCGAGGACGAGGATCAGCGTGGCGAGCGCGGCCATGAACCCTCGGACGATCTTGACCGGCCGGTTCAGGAGGTCCTCGTTGAGGCGTTCCCTGCGCACCCACTCGGGGTCGAGCGGCTCGGGAGGATTCTCGACGGGCGAGGGTCGCTTGGGAGCCGGACCCGGATCAGGGTGCAACAAGGCGTACTGCCAGCCCAGGTAGATCCGGTCCGCCTGGAGCTGCGCATGCTCTGGATGCACGTCCGCCACGGAACCTCCGCCATCGGGCTCATCGGAAGCCTCGGAGACAGCGTAAGAGTTCGACATCGTATTCGGGCAGCGTTCCCGTCAATCCGCTGTATTTTCCCCAGGTTCGCCAGGACTTAAGAGACAGATGAGTCGGATGAGACGGACGTCAGCGATTAACATCATTTCTCATGACTCCGCCTCCCGAGGGTCCCACCAGACGGCGCCCCATCGCGGTCCCGCTCGTCGCCCTGGTGACGGTCGCCGGTCTGGGAGTCACCGCCGCTCTCGGCGGCTTCGCCACGGCCCCCGACAAGCCTCCCAAGCGGCTCGGCCAGGGCTCGACCGTGGACCAGGAGCAGTTCACGACCACGTTCGTCGGGTCCCGCACCCTGAGCGAGCCCGGCCTGTTCGGCAGCCCGGCCAAGCGTTTCCTGGAGATCGAGTTCCGGGTCACCAACAAGGGCGACGAGACCGCGATCACGGGACTGCTCTACGAGGGCGGCCTGGCCGGCGGGTCCTTCGGTACGTCCCTGCTCAAGATAACCCCGGCGATAAAGGGCAAGTACGGCGCGTCGGTGTTCTCTCCCACCGGAGGAGGCGAGAGCACACAACTCCACCCGGCCCTGCCGACCAGCGTGGTGGTCAGGTACGAGCTGGAGGACAGGCAGCGGGCTCCCAAGCAGCTGACGATCGACGTCGGCAAGTACGAGTGGCGTGAGGGGATCACCTTGTCGCCGGGCTGGTTCCTGGTGACGGAGAACGACGCGGGCAAGGAGAAACCCGTGGTGACGGCCCAGGTCACGCTTCCCGTCGCGCAGAAGGGGACACGCTCGTGAACGCCTCTTCCCGTTCCCGGCCCGAGACCCGTTCCCAGCCCGAGACTCCTCCGCTGCCCGAGACTCGTCCTCGGCCCGAGAACCGCCCCCGGCCCGGTTCCCGCTCCCGCTCCGGGGCGCCCGCCCGCCGCAGAACCACCGCGCCGCCGAGCCGATGGCGCGCCGCCGGCGCCGTGCTGGCCGGGATCGCGCTGGCGGCATCGGCCGTGGGACTGCAGGCCTTCGGCTCGGGGATCGCCGACCATGACGCGCCCCTCACCTCGACCGGCGACATCAACGAGGAGGTCACCGGCTCCCGGATCTCCGCGCGGGTCAAGGCGGTGCACGCGGCCAAGGCCATCGCGGCCAAGAACGCCGGCGGCGAGCAGAAACGGGTGACCGCCAAGGGGGTCTTCATCATCGTCGAGGTGGGCGCCACGGCGACCTGGGAGCCGCAGCAGCTGGGGCCTCCCCGGCTGTTGACGGGCGGCGGGCACCGTTACGTGGCCTCCGACAGGGTGGACCAGATGTCGACCATCACCCATCCCTACATCCAGCCGGGCTGGTGGACCGAGGGCGTGACGGTCTTCGAGATCCCGCCCGGGGAGCTCCCGGACTCGCGGATCCTGCTCGCCCCCTCATCCGGTTTCATCGTCGAGCCGAACGGACCCGAGATCGAGATAGACCTGGGTCTGGACGAGGCGGCCGCGCGACGGCTGACCTCCACCGCGAAGGACGTCTACGAGTTGGCGAGCAGGAACTGATGGGGACGCCGCACCGGGGAGGTCCCGAGGACGAGCAGGGCCGCGACTGGTTCGCCTCGCGGGAGGAACGGCTCGCGCGGGAGGAACGGTCCGCGGGCGGGCCCCGGACCGCGGGGGAGAACGGGCCGGCGGGGGAGAACGGGCCCGCCTCGGAGGGGCATCCCTCGACGCCGTCTCACGATCCCTACCGAGGCAGCCCCTGGCCCGCCACCCTCGGCACCTGGCCGGCACCCCCCGGCACCCCCGGTGAGCGTCCGACACCACCCGGCCAGATGCCCCCCGGCCAGATGCCTCCCGGCGCTGCCGGCGAGCGCCCGACGCCGCCAGGACCGATGTCTCCCGGCGTTCCGGGTGCTCCCGGCGTCCCCGGTGCTCCCCTCAGGCACCCGGCACCGCCCGGTCTCGACGACGACGCGCCCACGCGACCTCGCGGACGTCACGCGGAACCTCCCGCGGCCCACCGGCCGCGTACCGGACAGAATCCGGAACGGCCCGCGCTTCCCCGGGCCCGGCGGCTGAACCCGCCCGAGCCCGGGAACCGCCATGCCGGGCAGGGGTTCCCCGATCCGGCACAGCCGGCCCCCGCACCCCGGTCTCGGCCCGCCGCGTCACCGGCGCCTCCCACCCCGGCCCCGGGTCTCCCCGCCGTACCTCCCACCCCGGCCAGGAGCCGCCCCACCCCGCCTCAGCGCCGGCAACCTCCGGGCGGGGGCCAGTGGACGCCCGGCCCTCCGCGGACGTTCCCGGACGAGCAGGTCTGGCCCCCGAGGCCGCCCGTGGAAGAGCCGGCGGAAGAACCGGAGGGAGCCTCGACCCAGCCGTTCCCCTCCGTCACCGGGTCCCCGCTGCCCAGGCCCTCCACCACCGGAACCGGGACGGCGGCGGCGATGCCCGCGGCCGCCCCCGCCGCACCCACCGACGCGCCGCCCGGGGAACGCCCGCCGCAGGAGACCGCGGCGGCCACGGAGGAGACCCCGCCGACGAGGAGGCGCCGTACGGTGCTGCGGGCCGGCGCGGCGATCGTGCTCGTGGGCCTCGGCATCGCGGTCTCCACGTGGAACGGTTACACCGTCTACAGGACCGGCAACCCCGCCGACAGGATCTACACCGTCGCGGCGGGGGGTGCCATGACGCTGATGCACGTGTCGTGGAAGTCCTCGGTCGAGCAGGTGGACAGCCTGCCCGGCCAGAAGCCCCTCCCCGCCGACCGCCAGTGGCTGAAGATCAAGGTGACGAGAACCGCGCTGGACGCCGAGGGCATCAGCCTGCGCGGTGAACCCCAGGTCGAGGTCAGGCACTCCGACGGCCGCGTGTGGAAGGTCCTCCCCGAGAGCGACGACGTCCCGGACGAGGCCAAGGACCACAAGATCGGTACCGCCTACTCCTACAACATGGTCGCCGTGGTGCCCAGGAAACTGGCCGGGCAGGTCGAGGTCCACGTCCGCCCCGCCACGTACGACGTCGTGGAGGACGAGTCCGTGAAGGACATCTTCAAGAAGGCCGCGGAGCAGAAGGACCCTGTTCAGGATCAGGTGCTGCGCTTCCGGCGGTGAGCGTCTCCCCCGCCTCACGACTGCGGGTGGCCGCGATGTCGAACGTGGCCGCCAGCAGGCAGACGGTCAGCGTCAGCACCACCATCTCCCTGACGAAGGACACCGGCCCGGCCAGCGCCATCCAGACGAACGGATCCTCGTTTCCGATCAGCATCCGCACGCCCCGGTCCGCGTAGTCGGTGACCACCCTGATCCCGACATAACCGAGGCAGAAGAGACCGAACAGCGCGGGACCGCCCCGGACGGCGAGCCGGAAGGCGTTCACCGGGGGAACCCAGCGCTCCTGGAACCCGGCCGTGGCACGGGTCATCGTGGTCTGGGTGAGGGTGTGCGTCCGCTCCATCCGGGTGGCCACGTTGTCGAGCCTGGTTCCCCGTACGACGGCCCGGGTGTCCTCGGCGAAGGCCCCGTAGACGAGCGAGGCGACCGTCAGCCAGGTGAGCGGCACGACCAGACCGTCGATCATGTGGGGCCAGACGTCCCCGACCGCGTCCCAGAAGGCCTTCCACCACGGCATGGCCTCACCCGCCTCCTCGGCCCAGTCCTTGGCCGCCGCCACGACGACCCGGTCGTCCAGCCATTCCGCCCGCGCGTCGGCGAAGGCGAACAGGGCGTTGATGCTGTAGAAGGCGAAGGCCAGCTCGAAGAAGGTCGCGAACACGCCGCTGCCCCTGACCTTGCCGTTGACGTGCCACCAGCTGAACAGTGTCTTGAGCAGGTACGCGACCACGGCGACCCCCAGGGAGACCCGCACGTCCAGAGTGGAGAGCCCGGTGCCGCCCTCCACCTCCTGCCCCGCGAGACTCGCCGCGAAGTCCTGGTCGACCCGCCTGGCGGTGTCGACGGCGATGAACTCCCTGGCGTCCGCGTTCTGGAAGCTCCAGGCGAGATAGATGGTGGCGAAGGCCAGCGTGGCACGGTTCAGCGCGCCGAACATGCTTTCGTCCGCCTCGCCGCCCTCCCGCCGCGCCCGGATCTCCCGAAGCGCCCCGCGCACCGAGTGCAGCATGCCGACCATGATCACGAGCTCGTTCAACACGATCAACGTGAAGACGAACATCGTGATGACGAGCCGTACCTGCAGGTAGTCGCCGTGGGAGACCTCGCTGGCGGCCACCATCAGCAGCCCTCGGACCACCCTGCCGGCCGAGAACCAGAGGATCAGCGACAGGGCGCAGGCGCCGAAGATCCTGAGCGTGTGCATGGGCAGCGAGGCCGCGGAAAGGGATGCGGACCTCCGGCCGACTGCCGGCGACTGTGCGGGCATAACAGGCGTTTCAGGCACCCGACGCATGCTAACGACTCCCCTGACAGAGCGCAGCCCGACCGGCGAGGCCGGTGGGCCCACCGAATAAACGACCGGCCCCGTTTGTTGCAGCGGCAATGAAGCGCATGGAAGTCTGGGCCGACATGGCCTGCGCGTGGGCCTACATCGGCAGGCGACGTCTGGAGCAGGCGGAACTCGGCGAGGACGTGGAGATCGTCTGGCGCCCGTACGTCATCGACCCGATGGCTCCGGTGCCGTCGGAGCCGCTGGAGGAGGAGCTGCGCGACCCGGTCGCCGAGGGCGCCCTGCGAGCCCTCCACCCGGCCCCGCTCTCGGCCGGGGAGCGGGCCGGTGACGGCGGGCGGCCGCGGGGCGCCGTGTGGCGGGCGAACACGTTCGACGCCCACCGGGTGATCGCCCTCGCCCACCGGCGGGGCGGTGCCGCGCTCCAGGGCGCGGTCGTGGAGCGGATCCTGCGCGCCCACTTCGTCGAGGGCTCCGACATCGGGGACCGCGCCACCCTGGTGGCGCTCGCCGCCGAGGCCGGTCTGGACGGCATGGCCGAGGCGCTCGACCGCGGTGACGGCGCGGACGAGGTCCGCTCCGAGCTGCTGCGCGGCAAGGCCGAGGGCATCGCCACCTCGCCGACCTTCGCGGTCGGCGACACGGTGGTCTCCGGCGCGCAGCCGGCCGAGGTCCTCGCCGACCTGGTACGGGACGCCGCTCCCCGGCGGGCACTCCCCGACGAGGTCAGGTGGCTGCGCCAGGCCGAGGCGCTGATGGACGCCCGGGATCCCCTCGGCGCGTTGTGGACGCTGCGTCCGCTGCTGGCCGATCACGGCGACGACCCCGCCGTCCGGCTGCTGGCGGCCCGCGCCTACTTCGGCTCGGCCCAGCTCGGCCGGGCGGGGGAGACGCTGGAGGCGCTTCTGGAGCGCACCCCCGGTGACCACTACGCCCGGTTCCTGCTCGGCCGGACCCTCGAACGCGCCAACCGTCTCCCCGAGGCCCTGCCCCACCTGCGCCTGGCGGCGGCCATGTCCCCGGAGCCCGACTACGTCGATGCCCTCGATCGTGTCGAGAACCGGCTGGCGGACCGTCTCACGGTCTGACGTGAGAGGGCGGAGACACCGCTCCGCCCTCTCGGGAACGGCGAGCTCCGAAACGGCGAACCGCGGAACGAACCTTCAGGACCGGCGGACCTTCAGGGTCGGCGGACTTCCGGCGCGGTCGGCACGTCCGGCACAACGGAAAGGACCGGCCTCCCGAAGAAGAGCCGGTCCTGTCACCTGCTGGTTCGTGCTGTTCGTGCTGTGCGGTCAACGTGCTGGTTCGCTGTGGCGAGTCCGGCCCCGAGAGGTCAGACGGCCACGGCGAGCTGGGTGACCTCACCCAGGCGGGCCTGGGCCGGGATGTCCTTGGTGACCCCGCCGCCCGCGATGATGCGGACGGTCCAGTCACCGGGGGCGGCGAAGAAACGGAAGATGCCCTCGTCGGACACCACGACCTCACCGGTGAACTCTCCCGCGTGGTCGAGCAGGCGGGCGTATGCCGTGCCCGCGCCCGAGACCACGCCCTGGATGACGGCCTGGCTCGAAAGGTCGATCCCGGCCGGAAGGGCAACAGTCTGTTCCGGAGCAGCGCATCCCTGAGTCATTATCGGGCCTCTCCCAGTTCGATCGGCACGCCGACGAGCGAGCCGTACTCGGTCCACGATCCGTCGTAGTTCTTCACGCTGGCCTGGTCGAGGATCTCGTGGAGGACGAACCACGAGTGCGCCGAGCGCTCCCCGATGCGGCAGTAGGCGATGGTGTCCTTGGCGAAGTCGATGCCCTCGCCCTCGTAGAGGGCCTTGAGGTCCTCGTCCGTCTTGAAGGTGCCGTCGTCGTTGGCGGTCTTCGACCACGGAATGTTGCGGGCGGTGGGAACGTGGCCGCCGCGTTGCGCAGCCTCCTGCGGGAGGTGGGCGGGCGCGAGCAGCTTGCCGGTGAACTCGTCGGGCGAGCGCACGTCGACCAGGTTGAGCTTGCCGATCGCGGCGACGACGTCGTCACGGAAGGCGCGGATGGACAGGTCCTGGTCCTTGGCCTGGTAGTTCGTCTCGGGACGCGCGGAGACGTCCTTGACCAGCTCGCGGGAGTCGAGCTCCCACTTCTTGCGGCCACCGTCGAGAAGCCTGATGTTCTCGTGGCCGTAGAGCTTGAAGTACCAGTACGCGTAGGCGGCGAACCAGTTGTTGTTGCCGCCGTAGAGGACCACGGTGTCGTCGTTGGCGATGCCCCTGGACGACAGCAGCGCCTGGAAGCCCTCACGGTCGACGAAGTCGCGACGGACCGGGTCCTGAAGGTCCTGCTTCCAGTCGATCTTCACGGCGCCACGGATGTGGCCCTTGTCGTATGCACTGGCGTCCTCGTCCACTTCAACGAGAACGACGCCGGGAGTGTCGAGGTTGGCCTCGACCCAGTCAGCGTCGACCAGGACGGCGGAGCGGCTCATTTTGATCCTCCAGGATCATCGTGCGGCGGGTAGTAAACGGCGAATGATCAAAAACATCTCGCAGCCGAGACAGAAACCAAAAGCGACGTTGAGAAATGCGGCGAAAAGGGCCGCTGCGACGACACCGAGGGCCAGCGGCGTGATCTGTGCGACGTATCCGACCAAGCCCACCAGAGCGAAGGCCAGTCCGACCCCCTGCGCGAAACGCGGCGGGGCGGCGTCCTCCAGTTCCTTCGGCGGACTCTTCACTATCCCTTTGAAAATCATCCCGTACGGCGAGATGCCGAGAACGCCCAGTGCGAACACGACGGCCTGCGCCGCCAGCAGCCACGCGCTGCCCGTCACGAGGACGAGTGCGAGGACAACGGTGGTGACGGCCGCTGCGAAGCGGAGAGCTCGGGAATCAACCTGCATCGCCTGATGCTCCTGAAGGGTTGTGCAGATCGGTGCGGCTCGACGGCCGCTTGAGATCGCCCTTAGGAAACGCGACAGAGAGCGGTGGTCACGCGGCAGAAATCAACCGCGCGCCGCTTCGTGAGCAGCTCTGTCGTGGAGTTCATGTCCACGACATTACCCCGGCGTCCCGCCATCTGTCACATCCCTGTCCAATTTCTGAGACATGATCGTTCAATGGGCGATAGGGTGCCCCGCTCATTCGCCGACCGCCAGACCGAGGGCACCGATGACGTCGGCTTTCCTGGGTTGACCGGAGGCACGCCTCACGACCCGCCCGGACGCGTCGAGCACGAGGACGGTGGGGGTGCGCAGGATGTTCAGCGATCGGACCAGGTCCAGGCGGGACTCCGCGTCGATCTCCACGTGCGCGACGCCGGGCACCATCCCGGCCACCTCGCCGAGGATCCGCCGGGTCGCCCGGCACGGCTGGCAGAAGGAGGTGGAGAACTGCACGAGCGTGGCCCGCTCTCCCAGCTCCGCGTGGATGTCACCGGACGTGAGCCGCTCCACGTCGCCCCGCACCTCCCGTGCCACGCCGTTCCGTCGCCGCAGCACCACGCCCACGAGCGTGGCGAGGGCGAGGGTGACGACCACCACCGTCAAACCGGTCACGGAACACGACAACAGGCGTGCGCCCCGCGCCATTCCCGCGCCGGCCCCCATCCTTGGACCGTTTTCCCGGACCGGGCGGACGACTCTTCCCCGGACCGGGCGGACGACCCGGCGGGACGGGCGCACCGGGCGGGTCAGGAGGTGGGGATCGTGAGCAGCACCCGTCCCCCGGCGGTGGTGATCTCGAACGACGTGATCCGCTCCGGCGGGATCGTCGTGGTGCCCTCGAAGTCACCCGACTCGTCGTAGGCGGCCCGGTTGACGACCCAGTTGCCCGCCGTCTCCCTGAGCCCGCCCTCCCCGGCCACCTCCAGCCGGCAGCGCGTGCCCTTGGCCACCCCGGTGAGCGTGACCTTGATCGTGGTCGCCCCCTCCCCCGCGGACGCGGTCACCACCGCGCGGACCGTGCCCGTGTCGTCCGCCCCCTTGAACCGCAGCTCACTCGGGGCGAGCAGGACCTCCGGTGCGGGACCGGCCGTCGGAGACCCGGAGGTCTTCGCTGCGGGACCGGCCGTCGAGGATTCGGAGGTATCCGGCGCGGAACTGGCCGCCGGGGATCTGAAGGCCTCCCGGGGCGGTGACGTGGAGGACCTGACCTGGGCACTGGCCTTGGCGTCGCTGTCGGGCGCGGCCGGGTCCTCGAAGGACCGAGCGCTCTCCTGGCCACCCTCCGCGGAGGTCACCGGCCTGTCCGCCATAGGCGCCGACGCCGTGCCGACCTCCGGGGAGCTCTGGGTGACGGTCCACAGGATGCCGCCGCCGAGCCCGACCACCAGGACCGAGGCGGCCAGCGAGAGCATCAGGCGGTTCGTACGGCGCCGCTTGACCTTGGCGCTGAGCAGCCGGTCGAGCACCGCCGTGGGCGGGCTCGCCACCTGCGCCACGTCGCCCTCGGACACCCTGCCGAGGAACGCCGTCACCCCGGCCAGCTCCTCCAGTTCGGCCCGGCACTCGGCGCACTCGGCGAGATGGGCCTCGACGAGCACACGCTCGTCCGGCTCCAGGGCACCGAGAGCGTAGACCCCGAGCGACATCCGTACTTCGTCACAGGTCATCATCATGGCGCGAGCCCCCGCTCCTCCAGCGCCAGTTTGAGCGCCCGAAGCGCGTAATACGTGCGCGATTTAACCGTTCCTGCGGGGATGCCGAGCGACTCGGCGGCCTCCTTGACGGATTTCCCCTGGTAGTAGACCTCGGCCAGCACCTCGCGGTGCTCGGGCCGCAGCGCGGCCAGCGCCTCGGCGACCGCCCACGACTCGACGGCCCGCTCCAGCTCGTCGTCGGCGGGCACCACGGCGAGCGCCTCGTCACCCGTCTCCGGGGGGCGCGCCTTGCGCGCCCGGTGCTGGTCGACGACGAGGTTGCGGGCCACCGTGAACAGCCACGCGCGGATGGAACGGCCGGCGAACGCGTCAGGATGGCGCCAGGCCCGCAGCAGCGTTTCCTGCACGACATCCTCCGCTCTCCCCGAGTCGCCCGTCAGCCGCAGCACGTAGCCGTAGAGTGGCCCGCCGTGCTCGTCGAAGAGCGCCCTGACGAGTTGCTCGTCGGCGGTTCCGGCTTGGCTCACATCCTCACGACGTACGGCGGGACGATCCGGTTCAGGCACGGGGCACGTTCAACCTCGGAGGGGCACGTCGGAGGCCTCGCCCGAGATGCGCAGCCCCTCGGGAACGGCCTTGACCTCGGTCAACTTGAGGTTGTACGGCAGCTTGCCGATCGGGACGCGGTAGTTGATGAACCGCTCGGGATCGGGCACGGGGATGCCTCCGCCCAGGGTCACCTTCCCGGGGACGAGCTGCAGGCCGCCCTTGACGATCTCGACCTTCAGCGCCGCCTTCACGGGCACCTTCTGTCCCAGCACGGTGATCTCCCCGCTGACATTGAGCTCGTCGCCCACGACACTGACCTTGATCCCGCGAGGTGCCCGCTGGTTGAGCGTCTCCACCGGGACGACCACCGCCCCCTCCACGCGCTCGGCGCGCATGTCCACCTGCTGGGGACGGAGCACCAGGTCCTCCAGCGGGGCCGTGACGCCGCGCAGGGTGAAGTCGACGCTCGACAGCCGGATGCCCGAGATGGTCATCGCGCCCGCGGCGACCCTGACCTCCTCGTAGCGCCCGGCGATCGCCTGGGTCAGGAAGGGGATGCCCTCGATCGTGACCTCCGGCGGGGTCGACAGGTCGTACTTGGCCGTGGCCTGCGTGGCGATCTCGCGCTGGACTCCCGTGACGGCGACCCTGTCGAGGATCACCACGAGAACGAGAAGCAGGAGGAGAAAACCGATCAGCTTGCGCATCCGACTCCCTGTTCGTTCCCCGGCCCGAGAGGGGCCATTGGCGTGACCTCCCCCCGCAATCCTGTCCGAAACGCCGCGCCGGTGGTAGCGTCCACCCCGCTCAACCGCCCGCGAACGGCGGGAGCACCTCGACCGTCGCCCCGTCCGTCAGGATGATCGTCTCGTGGGCCCGCAGGCCCACCGGATCCCCGTCCACCAGGAACGACGACCGGCTCACCACGCGAGCCAGCCCTTCACGATTCGATGTGATTTTCGTCATCAACTCGGCAAGCGTCGCGGCCTCGGACCGCTCCTCCGCGATCCCCGCCGCTTCCTTCGCCGCGGCCCAATATCTGACAATGACCGTCGCCATCAGTGAATCAACTCCCCAAGCACACGTACGGTTACCGTGCCATTACGGTGAATCCACATGGAGAACGGGTGTTCACCAGGTGGACGTTCGCTGGACGCTGAACCCTTGTGGGTTATCCTCACCTACTACGGGACCTGGGCAATGTAGCCCCCGGGTCCTTACGTGTTTGTGCGGCTATCGCCGACATGACGCGGGAAGGAGGCATCGTGAGCAATCTCCTGCTGCTCACCAACGCCCTTGAGCCCTCAACTGAGGTGCTTCCGGCGCTGGGGCTGCTACTGCACTCGGTACGGGTCGCGCCCGCGGAGGCATCCGCCCTGCTCGACGCCCCGCCCGCCGACGCGATTCTGGTGGATGCGCGCCGCGAGCTCGTCCAGGCCAAGAGCCTGTGCCGGCTGCTGCGCACCACGGGCGTCGCCTGCCCCCTGGTGGTGATCGTCACAGAGGGCGGACTCGCCGGGCTGACCGCGGAGTGGGGCACCGACGACGTCATCCTCGACACCGCCGGACCCGCCGAGGTCGAGGCGCGGCTCAGGATGGCCGTGGGCAAGCTCCACCTGTCCGCCGCCGAGGAGGTGCCGGACGAGATCCGCAACGGCGACCTGTCGATCGACGAGGCCACCTACACCGCCAGGCTCCGCGGGCGCGCACTGGATCTGACCTTCAAGGAGTTCGAGCTCCTGAAGTACCTGGCGCAGCACCCCGGCAGGGTCTTCACCCGCGCCCAGCTCCTCCAGGAGGTCTGGGGGTACGACTACTTCGGCGGTACCCGCACCGTGGACGTCCACGTCCGGCGGCTCCGCGCCAAGCTCGGCGCCGAGTACGAGGCGCTGATCGGAACGGTCCGCAACGTCGGCTACCGGTTCGTCCCCGAGCGCGGCAACGAGCCCGTCGAGGAGCGCGAGCCCGCGCGCCATTAGGCCCTGTCCTCCTCGGCCCTGTGTCCCGGGGCTCCCGGGAGTCACCGGAAACGGCCGTGGCACGTTCCCGCTTCCGCCCCGCGGAGTTCTCGCGAGGGCGGTGAGCCGGACACGCCCGTGCCGCCGGGCACGCCAGACGGGTACGCGGTCGTGTCCGGCCATGCGTGACGTGCGTGCCCTTCAGGCGCGTCCACCGGACGACGAGCCAGGCGTACCGGACGCTCCGCACGCCTTGGGGGCTCCGGTCGCTCCGGGCGCTCCCGACGCTCCGGGCGTGACCAGCCCCGACTCGTAGGCGAAGACGACGAGCTGTGCCCGGTCGCGCGCCCCCAGCTTGGTCATCGACCGGCTGACGTGGGTCTTGACGGTGGCGTGGCTGATGGCCAGGTGCCCCGCCATCTCCGCGTTGGACATGCCCGTGGCGACCAGTGCCAGGATCTCCAGCTCGCGGCCGGTCAGGCGTTCCAGGCCGGGCCCCGCGACGGGCCTGGGCGGAGTGGACACGTACTCCTCGATCAGCCGCCGGGTCACGGAGGGCGAGAGCAGCGCGTCACCGGCGGCGGCCACCCGGACCGACCTCAGCAGCTCGGCGGGTTCGATGTCCTTGAGCAGGAAGCCCCCGGCCCCGGCGCGCAGCGCGGCGAAGACGTACTCGTCGAGGGCGTAGTTGGTCAGGATCACCACGCGCACCGCGTCGAGCTCGGGGTCGGCGCCGATCCTCCTGGTGGCCTGGATGCCGTCCAGCAGCGGCATCCTGACGTCCAGCAGCGCCACGTCCGGCCGTAGCGCGCGGGACATCTCGACGGCCTCGACGCCGTTGCCCGCCTCGCCGACGACGGTGATGTCGCCGGCCATGTCGAGCAGTGCCCGGAAGCCCGCGCGGATCAGCGCCTGGTCGTCGGCGAGCAGCACCCTGATCACGGCCGCCCCGCCAGGGGCAGCTCGGCACGGACGGCGAACCCGCCCTGCGGACGCGGGCCCGCGGTGAGCGACCCTCCGGCGGCGACGGCGCGCTCGCGCATCCCGATCAGCCCCATTCCGTATCCCGTGACCTCCGCGGCGGACTCCCCGTCGTCCTCGACGCGCAGCACGACCGTTCCCGGCCGGTACTCGATCGTCAGCGTGATCGACGCGGGCCCGGCATGACGAAGCACGTTGGTGAACGCCTCCTGCGCGATGCGGTAGGCCGCCCGGTCGACGTCCGGGGGCAGGTCCAGGCGCTCTCCGACGACGAGGACCCTGACCGGCAGCCCCACCGCCTCCGCCCTGGCGACCAGCCGGGGCAGCCTGGCCAGGCCCGCCTCGGGGTCGTCGGGATCGGCCTGCCTCAGCACGCCCAGCGTGGCGCGGAGCTCGCGCATCGCCTCCCGCCCCGACTCCTTGATCACGGCCAGTGCCTCGCGGGACCGCGCGGGGTCGTGGTCGAGCAGGTGCACGGCGACGGAGGTCTGGACGTTGATGACCGAGATGCTGTGGGTGAGGGTGTCGTGCAGCTCCTGGGCGATCCACAGCCGCTCCTCGTCGGCCCGGCGCAGCGCCGCCTCCTCGCGGGTGCGCTCGGCCTCGATCGCCCGTTCCTCGACCTCGTTCAGGTACGCGCGACGGTTCCTGGTCATCTCCCCGAGGACCACCATCGCCACCAGCCAGCCGCTGAGCAGGGTGAAACCGCCGTCGGGGGCGGGGTCGACGTCGGACAGCGCGATGGGGCCGTAGATCCCCACGGCCATCGCGACCGCCAGCCGGACCGCCAGGCTCCGCCGTCCGAGGACCGCCACCGTGTAGATCGACATCAGGGCGGGCGCGGCGGCGAAGATCCCCGGGTACCGCCAGACGTGGTAGGCGACGACGCAGGCCACAGTGATCGTTCCCACCGGCAGCGGCGCGCTCCGCCGGAATGCCAGCGCCAGCGACGACACCGTGATCAGCGCCAGGCCGAGCGTGTCCAGCGGACGCTCGGGGAAACCCGAGCCGGACAGCCCGCCGTAGGTGCCCCCGACGATCCCCGCCAGCACCCCGGCCGCGACCAGCGCGTCGGTTCTCCGGGTCCTCACCCCTGACACGGTAGGCCACCGTGCCCGCTGTGCCGACCCTCGGAAGGAGGAGGTCGCCCGTACATCCCCGGCCGTACGCCGGCCTGGGCCGGGCCGCGGATACCGCTCACGGCGTACGGCCCTCCTGCCCCACCGGGCTCCTCGCGACGTACGGCGAAACGCCCCCGGCACCACGTGCGAAGAGGCCCACCGGACGCGTCCGATGGGCCTCTCGCGCGTGTCACACCTTCACGGTGTGCCATGCCTCACGACGTACCGCGATCCTCGCGGCGTGGCGCGTCTTTCGCCCGCGTTACGGAACGACCGTGATGTGGTCGGGCACCGGGGGCGTGATCGACGGGTTCGCCGCGAAGTAGGCGGCGAAGGCGTCGATGTCCAGCGGGCCGCTCCACACGTCCGCACCGTCCTTGAAGGCGAGGAACGCGTCACCGCCGCCGACCAGGAAGTTGTTGGCCGCGACCCTGATCGTCTGCGTGTCCGTCACGGCGACACCGTCGATCTTCATGTCGGAGATCTTCGAACCCCACGGTGCGCTCGCGCTGTAGGTGTAGGTGAAGTTCGACGACGGCTGCAGGATCTTGGTGAACGCCTGGGCGTTGGGACCGCCGACGAACTGCTGCTCGAGAACGGTCTTGAGCTGCGCCCCGGTGAGCGTGACCACCTGCATGAGGTTGTTGAACGGCTGGACCGTGAACGCCTCTCCGTACGTCACCACACCGTCTCCCTCACCGGCGGGCGAGCCCGCGTAGGTGAGGCTCGCCCGCACGCCGCCCGGGTTCATCAGGGCGATCTGGGCGTTGCCGCCGGTCCTGGTCGCGGCGAGCTGGCCGTCGGCGATGAGGTTGCCCAGGGGGGACTCCCCGGAGGCCACGGCGGTGTTGGTGATGTCCGCGGTGATCCGGCCGATCGGCCTGTTGGCCACCGCCGCGACGCGGTCCTTCCACGTCTGGACGAACGCGCCGATCTCCGGGTCGGGGGTGACGGTCCTGGTCACGACCTGGTTGTCGGCCACGACCGAGGAGCGCACGACGTCGCGGGTCCTGACGTCCACCTGGAAGTCGACCTTGGTGATGACCCGGCCGAAGGAGCCGCCCTGGCTGTAGAGGCGGGTGCCGCCCTTGGGGTCGGTCACCCGGCACAGGTACGCCTGGTGGGAGTGGCCGCTGAGGATCATGTCGATCTCGGCGTCGACCTGGGTGGCGATCCGGTTGCCCGCGCCGGGCTGGGCGGCGCACGCGTCGGGCGACTGGCCCGCGGTGACCTGGTCGCCCTCGTGCACGAGCACGACCTGGGCCTTGACGCCGACGATCTTGAGGAGCTTGGACGCGACGTTCGCGGCCTTCACCTCGTCGACGAACTCGAGGTCCTTGACGCCCTCGGCGGTGACGATGTTCGGGGTGGTCTGGGTGACCAGGCCGATGAAGCCGATCGGCACGCCGTTCATCCAGCGGATCGCGACCGGGGGCAGCGCGGGGATGCCGTAGTCCTTGAGGAGGTCGCGCAGCGAGCCGCCGCTCGTCCCGCCCAGGGCCTCCAGCGCCTCCTTCTCCGCGCCCCGCTCGGGCCGCTTGAAGATGACGTTCGCGCCGAGATAGCTGTACTTCGCGCCCTTCCACGTACCGGCGGGCGAGCAGCCGTCCACCGGGTGGCAGCCGCCGTTCATGATCCGCTTGAGCTCGGCGTACCCCTCGTCGAACTCGTGGTTGCCCACGGCGGAGGCGGTGACGCCGACCTTGCCGAGGAACTCCACCGAGGGCTCGTCGTGGTAGGCCGCGGAGATCAGGGGGGTGGCACCGATCAGGTCGCCCTGGGCGACCTTCAGCGTGTTCTTGTCGGAGAGCTGCTTGAGGTGGGTGGCGGCGAACGCGGCGCCACCCGCGTCGACCGTGGCGCCGGTCTCGTCGACCATGCGGCCGGACGAACCGGTCGGCGGCTCGAGGTGGCCGTGGAAGTCGTTGAGGGAGAGCAGGCGGACCGGCACCGTCTTGGCGGTCTTGACGGCGGGGCCGGCGGGCTTGTTGCCCGCCTGGGCCGGTCCCATCGCGAGCACGAGACCGGCCCCGGCGAGCACGCCCGCCATGGCCAGCCGCTGGAAGGAACGAGACATCATGAACCACGACACTAAAGGGACCACCTGTGCAAGGAATGACCGAGAGGTAACGATTCACCTGGCGAGTGCATGGCGCCTTTTGCCAGTCCCCGGTGGGCTCGGGAAACATGTGCCCGCTTAGAGTCCACACCATGAACGCGCGTGTGGAGTACCGAGGGTCGCTCGGCGAGCAAGAGGTGTCCGGCGTCCTCGCGGTGGTGGAGGCGGCCACGGAGGCCGACGGGGTCAGGCCGCTCAACGAACATGTGATGCTGCACCTGCGCTACGGCGGCGACGAACGGGCCGGAGCCGTGCTGCTGTACGCCGGGGACGACCTCGCGGGCTACGCCCACGTCGACCCGACCGACCCCGTCGAGGGACCCAGCGGGGAGCTGGTCGTCCACCCGGCGTTCCGCGGGAGGGGATACGGGCGGCGGCTGCTGGAGACGGTGCTCGACCACACCGGCGGGCACCTGCGCCTGTGGGCGCACGGCGGGCACCCGGCCGCCGAGGCCCTCGCCCGCTCGGCGGGATTCGACAAGGTCAGGTCCCTGTGGCGGATGCGCCGCTCCCTGTCCTCCGACATCCCCGGCTTCGAGCTTCCCGAGGGGGTACGGCTGCGCACGTTCGAGCCCGGCACCTCCGACCGGGAGGCGTGGGTGGCGCTCAACGCCAAGGCCTTCGCCCGGCACCCCGAGCAGGGAACGTGGACGATCGAGGACCTGGAGCGGCGCGAGCGGGAGCCCTGGTTCGACCCGGCCGGGTTCTTCCTCGCCGTACGACCGGACGGCTCCGGGGACGGCGACCGGCTGGTGGGCTTCCACTGGACCAAGGTCCACGGTGACGGCGACCACGCGCACGAACCCCTCGGCGAGGTGTACGTCGTCGGCGTCGACCCCGCCGAGCAGGGCGGCGGTCTGGGCAGGTCGCTCACCCTCGCGGGCCTGACGTACCTGAGGTCGCGGGGCCTGAGCCAGGTGATGCTGTACGTGGACGAGGACAACCCCGCGGCGCTCCGCCTGTACGAGAGGCTGGGCTTCACCCGGTGGGACGTCGACGTGATGTACCGGAAGTAGAGACGTCTTCCGCCTGACGTACCGAAAAGCGGGGACGCCCCTGGAAGCAGGGCGCGCCGGACCGGGTTCGCTCCCGGTCCGGCGCGGTCACCCGAGGACTACTCGACCATCCAGTGGAGCGCGAAGTAGGACAGCGCGGCGACGAACGCGGCGGCCGGGATCGTGAGGATCCAGGCGGTCACGATGTTGCCCGCGACGCCCCAGCGCACGGCCGACAGGCGCTTGGTGGCGCCGACGCCCATGATCGCGCTGGTGATCGTGTGAGTGGTGGAGATGGGGGCGCCGAAGCCGATGGCCGCGGTGTAGAGCACGGTCGCCGCGGCCGTCTCCGCGGCGAATCCCTGCGGAGGGTCGAGCGCGATGATCCGGCGCCCGAGCGTCCGCATGATCCGCCAGCCGCCCGCGTACGTGCCGAGCGAGATGGCCGTGGCGGCGGAGAGGATGACCCACTGGGGGATCGGGTCACCGTCGTTCTGGTAGCCGCCGACCACGAGGGCGAGGAAGATGACCCCCATGGTCTTCTGCGCGTCCTGGAGGCCGTGGCCCAGCGCCATCGCCGCCGCGGACACGGTCTGCGCGAGACGGAAGCCCCGGTTGGTCCTCGTGGGCTGGGAGCGCCGGAATCCCCACAGGATTCCGATCATGATGAGCCCGGCGAGGCTGAAACCGATCAGCGGAGACAGGATCATCGGGATGACGACCTTCTCCATCACCCCGTCCCAGTGGACGGTGCTCGCCGAGGCGAGCGCGGAGCCGACCAGGCCGCCGATCAGCGCGTGACTGCTCGACGAGGGAAGGCCGAAGTACCACGTGACGAGGTTCCAGGTGATCGCGCCGACCAGACCCGAGCCGACGATGACGAGGCCGTGGCTTCCCTGCGGGGCGTCGATGATGCCCTTGCCGACGGTCGCCGCCACCTGCGTACCGAGATGCGCACCCAGGAAGTTCATGGCCGCGGCCATGAACAGCGCGGCCCTCGGCGTCAGCGCGCGCGTCGAGACGGAGGTCGCGATCGCGTTCGCGGCGTCGTGGAAGCCGTTGGTGTAGTCGAACACCAGCGCCACGACCACCACGCCGATGACGAGTGCGAGCGTGAGATCCACTTAGCTTTCCTTGACCGCGATCGACTCGATCGTGTTGGCCACGTGCTCGAAGGCGTCGGCGGCCATCTCGAGCTGATCGATGACCTCCTTCATCTTGAGGACGGTCAACGCGTCGTACTCCCCGCCGAAGAGCTTGGCGAGAAGGCGTCGGTAGACCTGGTCGGCCTGGTTCTCCAGCCGGTTGATCTCGATCCAGTACTCGTTGAGGTTCTTCATCGAACGCAGCCGCGGCATGGCCTCGGCGGTGAGCTCGGCGGCGCGCTCCAGGACCTCGACCTGCCGGACGACCTCCTTGGGGAGGTGGTCGATCTGGTACAGGACGATCAGGTCGGCTGCCGCCTCCATGTAGTCCATCACGTCGTCGAGGTTCGAGGCGAGGCGGTAGATGTCCTCGCGGTCGAAGGGGGTGATGAAGCTCTCGTTGAGCCGATTCATGATCGCGTGAGTGCGCTCGTCGCCGGCGTGCTCACATGCGCGCATCTTCTCGGCCAGGGCTTCCCGGTCCGATCCGTCACTGATGATCTCTACCAGCAGACGGGACGCTGTGACGAGGTTGTTCGCCGAGTCGGCGAACAAGTCGTAGTAGCTGTCCTCACTAGGTGTGAGACGCAGGCGCACGTCGTTCTCCAGATGTGCGGGGATGGTCCGCAGAGAAGGGTACGGGTTACCAGCGGAAATGCGAACTTCACCTGCCAGACACGCACTCTTCGTGATGTCGTTACCCGGCGGGTACCCGGCGACACACGGCTTGAGGCAGTCTTGCGAGCATCTTTCCGGTGACCGTTTTTGCTAGTTTTCGGCCACATTATGCCGAAGGCAGGTCACGTATGGGACTCTCTCCCCCGGATCACCGTCCGGCGCGTCGCCCCCGCTCTCCCCCGAAGCTCCTGCTTCCACGACGTTTCCCCGAGATCCACCAAGGTCGGACAGACCGGCGGCCCTCGCGAACAATCAGGGTGATTTCCATCACGGTCCCTCGCTAAACCGCGTTCGGACCCCTCACGAGGGTCCGCGCCCTCCCCCGTCGACGATCATGGAAATCAGATGGGAGTCCGGTGGAAGTTGAGGTACGAACGGCTCGGCGTCGGTCCCCGCTGCCCCTGGTAGCGCGATCCGTACTTCTCCGAACCGTAGGGATACTCCGCCGGGGAGCTGAGCCTGAACATGCAGAGCTGACCGATCTTCATACCGGGCCAGAGCTTGATCGGCAACGTCGCGACGTTGGAGAGCTCCAGCGTGACGTGCCCGCTGAACCCGGGGTCGATGAACCCTGCCGTCGAGTGCGTCAGCAGCCCGAGCCTGCCCAGCGAGCTCTTGCCCTCCAGCCGCGAGGCGATGTCGTCCGGCAGCGTGACGACCTCGTACGTGCTCGCCAGCACGAACTCCCCCGGATGCAGGATGAACGGCTCGTCCTTGTCCGGTTCGACCATCCGCGTCAGATCGGGCTGCTCGACCGCCGGATCGATGTGGGGGTACCGGTGGTTCTCGAAAACTCTGAAGTAGCGGTCCAGGCGTACGTCAACACTGGACGGCTGGATCATCTCCGGCTGGAAGGGATCGATCCTGACCCTTCCAGCCTCGATCTGAGCGGCGATGTCACGATCGGAAAGCAGCACGTGTGGAACCTACCAACGGCGGAGCCGTGAAGCTTGCCTCCGGGAGGGGAACCTGGCAACGGCGGAGCCGTGAGGCCCGCCTCCGGAGGGAACGCATGAATCTTGCTCCCGGGAGGGACGAGAGTCGCCCAACTTTCCGCTAGAGTGGTGACTCGCGGCACGCCGCACGCGGGTGTAGTTCAATGGCAGAACATCAGCTTCCCAAGCTGACAGCGCGGGTTCGATTCCCGTCACCCGCTCCACCCACAAAGGCCCAGGTCAGGACGTAAATCCGGACCGGGGCCTTAGTTGTTTCCGGAGCGCTTTCGATCTTCCGTGCCCGTTACGTGCCCGATGCCGGTGGATCTTCTTTCTTGAGAGCGGCTTCGGCGAGCTTTCCCATGCCGTCGGCGATCATCTGATCCCGCCCGTTCTCGGTGTGCAGATAGATCAGCGCGGCCCGCGTGGTCAAGGCGGCGGCGCGGCGCGCCGCCGCACGGCCCAGCGTCGCGGACCCCGGCCGCGCATGCGGCCTGGGGGCCGGTCACGGCCGGGGCCGCACTCAGGCCGCGCACCGACCGCCGGCCCCGCCGTACCGACCATCAGTCGCCGTACCCGGGCCGCCCCGCCGACCTAGGAGCTGTTCGAGGTTCGGATCATGTGGTTGAAGTGAGGAGTTTCAGCCACATGATCGAGCCTCGGAGGTGGA